>NZ_JBEXXQ010000130.1:0-6391 GCF_040630525.1 Streptomyces sp. NPDC005799
GCCAGAAGCGGCGGGGTGGCAGAATGACGCGGCAACGGGACCTCCGGTACGACGATCTCTGGGCTCGACACCACAGGGATCTACCAGGGGTCCCGTCCTCTCGTTCATCGACTTGACAAAGCGCCGGACGTCATAAAGCAACGGTGTTGCACAAAGCGGGACGCCATCCAGGCGCCGGTTAGCCTCATTGCCATGGCGAGACTTCATCTCTTCGACCTCGACGGCACGTTGCTGCGCGGCACCTCGTCGCCTGTCGAGATCTCACGGCAGTTGGGGCTGGAAGCCGAGACGATCGCGCTCGACGAGGCGACTTCGGCAGGGCTGATGGACCCTCCCGAATATGCGGCCCGCGTGCACGCCCTGTGGGCGGATCTCACGGACGCTCATGTCACGGCGGCGTTCGATGGAGCCCCGTGGCTGGAGCGCATCCGCGAGGTCTGGGCGGAGATCAGGGAAAGTGGCGACTACTGCGCCGTCGTGTCGCTCTCACCCTCCTTCTTCGTGGAGAGGCTCATCGGCTGGGGTGCGCACGCGGCCTATGGGTCGCGTTTTCCCGCCGTGCCGTTCACCGAGCCCGTGGATCCGACCGGAGTTCTGAGTGCGGCGGCGAAAGTCGAGATCGCCGCTCGCTTGTGTGAGGAGTTCGGGGTGACGGCGGCCGACTGCGTGGCCTACGGCGACTCACTCTCGGACCGGGATCTGTTCGCTGTGGTGCCGGTCTCCGTCGCGGTCAATGCGGACCGTCATCTGTCCGGTATCGCCACACACTCGTACATGGGCGGAGATCTATGGGAAGCATATGAATTGGTTCGTCAGGCCCGGTAACCGAAGGAATCGGTGCCTCGCTGGACCGGACCCGGTCACGCGACGCGGTGAGGGCAAGGCAGCCTAACGGGACGGAGAGATCGAAGACCCACGTTTCCGGTTACCCGGTCGCGGCATCCGTAGGGGGCGGGATGCTGCGGCGAGAGTGCTGCCGCTGAACGCTGCGCAGACCGACTGAGAATCGTTCGAGGCGAGGCACACCATGGACGCTCCCATCCCCGCGTCGGCCGCCGCTCTGATCCGTCGGACGATGGCCGAGGTCACTCCCATTGCCGACAAGGTCACCTCGTACTTCTACGCGCTGCTCTTCGTTCGCCACCCCGACCTGCGCCAGCTGTTCCCGGCGGCGATGGACACCCAGCGGGACCGGCTGCTCAGAGCCCTGCTCACCGCAGCCGAGCACATCGACAGGGCCGAGGTCCTCGTCCCCTACCTGCAGAACCTCGGCCGCGGTCACCGCAAGTACGGCACCCGCCCCGAGCACTACCCGGCCGTCGGGGAGTGCCTCATCGGCGCGCTGAGCACGTACGCCTCCCACATCTGGGACGCGGAGACGGAAACGGCCTGGGTGCGGGCGTACACGACGATGTCGCAGGTCATGATCGACGCCTCGGCCGCGGACCAACTCGTCGCCCCGGCCTGGTGGAACGGCGAGATCGTCGCGCACGACCTCAGGACGCCGGACGTCGCCGTGGTAACCGTCCGCCCCGACCAGCCCTACCCCTTCGTCGCCGGTCAGTACGCGAATGTGGAAACGCCGTGGTGGCCGCGGATCTGGCGGCACTACTCCTTCGCCTCGGCACCTCGCTCGGACGGCCTGCTGACCTTCCATGTGAAGGCCGTTCCCGCGGGTTGGGTCTCCAACGCCCTGGTGCACCGCGCCCGTCCCGGCGATGTCGTCCGGCTCGGGCCGCCGGCCGGCGCGATGACCGTCGACCACACCACCGACAACGGTCTGCTCTGTCTGGGCGGAGGGACCGGCATAGCGCCCATCAAGGCACTCGTCGAGGACGTCGCCGAGCACGGCCACCGACGGCTGGTAGAGGTGTTCTACGGCGCCCGGACCGACCTGGACCTCTACGACATCGACACGATGCTCCGGCTCCAGCAGTCCCACCCCTGGCTCTCGGTCCGCGCGATCGTGGACCGACAGGCACACTCACACCTTCCGGACGCCGTACGTTCATATGGCCCGTGGAACCGGTACGACGCCTATCTCTCGGGGCCGCCCGGCATGATCCGCAACGGTGTGGACGTCCTCAGGAGACTCGGCGTCCCGTCGGGGCGGATACGGCACGACTCGGTGGAGGAACTCGTCGCCGTGGGGATCTGACCCCGGTCTCAGCCCAGGTCCGGGGCGTGCATGGCGCGTACGCCCTCGATATTGCCGTCGAGGTAGTGCCGCAGGGACAGCGGGACGAGATGGACGGAGGCGATCCCGACACGGGTGAATGGCACCCGGACAATCTCGTACTCTCCGGCCGGCTCATCCACCTCGGGGCCGTGCCGCTGGGATGTGTCCATCGACTCCAGGCGGCACACGAAGAAGTGCTGCACCTTCACGCCGGTCGCGCCACCGTCCTCGCCGATGTGCTCGACGGTGTCGACGAAGCAGGGCACCACGTCGGTGATCTTGGCGCCGAGTTCCTCGTGCACCTCGCGGTGCAGGGCGTCGACGACGGTCGTGTCCCCGGGCTCGACCCCGCCACCGGGAGTGACCCAGTAGGGATCGACACCGGGCTTGGTGCGCTTGATCAGGATCAGGTCGTCGCCGTCGAGCAGGACGGCACGGGCGGTGCGCTTGACCACGGGTCGGACGGTCATGGGGGAAATGTGGCCCGGATGGTTCCACGTGAAACATCGCAGCACGTCACTGGCCGAGTTCACCCCGTGACCGGAACAAAAGCCCTGGTCAGCACCAGTCGGAAGCGGCTTGGAGCAGCCATTCGTGTGCCCGAGCGATGTGCGGCATCGCGAGGGTGCCGGTACGGACCACCAGGAAGTACGTCCGCAGGGGCGGAACCGGGGGCTCGTGCAGGGCCACGACGTCCCCGCGCTTGAGGGCGGCGGTGCACAGATAGCGGGGCAGCACCGCGAGCCCGGCGCCCGCGACGGCACAGGCGAGGACCGCGCGCAGGTCGGGGACGATGACCGTACCGGGGGAGGCCGGTCGGGAGTCGAAGACGGAGGCCCAGTAACGGGAGACGAAGGGCAGGGACTCGTGCACCTCGATCACCGGGACGTCTTCCAGGGCGGGCGCCGCCTTCCCGCGCGATCCGGGACCGATCTGTTCGGCCCGGGCCGGGGAGGCGACCAGGACGTGCTCCTCGTCGCAGAGCGGAGTCGCCGTGAGGAGTGCGCCGCGCGGACGGGCCGTACTGATGGCCAGATCGTGATGGCCCGCGGCGAGTCCTTCCAGGGTTTCCTCGGCGTTCCCGAAGGAGGCGCGCAGTGCGAAGCCCTGGCCGTCCTCGCCCGTCAGCTCCGTGAGGGCGGGCAGGGCGCGCTCGGCGGTGAACTCGGGAGGACCGGCGAGATGCAGGGTCCGTAAGGAGGACTCGTCGTCGAGGCCGGTCTCGGTGATCTCCACCAGGGCGTCCAGATGCGGGGCGGCCTTGTGCGCGAGTTCGTCGCCGATGGTCGTCGGGGTCACTCCGCGGGCCTGGCGCAGGAACAGGGGGCGGCCCAGCTGCCGTTCCAGCGTGCGGATCTGCGAGGTGACGGCCGGCTGCGACAGGCCGAGCAGAGCGGCGGCGCGGGTGAAGGAACCGGCCCGGTGCACGGTCACGAAAGTGCGCAGCAAGGCCAGATCCATGGTTCGCCCTCCCCAGTTCCCTGCCCTTCTCCCGGCCCCAGGCAGGGCCCAACTATAAATAAGTCGATAGGTCTCTGTCGCTACTGTGATTGGACACTGACAGAGAGTCAACTAGCCTTGGTCGCGCGGTTCTTCGCGCGCGGAACCGAGGACGGTCCGAGCCACGAGGGGGGAGGCTCGGACCGTCCGTCCCGCCTGGACGGACCGCGGCGGGGTACCCGTAAAGCGGGCTCCGACGTGGTCATTCGGACGACTCGTCCAAGGCGCGGAGCACATCCGCCACCAGGTCCTCGGGATCCTCGGCGCCGACCGAGAGCCGGATGAAGCCCTCCGGCACCGGGTCCCCGCCCCAGCGTCCGCGCCGCTCGGCCGTGGACCGCACGCCGCCGAAGCTCGTCGCGTCGTCCACCAGCCGCAATGCCTCGAGAAAACGCTCGGCACGCGCACGCGTGGGCAGCGTGAAGGACACGACGCTGCCGTAGCGGCGCATCTGCTGTGCGGCGACCTTGTGCGCGGGGTCGTTGGGCAGACCGGGATAGCGCAGCCCGGTCACCTCGGGCCGCTCCCGCAGGGCCTCGGCGACCGTCAGGGCCGTGGCGCACTGCCGGTCGACGCGCAACTGGAGCGTGGCGATCGAACGGTGTGCGAGCCAGGCCTCCATGGGGCCCGGGATCGCGCCGACGATCTTCCGCCAGCGGCGCACGGCTGCCATGGCCTCGGCGTCTCGCCCGACGACGTAACCGAGCAGGACGTCCCCGTGCCCGGTCAGCTGCTTGGTGCCGCTGGCCACGGCGAAGTCGGCCCCGAGCTCCAGGGGCCGCTGACCCAGGGGCGTGGCGAGCGTGTTGTCCACGGCCACCAGCGCGCCCTGTGCGTGCGCCGCCTCGGTGAGGCGGCGGATGTCGCACACGTCGAGGCCGGGGTTGGAGGGCGTCTCCAGCCACAGCAGCTTCGCCCCATCGAGGACGTCGAGCTGGGCGTCGCCGCCGGTCGGCGCCGTGCGCACCTCGATGCCGTAGGCCTCCAGCTGGGCGCGGATCAGGGGCAGCACCTGGTAGCCGTCCTCGGGGAGGACGACGACATCGCCCGCGCCCGCCTGGGAGAACAGCACGGCCGCGGTGGCGGCCACGCCCGAGGCGAAGGTCAGCGTCTGGACGTTCTCCTGCCCCGGTGCCTCCAACTCGCCGATGGCACGTTCCAGCAGGTTCCAGGTGGGGTTCTCGTCGCGGCCGTAGGTGTACGGGCCGCTCACGTCGCCCGGGAGGTGGAAGTGGGCGGCGAACACCGGCCCGGGCAGGGTCGGTTCGTTCTTTACCGGCTCGGGCAGTCCCGCCCGCACCGCGCGCGTGCCGTCACCGTCGCCCACGGACGCACCCGAATCGTTCATGCCGCTCGTCCCTCCACCTGCTCGCGTACCGCGGCGAGCAGACCCTCGCTCGCCGCCTCCACCATCTCAAGGCACTCCTCGAAGCCCTCCAGGCCCCCGTAGTACGGGTCCGGCACGTCGAGGTCGTCGCCCGCCGCGGCGTCGTAGGAGCGCAGCAACCGGACCTTGGCCGCGTCCTCCTGGGTGAGTGCCAGGCGGCGCAGGGCCCTGAGGTGGCCGATGTCGAGGGCGATGACGAGGTCGAGGCGGGAGAACCAGGACGGCTGGAACTGACGGGCTGTGTGGGCGCTGTCGTAGCCGGCCTCCTCCAGTACGGCGACGGTGCGCGGGTCGGCACCGTCGCCCTCGTGCCAGCCGCCCGTGCCGGCGCTGTCGACCTCGACCAGGTCGCCGAGACCGGCCTCCCGCACGCGGGCGCGGAAGACCGACTCGGCCATCGGGGAACGGCAGATGTTGCCCGTGCAGACGAAGCAGACGCGATAACTCATCGCTCGGTCAGTCCTCGTCGGGAAGGACGACGTGCAGCGCCCACGAGACGATCGAGATGATCAGCCCGCCCAGGACCGCGGTCCAGAACCCCTCGACGTGGAAGCTCAGGTGGAGCTTTCCGGCCAGCCACGAGGTGAGCAGCAGCATCAGGGCGTTGACGACGAGGATGAACAGGCCGAGCGTCAGGATGACGAAGGGGAGGGAAAGCAGCTTCACAATGGGCTTGACCAGGAAGTTCACCAGGCCGAAGATCAGCGCGACGCCGATCAGGGTGCCGACCTTCTTGCCCGTGCTGTCACCGGTCAGAGTGATCTTGTCGAGCAGCCAGACGGCGACCGCCAGGGCACCCGCGTTGGCGATCGTCTTGACTACGAAATTCTTCATGTGTCTGATCGTGGCAGACGAGATCGACCATGAGCAGAGGGACGAGGGCGGCAAGAGAGATGAAGGCATTCCGACTGGACGAACTGGAGGCGGAGCGCGCCTCCAACGACGGCGCCTACCTGCAGTTTCTGCGGGAGCGGAACATGTCGGTCGGGCTGTACGCGCTCAATGCCGGCGAACATGATCCACAAAAGCCGCACAACCAGGACGAGGTCTACTTCGTCGTGAGCGGCCGTGCCTCGATCACCGTCGGTCTGGAGACCACTCAGGTGGCGCGCGGCAGCGTGGTGTACGTGCCGGCCGGCGTCGCCCACAAGTTCCACCACATCAGCGAGGACCTGAGGGTGCTCGTGATGTTCTCTCCGCCGGAGAGCTGAGTAGCGGCCTCAGGGTTCCCTAGACGAGTCATTCCGATGTGATCAGTGGTCGTAGGCGATCAGGGATCGCATGACCGGCTGTCCGGTCTTGTGGTTGTGCCAGATCGCCGCGGC
>NZ_JBEXXQ010000131.1:0-6280 GCF_040630525.1 Streptomyces sp. NPDC005799
CGCATCAGCTGCCACCGTCCTCGGCGGCCTGGTCCTGCTGGGAGCGCCAGGCGGCGGCCTCGTCGTCGGGCAGCTGGGTGTAGCCCTCGATCTGGACCTCGATGCCGTCGACCGTGCAGAGGCCGCGCGTCCGCCGGAACACGTAGCTCCCGCTGGCCCCCGTCACCTCGGTCGTCACGTCCATGCCCAGGCTGGCGGCCACTTCGGCGGCGGCCTCCGCCGTCGTCGTCTCCAGTCGCAGCCTGCCGGTCGTGGAACCGCTGCTGTGACTGAGGAGACTGGCCATGTCGACGGCCACGCCGGCCTGCGGGTGACGGGCCACAAGACGGCGCACGAGCTGCACCAGCGACGTGGCCTGCTCCAGCAGGGAATCGGCGCAGCCGAACGGCCCGTCCCCTTCAGCTCCATTCCTGCCGTCGGCGTGCGCCTGGCCCGGCCCGTCGGCTTCGTCCAGGAGCTTGCCGAGGTGGTGCAGGCTGGTCACCTCGGTGACGATGCGGCATCCGCAGCTGACGCAGGTCTGCACGAGACCGAACTGAGCCCGTTCGTCGTCCTGGGTGTACGCGTAGCGCAGCGCCAGGGTGTGGTGAAGACCGGGCGCCAGCGCGGCAGTTGCCTCCTCGGTGTCCTTGGCAGCCTGCGCCCAGGGGGTGTACTGCCACGGCAGGACCTCGGCAGCTTCACCGAGGACGTTCCTGGCCACATGGCGGGCGGCGGCGAGGAACTCCTCTGCTGCCTCGCTTTCGTGCGCAGCCTGCTGCTCGGCGTCGACCGAGGCTTGATCGGCGTAGGCGGCCTTGGCGATGTCGTTGAGGCTCATACCGCCACCACCAGGGTGCGCGCGGCCGTCTGCTCGGCGTCGGTGATCCAAGCCGCGGCATCCTCGAGCGCGGCCAGGCCGCGGGAGGCGTGGCGCCAGCGCAGGGTGGAGATCTGGTGCGCGCCGGCCTCGTCGGGGACGGCGCCGGCCAGCCAGCGCGGGGTGCCGTCGGCGTCGCGGTAGCGGGTGATGATCCCGTACAGCGTCTCCGTCGTGACGGTGGCGGGCTGGCGGGTGACGAGGTACTGGTGCGGCTCACCGCCCGCGATGACCGGGCGGCCGGGCCACAGCCACAACTCGCCGTTCTGGCGCGGAGGCTGGCCCCATCCCGTCGCCGAGGTGTGGGAGATGGCCAGGGTGAGGCTCTCGCCGGAGATGGTGTGCACCGTTTGGCAGGTGCGGCATAGCAGCCGCAGCTGCACGTGCTCGAACACGTCGGTGTGCGAGCAGATGTCGTGGCTGCAGGCGTGGTGATCCTCGCCGGTGACGCCGGGGCGTATGCCCTCGGCGTGGATCACCTCGGCTTCGTCCCACACGGGGTTGGTGCATTCCTCGGCGTGGGCGAGGGGGTTCCATCCGAAGTAGACGGTCTCTATCAAGTCCATGATCAGGCGGCCTTCTTGGTGTGGCGGGCATGGCGGGCGTGGCTGGTTTGCACGCGGATCGGCTGGGTCTCGGCCAGCAGGGACGGGGCGGCGTGCCAGCGCAGGCTCTGCGGGGCACGGGCGGGCAGAGCCGGAGGCGGCTGGTACGCCGGGTACCGGTCCTCCTGGCGGCCGCGGGCGGCGGTGGACTCGGTGTCGAGGGCGAGCTTGATCAGGCCCAGGACGACTGCGCCGGTGCCGCAGCCGATGCCGCTGCAGGTGAGCCACTGGGCGGCGCTGGCGGTGCCGTTCATGCTCTGGCCGAGGTGGTCTCGGGGATGAGGCCCATGAGCCGGGCGGTGGCCTGGTCCTCTTCGTAGAAGGCGCGGCAATCCTCGCCGTGCAGCTCGATGGTGGCGCCGTCCTTGAAGCCGGTGACGATCGCCGTCGTGCCTTCGAAGGTGACGCTCTCGGGGTCGACGGCGAGCTGGGTCAGCCACCACTGCCACTCCACCAGCGAGGTGGCGCGGACAGTGACCGAGACGGTGCGGGCGTCGAGGAGTGCGACTCCGGTGACGTCGCTCTGGCGTCGCACCTTCGCGGCGACGGTGCCGGCCGGAGTGTCGAGGTCGATGTCCAGGCCGGACCGCGTACGGACCTCGCTCGACAAGAGCGTGCCGGTGTCCTCACCGCACAGCTGCACGGCCACCTGGCCGACCTGGCCGACCGCGTAGGCGTTGGTACCCTGCACGCTCACCGAGCTCTCGGCGATGCCGAACTTGCGCAGCCACCACCGCCAGGCGTGCAGCGTCTTCGGCCGTACGGTCAGGCCGAGATAGGAACCGTTGGGCACGTCCGTGACGAGGACGTCTGGCTGCTGCTGGCGCAGATCGGCTGCGAGGACCGCGGCCGCGGAGTCGAGATCGACATCGAGGGCGATGCGGCTGACGCAGCCCGCATACTCGGTCGTCTCAACGGCGGCCTCGGTGTCCACGGTCCGGGACACCGCCTCGCCGGTTTGGGCGACGACCGCGTACCGGACGGGCACCTCAGCGGCGGCTCCGTCCAGGGCCTCGGCGATGAGGGCACGGACGGGGCCGGTGAGCTCGAGGGCCAGGGCCTCACGCTGGCGTGCGTCGAGGGAAAGGTCCAGGAGTTCGGTCGCGAGGCCGATGGCGGAGTTCAGCTGCAGCAGGATGTGCCGCGGGTCCTGGCTCACTGGCCACCGTCCGAGATCTCGGCGGTGTAGCTCATGGCCTGCAGCTCCTCGGGGGTGGCGCAGGCGCTGCACAGGTCGACCATCTGCGCGTTGGGCACCCAGTAGCAGCCGCCCTCGCAGGCGGCTTCCTCGGTGCATCCGCAGCGCACGCACCGCGCAACGTCCTCGACGTCCAGGCCCTCGACGTTGACCGGCGCCACCGGTGTGACGGCGGGCACGTGGGTGAGCACGCTGGCGCCGAGCGGTGCCGGGTGCACGACGGCCTGCGCGGGGGTGGCGTCCGGGCCGGGGTTGGGCGGCGGGCTCTGGTGGCCGAAGACGGCGGCGGCCTCGGCGGACAGGAGGACTTCCGCGCACACGGGGATGTCCTCGATGGTGGCGCGTGCCTCGAACCAGACGCCGCCAGCGCTGTGGTCGCGGCTGGCTTCGACGTCGGCGATCGTTGCGAACTCGAGGACACCCTTCGGGTCGTTGGTGCCGAAGTTGAGGCGGAGACGGAAGCCGTCCAGGTCGCCGACGACGGCGGCCTGCCGGGGCAGGACGGTGAGCTTGCCCACTATGCGGTCCAGGAGCTGGGCCGCGCGCTGGTAGGCCGCGTGTTCGCGCTCCAGCGTCGTGGGAGTGGATGCGGTGGTCGTGGTGGCCTCGGTAGCCTGGTCCACGTGAGCCTCGCTTCAGGTTGGTTGAGGTGAGGTGACGTCTCGAGCGGGGTCGTTACGGACGGGCAGGTCCGGGGCGGCCCCGTTTGCTGTGCCGTCAGGTGCGAGCCAGCGCGCGACTGCGTCCGGGCAGCGGCTGCAGGTGGCTGAGTGGGTGAGAGCCGGCCTTCTTGGCGGGCGCAGGCGCAGGCGCTGCGGCCAGCGGGCCGGTGGTCGGCTCGTGATGGAACAAGGCGTCGATGCGCTCGAGGTCGGCGTCCGTGAAGTAGACGGTCCGGCCGAGCTTCGAGTGCGGAAGCCGCTTGATGTGGCGGCGCAGCCAGGTCTCGTCGATGCCGAGCTCCTTGGCGGCCGCGGGGTACTGCAGTCGGCGCTTCATACGGCGACCGCCGTACGGGTCGTCGCGACGGGCTGGTCCTCGGCCGGGGCCGGAACCGCGCGACCGGTGGGCGCCCACAAAATCAGCAGGTCCACACCGATGGCGCGGGCAATGCGCTCCGCGACGTCGGCCGGTTGTGTCTTGGTTACGCCGTTGAGAAGGGCGTCGATGGTGCTGCTGGGGACGTCCACCGCAGAGGCCAGTTCGCGGCCGCTGATGGGGGCCCCGGTCCCGGTCCGCTCCATCAGCTCCCGCAGAAGGTGGGGCTTGAGCAGCCGGTATCGGGGTGGAGAAGTCATGGGCGTGCCTCACGGACAAGTTGACCGAAAATCCGGACAGAGCTCAACCGTGCCAGAAAGTCGGGCATGTTGTCCAGATTTCCGGACAGCGGTTGCGTGGGAATTTGGTCAAGGCGACCGCGTGGACTGGCGAAAACAGACCCCGAACCTGGACACTGTGCCCACGGCATTGATCAGAACGACGCGCTGAACAGTGCATATGCCGCGCACGTACCAGTGGTCACATGGACACCGGGCAGCCCATAGGGACCAGGAGACGAGGATGATGACGAGCGAGGAGACGAGGAGTCGGACAGACCTGTCCGATCTCTTGGCCAACCGCAAGGAAGAGCTCGGCATGAGCATCCGCGAGCTCGTCGACGGCTGCATCGACCCGGAGACCCCGGACGTCGGCCCCCAGTACAAGCGCACCACCCTGGACGGCCTGATGAAGGGAGCGGTGGGTATAAAGGCGCCCACCCTGCCGCAGTTGCGCGCCCTCGCGGCCGGCTTCCGGCTGCCCCTCGGCCTGGTTCAGGAGGCCGCCGGCGCGCAGTTCCTCGGAATCGACACCGTTTGGACCTCGGACCGGCAGGTCCGCACCTTCGTGCACGAGTTCCGGGACATGGACGAAGAAGACCAAGCCCGTGTCATCGCCCTCATGCAGTCGTGGCGAAAGTTGAAGCGAGACTAACTGGTCAGCTGCGCCAACCCCGTTGACCGGTTTCCCCACTTGGAAACCGGTTGCATGGCCCGTTACGGATTCCGCTTAGCCTCAGCCGGACAAGGGGTCAACTTCCCTGGTCATATGCCTATTTCGGCAAAACGGGTCGCGCGCCCGGTTACTCACTGTGGTTTAAGTATTGGCTGAATGTGTTCCTCGGTGTCTAATGGCAGTCCGCCTGGGGGGTGGAAGTGACCATTGCTACTCGTGCTGCGCCCGCACCGTGACACGTTCGCCGCGGCACGGGCGACAGGGGGCGACATGTCAGACCCGCACACGTCAGCCGTGTACCGCATAGCCCGGCCGGGGCAGTTGCCGCCGGGCGAGCTCGTTCAAGTGGCGGACAGGTCAGGCGGAATCGCCGACATCCTTTGGCATCCGCTACACGCCCGGAGCGAACTGGCCGCAGACCTCAACCGGGTAACCAGACACCAGGTCCGTCACGGACTGTGGCGGCGGCCGTGGACTGAGGACGGCCGCATGCTCGAGCCGGCGGAAGGCCTTGGCGTCGCTGAGTCCCGGTGGGAAATCGTTCCGGCTGCCGTCATGCCGCGCCGCCGGACCGTCATGACCGTGGAGGAAGAGGGCAGCTGCGTCTGGCTCATCCGCGAGGGCGCCTGTACCCGAGCCCTGCGGGACGCGATGAACGAGCTCCTCATGCACGGTGGTTGCGCCGGTGTGTGGCTGCAGCAGTGGTACGACAGGGCGGAACTGGGGGCCTCGAATGCAGTGCCGCCGCCCCTTCGGGCCCTGCCAGCTCGCGGTCGAAGCAGCCGCCCAGGCTGTGGCCAGAGCGTGAACAGCTAGTACTACTTTCAGTTTCATCCTGGTCACAGCCTGATCAGTATGGCATCGTCGATGATCCGCCTGGGGGGCGACATAGGATCTGTACGAGCACGCGTTCGAACATTTGAACGAATGCGTGACGAGCCAGCAAGGGGGTCCTGCGAATGGCAGACCACGGCGCGGAGGCCTAGGGGCAAGAGCCTGAAGACGTTCAGGCACAGGCGGAGGACGATGACGCCCCCCAGCGACCCGACGTCACCATGGAGTACGTCGACCGCCTGCCCGGCGGCAGAGTCGTCATGCCCATAGAGCGTGAAGGTTCCTTCACGTGGCTCATCGTCCGCGGCCACATGTCCCCCCAGGCCCGCACCGAGATGCTGGGCGACCTCCGCCACATCGTCCGGTCTGGCCTGTGGACACAGAATTGCCAGCCCCCACAGGCCGGAAGCGACTAGACCGCCCGAAGTCCAGCCCGCGGCGCCGGCACGGCCATGACCGCCTCGACCGCCGCCGTGATCTCGTCGTCCAACTCACGCACGAGGTGGCCGTAGCGGTCCACGGTCGTCTGGATGGACTCGTGCCCGAGCCGCGCCTGGATCGCCGGCAGCGGAATCTTCTTGGCGATCAGCCACGCCACGTGCGTATGCCGGAGATCGTGGATCCGCGGCTCTTTCGGCAGCCCGGCCGCGATCGCCGCCGCGACGGCCGGCTTCCACTTGCGGTTGTAGAAGTTCGCGTGCCGCCACGGCCCGCCCATGGCGGCACGGAACACGAAGTCGTCCTTGGCTCGGCCGCTCGTGAGGCGACGGACCATCTCCACCTGAGCCGCCG
>NZ_JBEXXQ010000132.1:0-6235 GCF_040630525.1 Streptomyces sp. NPDC005799
CCGTGCCCAACACATCTCCTCAGTCCGTGGTCGTACCGCAGGGAGATGATCTCCGCTGCGGTCAGATTCCACGTAACTGATAGGTGGGTGGTGGAACGCACGCTGAGCTGGCTGGCCCGCTCACGCCGCCTCAACCGCGACCACGAACGCCGCCCCGACCACCACGCGGCGATGGTGTGGTGGGCCGCCGTGATCAGGCTGTCCCGGCGCCTGGCCGGGGACGCTCCGCGCTGGCCGGAGAAACGCCCTGCCCGACTGCTCCGGGCGCGGGCATGAACCGCCCGTCCTTCGCCCGCACCAGCCAGCCCCGCTTCTCCAGCACGTAGGCACGGTGACGGATCTTCTCCACCTCGTTCTTGATCTCCGCTTCCCGGCCCACCGCCCGCGTCAACTCCACCCCGTTCACCGGCCCCGAAGCAGCCACCGCAGCGGCGAACACCTCCCGATACAGGCCGCTGAGCACCTCCTCACCCATGCCCGACCGCCACACCGGCGGCCGCTCGCCATGCACCGCCCCCAAGCCGCTCGATCCCACGGCGGCAGCCTTCTCACCACCAGACGGCACGGAAACCGGCGCATTCACCGGGCTCTCCTCGGCCAGCACCGACACGAGTTCCTCACGCCCCACCCGGGCCCGCTCGACCCGCTCCCGCGCGGCATCCACCTCCGCCTGAGCCTGCTCCAGAACCTCCGTCCAGGACTCCAGATCCCGCCTCGCCCGCGCCTCACGCTGTTCCATCAACCCCAGCACCGACGGCATCGCACCCTCCTCGATCCACAACAAGCCGCCCGCTGCCTGCCCCTACCCCCGGCCGATCATGCCCCGCACACGAAGAAGCCCCTGCTCATCGAACAGGGACTCCCTTTGCCACAACGCACTCAGCGCGGACTGGTCGAGTTGGGCGACTGGCTGTTGCTCGAACAGGTTGAGCTGGTGGGCATGGAGGCGACTGGGATCTATTGGAAACCCGTCTTCAGCGTGCTGGAGGAGCGCTTTACCTGCTGGCTGCTGAATGCCCAGCACATGCACAACGTGCCGGGCCGCAAGACAGACGTGGCCGATTCGGTCTGGATCGCCCAGTTGCTCGAACACGGCCTGGTGCGGCCCTCGTTCGTGCCGCCCCATGAGATGCGGGATCTGCGGGATCTGACGCGGTCGCGGACGGCGGTGACGCAGGAGCGGGCTCGGATGATCCAGCGGCTGGAGAAGGTGCTCCAGGACGCCGGGATCAAGCTGACGTCGGTGGCTTCCCGGGCGTACTCGAAGTCCGCGCGGGCGATCCTGGACGCATTGGTGGACGGGGAGCGCGATCGGTAGGACAGGCACTCAGCCGCCACCGCGGTTGTCCATCAACAGCCACATGCCCGGATCTTGCGGGGTCTCGCGGATGAAGGCGCAGTGCAGGGGCTCGCCTTGGAGATTGACGCCGCCGCGGGCTGTTTTCGCTGCCTCGCACTCCTCCTGAGTATGGTAGCTGCCGAAGGTCTCGGCACTGGCAGGGGAAGCCATGGCCAACCCGATGCCGATTGCTGCCACGGCACTCGCGGCAGCCAATGTAAGTCCCTTGCGCATGGAAACATCCTTTTCGCGGCGCACCGTCTGACGGATCGTGGTCCAGTGGTTCGCCAAATGAATAACTCGACAGATTGGTGGCGCCTCCCGCGGGGGCCTCCTACGAGACTTCCAGTCAGGAGCAGCCGCCTTATCGTGTCTGAGAGGCCCAACACCGTACAGAGGCAGATGACTCCACCGTCTATGAGCTTGGCTGGTATGGTTGGATACCTTTCTTCGTAGGGATGTTCGGGTCACTCGTAGGATCGGTGGACCCAGGGGCTCCGGGTATTTGTGTCCTGAATGTGGATAGAGCTGGTTGTAGGAACAGTTCTTAAAATGATGCTGTGCGGAAGATGAAGGTTTTTTTGGCCCTTCGGAGTCGCCCTGTGCGGGGAGGCTTCAAACCACCTCGTGCTGCGTTGGCTGATTGTGTCCTGAACGCGAAAGGGAGTTGATGTAGGAAAGCTTCTGGAAGCGATGCTGTGCGAGAGATGAAGGATTTTGGCCCTTCGGAATCGCCCTGCGGAGGGAGATTCCAAACCGCCTCATGCCGCGTTAGCCGAAGACTGTCGTGGTGAGCCATGAGGAAAAGGCGCCCGAGAGGCGTCAGGTGGGGATCGGGAAGACGAGCGCAAGCGAATCGTTGCTGAAGTGTCGTTAAGCAGACAGATGGCATCAAAACCGGGGTCTTTAGCTAACTCCGGGATGAGCCTGGCGGGAATCCGCTTACTGGCCAGGTGGTGTCCGGCATGTAGACGACGTGAGCCCGGTCTGCCGCTTTCGCATGGAACAGGAGAAGGCGTGCCTCGATACTGCCCCGTCTTCGAGCGGGCGAGAGGGGAGTGTAAATCTAACGGCCCTGTCTCACGTTCGGTGGTAACAGGCGGTGATGATGGTTACCTGTAGCGATTTGCCCAGCTCAACCGCCTGTCGGCATCTGGATGATGAGCTCGCCACAGGCAGCGAAGCGAGGTTGCGGGCATGTACCCGCGCGGTTTGACTAGGTGTTCTTCCCGTGACTTTCAGTTACCACCGAATGTGAGACAGGGCCAGTTGACACTCCCCTGCCGAAAGTTGCTGGCATTGGGTGCGATTCCCTCGGGCCACCCGACTATTAGGCTTCTGTAGAGGTCTGCGCCGTCGAGAGTGGGGCAAATGCCTCTAGACGGCCCATTGGGCGCGCTGGGAGGCTGCGGAGGGATCAAGTCGACTGTTGTAGGCAGTCGTTGGACTCCTCCTCTGGCGAGACGTTGACAATGGCGAGAGCCTCTTCCAAGCGCACGCGCGCGTCCATAATCACCGTGGCGGCTAGCCTCGTGCTGGCCGCCGCTTCTCCGCTCGGGGCTGCACACGCGGTCCCGGGTGATCCGACGGTCCCCGCTGGTACTGGCACTCCGGCGGTCCAGACACCGCCTCCGCCTTCGCAGCGGACGCTGATACGCCGGGACGCCGTGCTGGCGGGGGCGGAACAGCGTTTGGGCGTACGGAAGTTGCGTGAGCAGCTTGGTACCCAAGGTGTGCTCGAGCTGGACCCAGTCACCGGTACTGCCCGGCAGGTGGCGAAGCTGGACGGGTACCTGACGCCGCCCAGCGGCGACAGCCCCGAGGACATTGTCCGGGACTACCTGCGTGCCCATCTCGACGTCTTCGGCCTGACCGGCGCCCCGGTCCACGACCTGACGCTGCGCAAGCAGTACACCGACGTCGCCGGCATACGCCACCTGTCTTTCCTTCAGTCGGTGAACGGCGTGCCGGTGTTCGGTAACGGCGTGAAGGCGAACGTGTCCGGGGACGGGCGGCTGATCAGCCTGCTCGGCTCTCCGGTGGCGAAGCTGCCGTCGTCGCTGGTCCGGGTGCGGGTCACCGGGATGCAGGCCCGGAACACCGCCGTCCGTGACATTGCGGGGACGGGGGCCGACAACAACCTGGCCGCCGGTACCGCCAAGCAGGTCGTCTATGCGGCGCCGGACGGCAGCGCCCGCCGTGCCTGGCAGACGGTGACTTCGCCGAACGGCCATGGCATGTGGCTGCACGTCGTCGACGCTGAAACCGGCCGGATCCTATACCGGCAAAACCTGTCCTCCGACCTAACCGCGTCCTCCTCGGGAGCCGCCGCCGGGCAGCTCCTCTCGGCTGCCGGGCATGCCCTGTCGGCCCCGGCAGCGCTCGCGTCGACGTCCAGCGGCAAGGTGCTGGTCTGGGACAGTTACCCGGGCAGCCCGACGGGCGGTAAACAGCACACCGGTGACCTGAGTGCCAAGGGCTGGCTTCCCAAGAACGCCAAGACCCTCAACGGCCCGATCGCGCACGCCTTCAGCGATGTCAACGACAACAACACGGTCGACCAGGGAGAGGAGATCACACCGCCGGCGGGCGGGATGTTCGCCTTCCCCTTCAAGCCATTCACCGGCAACGCCTGCAACGATCCGCTGCCCTGCTCCTGGGACCAGACGAAGCCGGGTTCATGGAAGACCAACCGAGAGCAGAACGCCGCGCAGGTCTACTACTACCTCGGCACCTACCACGATCACCTGGAGGGCGCCCCGATCGGCTTCACCCGCAACAGCGGCAACTTCGACGGACGCGACAGCGACGCCGTCCAGGCTCAGACCGATGACGGCGCGGCGGTCAACAACGGGCTGCCCGACCAAAACCACCTGAACAACGCCAACATGAGCATCCCGCCCGACGGCCAGGCACCCACCATGCAGATGTACCTGAGCGGCTCCGGTCCCGGCTACAGGGTCCTGCAGGGCAACTGGGGCGACGATGCCGCCGTTGTCTATCACGAGTACACGCACGGCTTGTCCAGCCGTCTGGTCGTTGACGCCGACGGTGTGTCGACTCTGACCGGCCAGCAGGGCCGGGCCATGGGTGAGGCATGGAGCGACTGGTACGCGCTGGACTTCCTGGACAACCAGAAGCTGCTGACGGACGGTCCGCACTCCGACGGCGACGTGAACCTCGTCCCGCCGCACTGGACAGACGAACTGCCCTGGCGGAGCCAGGCGTTGGACTGCCCGGTGGGGTCGACGTCGGCCAAGTGCCCGGGCATGAAGAAGGCGGGTCCCGGCGGCTATACCTACGGCGACTACGGGAAAATCTCCTCTAGTGGCTCTGAGCCGCACGCCGACGGTGAGATCTGGAGCGAGACACTCTGGGACCTGCGCGCCGCGCTCGGCAGCAGGCTCAGCGAGTCCCTGCTGACCAGGGCGATGGAGCTGTCGCCCGCCGCCCCGAGCTTCCTCGACGAGCGCAACGCCATCCTGCAGGCCGACACCGTAGTCAATGGCGGCCGAGCCCGCACCACCATCTGGAAGGTGTTCGCCCACCGGGGAATGGGGTACTTCGCCGCGGCTTTTTCCGCGGACGACACCCAGCCCGACGAGGACTTCTCCCTGCCGCCCGGCCCAGGCACCCCGCAGGTCACGCTCACCGGCAAGGTCACCGACGACACGACCGGTGCCCCGGTCAGCGGGGTCGCGGTAAGCGTCAGCGGCCACAGCTCCGGCTTCCCCGGCGCCGACCTGTCCGCAGTGACCAAGGCGGACGGCAGCTACGTGATCCCTGCTGTCCCCGCAGGCACGTACGGGAAGGTGTATGCCAGCGGCAACGGCTATGAGCCCAAGGCTCGCACCGTCATCGTCAAGTCCGGCTCCGCCGACGCCGACTGGCAGCTGCGCCGTGACTGGGCGGCCTCGTCCGGCGGTGCCCGGATCACCGACTTCACCGGCACCGACAACACCAACGTCGGCTGCGGCCCGGGCGGCCTGATCGACATGACGTCCACAGTGTGGGGCTCGGATGCCAAGGGCGGCACCAGCGGCAGCGGGGTCGACCCGGTCCACACCACACTCAAGCTGCCCAAGGCCGTGAACATCGGCGAGTTCCTCGTCGACCCGACGGCGGGATGCGGCGACGACACCACCGCATCCCTCGGCGACTACCGGATCGAGACCTCTCCCGACGGCATCACCTGGGCCACTGCCGCCGAGGGCCACTTCAGGCCCGCCGACACCGGTCGGCAAGACACCGTGCCCCTCAAAGCCGACACCAGGCAGAACATCCAGTACGTCCGCCTGACCATGCTAGGCAACCAGGCCGCCGACAACGGCGTCGACTGCACGAAGGACGCAGGCCCAGCGGGCTGCCACTACCTGGACGCGACCGAACTCATCGTCCACGGCGCCCGGCACCAGGGCTGACGAGCCGGGCCAAAGACCCCGAGGGTGGCCTCCCGTACACAGCGGGAGGCCACCCTCGGGCCGTGCACGACCCTCCCGTTACCCACTTGAGCTGCGCCGTCGCGCGGTGCGCATGGTCGCCGAGGTGCGCGACGACTACCCGAACGAGACGGCCGCCCTGCAGGCGGTCACGGACAAGCTCGGTATCGGCTCCCGCGAGAGGCTGCGGAACTGGGTGAAGCAGCAGGAGATCGACGCGGGGCAGCGTCCGGGGACGACGACAGAGGAGTCCGCCCAGCTCAAGGCGGTCAAGAAGGAGAACGCCGAGTTGAAGCGGGCCAACGAGATTCTCAAGGCCGCGGCGAGTTTCTTCGCGGCCGAGTTCGACCGGCCACACACGTGCTCGTAGCGTTCATCGACGAGCACCGGGACCGCTTCGGCGGGGTCGAGCCGATCTGCAGGACGCTCACCGCACACGACTGCAAGATCGCCCCTT
>NZ_JBEXXQ010000133.1:0-6162 GCF_040630525.1 Streptomyces sp. NPDC005799
GCGACGGAGTGTACGGCCGCAGCTCCAAACTGCGCGGCTTCTTCGAGGAGCAGGCCATCGGCTACGTCTTCGCCGTCGGCGTCGACTTCCGGGTGCCCACCCAAGCCGGGCCGATCCGCGCCGGCCTGCTCGCTGCACGGAAGGTCCCCAAACGAGCGTGGAACCGGCTCTCGTGCGGACAGGGCGCCAAGGGGCCGCGCGTCTATGACTGGGCGCTGGTCGCCACGGCCGACACCCGGCACCATCTGCTGGTCCACCGCTCCCTCGCCGACCCCACCGACCTGGCCTTCTTCTACGCCTACGTGCCACCGGGCCGGTCCATGGCGCTGGCGGACCTCGTCAAGATCGCCGGGATCAGGTGGGCGGTGGAGGAGGACTTCGCCAACGGGAAGGACGCCGTCGGCCTGGACCACACCCAGGCCCGCCGCTACCGCTCCTGGCGCCGGCACGTGGTGCTCGCGACGGCCGCACTCGCCCTGCTCGCCGTGATCGCCAGCCTGGACCGACGCACCCATCCCGATCCGCTCCTGCCCGCCGACGGAGCTGCCGAACCACCCGAGGACTTCGGTCAGATCACCCTGACCGTCACCGAAGCCCGCCGCCTGTTCCAACTGTTCACCGCACTACTGCGGGACCTGCCCACCGCCCTCGCGACCCACCGCATGACCTTCCACCTGCAATGGTCCACCTGGCGACGCCGCCACCAAGCCCGCTCCCGCTGGCACCACTACAAGCGACGCCTCGCCGCCCCGCCTGAACCCACACCTCAACCACCCGTCAGATCACGAAGTGCGACTGGAGTACAGGGCCAGGTCGCAGCGATCCGCAGACGAAGGCACAATTCTGCCACCGGCGTGACGCATGCCTCTAGGCGCTTGTATGAATCATGGCGAAGCTGAACACGAAATCGCCTGGGATTCGGCTATCGTCGGCTCACTGAGCGTTTTCAGCAGTCACATATCAGAGTGATGGGCACCTTTCGGCTGACTGCCTCCTCACCTGCGACTCAGCCGAGGGGGCGACCACGAGGTCGTCACTCAATCGGTGGTCACTCTGAAGAAGCTCACTGTCCGGCACGAGCGAAAGGGCTCCCACTTCCTCACCGTCCTCGGCCTCGCAGCCGCCCTCAACTGCTAGCAAGAACTCGCGAAGCTCACCACGTGAAAAAAGATGCTCTTAACGATTGAATGTTGGCTCCACATAAAGAACTAAGGGCCGACTAATCTTTTGTTTCGTAAGTCTCGGGAATACCTAGCTCTTTTGCTGCTTGTCTGGTCGGCCGCACCCGCAGCGGAAGCAAGCGCAATCTGCGCGCGCCCTAGACCGCACTTGAGCTCGTCGTGGACGAGGTGGACCGGGGCTGCGTGGGCGCGTTCAACGAGCGCCAACGGCATCCCTCTGAAGTGGCCGTGGTTGGGCTCAGCTGACACCGACCGGGCTTCCCCTGCTGAACCCTTTTACCGCACCGGTTCGCGACCCATCTGCAAGTTCAGGCTCGCCCCCCGCCCAGAGCTGAAAACCGGAGGAGTCCCAAATGATCATTAGCAGCCCCTATCCCGATGTCGCCATTCCGAATCTCGGCCTGCCCGAGTTCCTTTTCGCCAACGTTGGATCCGACAATGTCCACGACCTGGACACCATGGCCGTTATAGATATTTCTGGACACGGATATACCTATGGGCAGTTGACCAAAGCGATCGACCGGGTCGCAGCTGGTCTGACCGAGCGTGGTCTGGGCCGTGGTGACGTCGCCGTCATCTTCTCTCCCAACAGCCCGGACTACCCGGTGGTTTTCCACGGGGTGCTCAGCGCGGGCGCCGTCGCCTCACCAGCCAGCGCCCTCTACACTCCTGCGGAACTTGCCCACCAACTCCGCGACTCCGGCGCCCGAGTGCTGTTCACCTCGGCCGATGCCCTGGACCGGTCACGGGCAGCAGCGGCCGAGGACGGTGTCTGTCTCCAAGAGATCATCGTACTTGGCTCGGTCCATGGGGCGCCCGGCCCGGTACCGGAGATCGGGTTCGACAAGCTCCTTGAGACCACCGCGCCGAGTTCCCCGGTTGTGAACAGCGGGGATGACCTCGCTGCTCTGCCGTACTCCTCGGGAACCACAGGCCTGCCCAAGGGAGTCATGCTCACTCACCGCAACCTGGTGGCCAGTGTTCTGCAGTCCCAGCCAATCAGCGGTACGGACGCCAACTCCCGTGTGATGGCGGTGCTTCCGCTGTTCCACATCTATGGCATCACCGGAATCATGAACTGCTCCCTCTACAAGCGGTCCTGCATCGTGACCATGCCGCGGTTCGACCTCGCCCAGCTCCTGTCGGCGATCGACGAGCACCGGGTCGACTACCTCTATATCGCACCGCCCATCGCCCTCGCCCTGCTTGCCTCTCCGCTGGTGAAGCAGCACGACCTGAGCAGTCTCAAGGAGGTCATGAGCGCGGCTGCTCCCCTGAGCCGTGAGGTGGCGCAGGAACTGGCCAAGCGGCTCGACACCACTGTGGTTCAGGGCTACGGCCTGACGGAGGCAAGTCCGACCACCCATGGCATCCCCGCCGATCGGCCCGACCTCGACCGTGGCTCGGTAGGCCTGCTGATGCCCAATCTGGAGGCCCGGGTAGTCGACCCCGTCACTGGTAGGGACGCCGAGCTAGGCGAACACGGGGAGCTGTGGTGCCGCGGCCCGAACATCATGCGGGGCTATCTCAACAATTCCGAGGCGACAGCCGCCACGATCGACGCTGACGGCTTCCTGCACACCGGCGACCTTGTGACCATCGATGCCGACGGTGCCTTCCACGTC
Organism: Streptomyces sp. NPDC005799; assembly: GCF_040630525.1. Lineage (NCBI taxonomy): Bacteria > Bacillati > Actinomycetota > Actinomycetes > Kitasatosporales > Streptomycetaceae > Streptomyces > Streptomyces sp. NPDC005799. The sequence goes on from NZ_JBEXXQ010000133.1 coordinate 2,807, forward strand.
GTAGACCGTCTCAAGGAACTGATCAAGTATCGAGGATTCCAGGTAGCTCCCGCAGAGTTGGAGGCGCTCCTACTCACCCACGACGGAATCGCCGACGCCGCTGTAATCGGAGTTCACACCGACGGCGAGGAATTGCCGAAGGCGTTTATCGTACGCCGAACGACGCACCTGGACCTGAACGCCGAGGATGTTCAGACATTCGTCGCGGCGCGGGTCGCGCCCTACAAGAAAATCCGGCAAGTGGAGTTCCTGGACCGGATCCCGAAGTCACCCGCGGGTAAGATACTCCGCAACGCCCTGCGCCGGGAGGGCCCATTAGACGGCGGATCCGATGATCAAGGAGACGCCTGATGAGCGAGACCATCACCGAGCACGAGGCCGCGCATGAGCCGGTCGTCGGGTCGGCCGCGGAGGCAGTCTCGACGAGCAGGGGCCTTCCCCCAAGGCTGGGTAGTTAGGACTTGCCGATCAATAACTCGCCGTCTTGATCTCCGGTTTGGGGATGCCGAGTTGTGCGGTGAGGTCGGTGAGATCGTCGAGGGTAGCCAGTTGCGTCTCGGCGGGTTCGATGGCGTGTCCGATGTCGTGGAGGAGCTGGCGGGTTTGGCTGATGGCCCGGTTGAGGGTCACGGGTGTCACGGTGAAGAGCGGGGCGATGACGACCTGGGGGAGCTTGAACCTCTGGTAGAGGATGGTGGCCAGGAGCCGGTCGACGAGGGTGAGGCCGGGGCGCCGACCGGTGTAGAGGCCAGCGGCAGGGGTCTTCTGCCGGTCGCCGCCGCGTCGCTGATGGAGGTCTGCTTCCAGCTGAGTCGCGCGGGCCGCTGCCAACTCGGTGACCAGCGAGTCCCACTGCTCGTGCGGGATGCCGGTGAGGGCGGGATGGGTAAGCCAGTCGCGGCCGGGGCTGGCTTCGTTCTGGGGCGGGATCGGAAGAACGCCGTCCCGGCGGTGTTCCTGGGGTGGAGGGTGTAGTTCCAGTCGCCGTGCCAGGCATGGCGGCTCAGTGGCCAGGGCGTTCAGCTGCCCGTCACTGATGCGGACGCCGGTCTCGTAGCTGGCGGTGTCGAGTTCCGCGCGGACGATCATTGAACCGCCCCGGGTTCGGTAGAGATCTCAGGCTGTGGTTGTGACCTTGGGTTTCGTGGATTCGGTGTAGTAGCTGGCTTCGTATTCGACGGGCGGGACGTGGCCTGTCTCACCGTGGAGCCTGCGGTGGTTGTACCAGTCGACCCACTCGGCGGTGGCCAACTCGACCTGGGAGAGCGTCTTCCATGGCCGCTGGGGCTTGATCAACTCGGTCTTGAACAGGCAATGCCGCGGAGTTAACGCACCGTCCAGTACGTCAAGTTGATCAGTCTTGTGGCCGTTGCGGGACGTGAAGAACGGGACCTCCGTTACAGCAGTGAAGCCGACCAAGGTCCTCACTGCGAGCGGAGATCCCGTTGTCCGACCAGTCTGCCACTTCGACGTTCACGCGCGCCGTCACGGTCGCCTCTGGCGTCTTCGCCCCAGGTCACTTGGGCGAGTTGACGCAGTACTTGCCCTTCGAGTTGGTTGACGACGTGCTGCAGCGCACGCGCGCGGTGGAGCGAAGGCTTCGGCGACTGCCCTCGCGGGTCGGGGTGTACTTTGTCCTGGCCCTGTGTCTCTTTCCGGAGGCCGGCTACCTGCGTGTCTGGGGCAAGATGATCGCCGGACTGCGCGCCCTGACCTGGTGGGTTCCGTCGGAGAAGGCGTTGCGAGAGGTCCGGCGCCGCCTTGGTCCGGCGCCGCTTCGGGAGCTGTTCGAGGTCGTGGCCGGCCCACTGGCGCGTCCTTCCACCCCCGGCGTGTGCTATCGGCGATGGCGTACGGTCGCCTTCGACGGCTACAGTTCGCTGGAGGCTCCCGACACTCTCCGTGTCCGAGGTCATCTGGGCAAGACCCGCCGTCACCGAGGCGTCGAGGGGTATCCGCACGTCCGCTTGATGGCGCTGTGCGAGACCGGCACCCGGGGCCTGCTGGGCGCGGTGTTCGGGCCGACGAACACCGGCGAACCCGCTTACGCCCGAAGGCTCTTGCCCCTGCTCGACCCGGGCATGCTGCTGCTCGTAGACCGCAACTTCTCCGGCGACGAGTTCTTGAACGACGTGGCTGACACCGGCGCGCAACTGCTGGTACGGATCACGCTGCGTCGTCGGCCCGCGGTGATGGCTGTGCTGCCGGACGGCTCCGACCTCACCCGGCTGCTGAGCCGCACCTTCCGGATCATCGAAGCGGACGTGACCGCAGAATGTTCCGACGGAAGCCGTATCGGTGATCCGTACCGGCTGGTGACGACGCTCCTGGACCACCGCACCGACCCCGCCGAACGGCTGGTCAGCCTGTATCACGAGCGGTGGGAGATCGAACTGGCCTTCCTCGCGCTCAAGGACACCCTGTTCACTGGACGGGTCCTGCGGTCGGCCGACCCTGTCGGTCTGGAACAGGAGCTCTGGGCGTTGCTGACCGTCTATCAAACGACCCGACGGGCGATGGTCGATGCGGTCGAGTCCCGGCCGGGTACGAATCCGGACCGGGCAAGCTTCACCATCGCGCTCCACGCGGTGCGGGAACAGCTGGTTGCTGCTGAAGGGATCCTCTCGCCTGCTGATGTGTCCGGTGGTGTCACCGGGGCCGTACTTACCGGGCTGCTGCCTCTTCGTCGCGCCCGAACCAGCGCCCGCCTCGTGAAGTGCCCCATCTCCCAGTACACCGTTGCCGGGCAGTCCCGCCCCAAGAACAGCCAGCGGATCACGGCCGAGAGCGTCACTCTCCGCGAGGTCGGTATTCCCGGGCCGGGAGACACATCGCGGGATGTGGGGTTCAAGGAACTCACGCTCCGTCTCCTACGCACCGATCCGGACCGAGCCTGGCGCACCGTGGAGATCAGCCGTGCGCTGGGGATCACGACGACCCCGAAATATCGCAGCCTCTGCACACAGATCAATTGGTGGGCCGACCAGTTCATGCTGGTCAGGGGGGGGCGAGGGCGATACCGCCTCGCCCCGGAGTGGCTGACCCCACCGACGTCTTGAGCTCAACTTGACGTACTGGACGGTACGTCAACTCCGCGGCATTGCTTGTACAGGCCGATCGTCGATTCCATCAGAGTGTTGCCGTACGCGTCGCCGACCGAGCCGATGGAGGCGGCGATGCCGGCGGCGTCCAGGTGCTCGGCGAGCTTGAACGATGTGTATTGCGACCCGGCGTCCGAGTGATGGATCAACTCTCCTGGCCGAACGGGCTGTTGGTCGCGATCGCGTTGCCAGATGGCCATCTCCAGGGCGTCCAGGACGAAGACGGTCTCCTTCACGGTGGCCGCGGACCAGCCG
>NZ_JBEXXQ010000134.1:0-6073 GCF_040630525.1 Streptomyces sp. NPDC005799
CGGCCGTGATCCGCTGGCTGTTCTTGGGGCGGGACTGCCCGGCAACGGTGTACTGGGAGATGGGGCACTTCACGAGGCGGGCGCTGGTTCGGGCGTGGAACGCGCACGCTACCAAGCCGAACGGGCCGAGCGAGCCTTCAGCCAAGTCGAACCGGAGAACCGGCTCGTCGCCCGCACCCTCGAAGCCCGCTGGGAGGCGCGGCTTGCCGAACTCGCCGAGACCGAACAGGCGCTGGCCGAGCTCCGCGCCCACCAACCCGACCTGCCCGACCGCGCCGCCCTCGAACAACTCGTCGGGGACGTCGAAGTCCTCTGGCACGCGCCGACCACCACCGACCGGGATCGCAAGCGCCTGTTGCGCACACTGATCTGCGACGTCACGGTGCTGCCCGAACCAGTCCGCGAGCAGATCCAGCTCGGCGTGCGCTGGCGCACCGGCGCCACCGACACCCTGGTCTTCCCCACCCATCCACCCCGCCCCGAGCCCGCCGCTGTCCACCTCATCCGCGAACACGGCACCACGCTGCCCGACGCTGAACTGGTCGACCTGCTCAACTCCCGCGGGCTGACCACCGCCCGCGGGAAACCCTTCACCATCGCCTCAATGCGCTCGACCAGGCAAAACCACCACCTCCCCGCCCCCAGCACCCCGCGCCCCGACGAGATCACCGTGTCCCAGGCCGCACGAATCCCCGGGATCAACCCCAGCGCGGTCTATCGCTGGATCACCCACGGCCAGCTCACCGCTCGCCACACCCCCGTCGGACGCCTGTGCATCCCCTGGAACCCGACCACCGAGGCCGCTTGCCGGTCTCTGATCGCAGCCTCACCGCAGATCAAACCCCAGCCATCGCACATCACTTCAGGAGGGGCAGTATGAAGGCCGCATCTCGATCCGGCCGGCGGTACCGGTGTACTGGCGTTGTACCCCGCCGACATGCTGCCTTTCTTCACGAAGCCGGTCTCGTCCACGATGAGAACGCCGTCGTTGCCGAGGCGGTCGACCACGTAGGCGCGGACGTCGTCACGGACGGCGTCGGCATCCCAGCGGGCATAGCGCAGCAGGCGCTGCATCGGCCCGGGCCGGGCGTGACCGGCCTGTTCAGCCAGTTGCCAGCAGTTCTTCCGCTCGGTAGCCGACAGCAGCCCGAGCACGTAGGCGCGGGCCTTGGCCCGAGGCTCAACTCGGCCGAACCGCCCGGCGATACGAGCCATGGCCTGGTCGAACAACACCCGCCAGCGGGCAGGGTCTACGCTATGGCCCGCGGCCACCGCACGATCTTCGTTTGTCCACACACCAACCGATGATCACGCGGTGGCCGTACCCGTTCCCAGGTGGGTCCGCCACAAGATCGCGAAGTCAGACTGGAGTACTAAACTCCCGCCGCATCCAGGAACGGCTCGGCTTCCTCAGCCCGATCGAGGCCGAGCAGGCGACGGCCGAACCAACGAATCTGAACACCCATCAACCCCTGCTGACCAGCTGATCAGCACCTCCCGCATGACGGGGGAACCTCACTACGCCGAGGCCCTGGCTGCAGCCCCTACCCGGGAATCTTCTGAATTCACTCCTAAAATCCACAAAAAGGGGAGCCGTCACCCAGGGAGATCCAGTCTTCACATCAATGCATCGCACGCCATCGTTGATGCCGCAAATGCACCACACGGTGTTTTCCGGACGCAGATCGTTAGGCGCCCGTACGCGGTCGCAGCAGTGCCAGCCAGTCCGAGTGAACAGGCAGCGAGTACAGCTACCGCCACCCTTACCGGCCATTTCATTAAAAGCCTGCCCCGGTACTCCTGCGAGTATTCGGATGAACCAGCAGAGTAAACCCTATCGGGACGCTTTCGGGTTCAGTAGAGTCAAATGACTCTACTTGTTATGTGACATTCTGCACAACACGGTGCTCGCGGCAGGGCGTGGTCAGGTGGCCTGAGAAGTTGCCGTATTCCCGTTATGACCGTCAGATCTCCGCTCGCGAGGACTGGCACACTGCGTTGATACGGAGCGATGCAGCCTCGGGCAGAGAGGGTTTCGGCCCGCTTGGGGATGGCGTCCAGCCAGGTGGTGTAGGGGATCAAGCCACCGGAATCCGCAGGCCAGGGACGGTGGCCCCGCCCGATCGGGTGTCCAGCTCGCCTTACCGGCACGCTTCGTGGGCTGTCGCCAACAGGCAGATCGCCGTGGGCCTCGAACCGGAACGCGCAGCGCTTGATCCCCTACACCACGTCGCGGGACACGACCCGCTTGGGGCCCTCGATCACTGGTAAACATGCAGGTCATGAACTGGAAGACCTCCAGGCAGGGACCGAAGGGTCTGTAGTTCGGAGGTATGGTCCGTGTGCGTGTCGCCCGCGCGTCCGCTTCAGTCACATGTGCGCAGCGTACTCATAAGTTGGAGATCTCAGTCTCTATGGCGTTTGAGAGTTTCGGGACCCATGTGACCTGAGAACATTCAGGACCGGCGAGGGAGCGACGAAGGCGATCCGTGTAGAGTCCGTCCCTCCCTAGTGGCCGGAACCTGAGAGCTTGAGCGTCGTTGCCAGCGCCCATCGACCGCCGATGGATGCGCGCGTGCCAGGTGCAGTTAAAGGTTACGCCCCTCCGGCTCCGGCCGAATGTGGGCATTCACTTAACGAGCGTTGTCGAGTGCCGCCTAGCAGAGAGCGAAGAGACCGGAGGGACCAGAAAGCTGATAGACCGCCACGCAAGTGGACTGCCAACATGCCCGGCTCTGGTTCTAGACTCTCTCCCGAAACGCAGTCCCTCCGGTCCCTGATCCCATACAGAGAGTCTGTACCACACAGGGCTGGCAGGAATACAACGAACCAGACCTCCTCAGAAGGACCTACGCGTGCTTGGCTCCGGTGTGACTAGAGCGCCCGCAATAAGTGCGAGGTCTGCCACGCCCCACGCCATCGCCCGCCGGTGCGCCGAACGGAGGTGGCCAGTCCATCGATTCGCTGCAGGTCGCAAAACCCCCGCCGTGGGCTGCCCGGCTTGCCGGCATCAGCACCGTCCGCCGGCAAGCCGGGCAGGCCTCCCCGCTGATCCTCCGTGCCACGGATTCCACGCCACGACCACCAACATCGAGGACAGCACCTGGTGGTCAGGCAATCCCGCCTGGGGAGTTGGTGTTGCCCGCCGGGAGGCGGACCTGATCGTGCTCGACGTCGACGCGCAGTACACGCCGGTCCCTAACCGCTCCATCAACCTCCAGGGACTGGCGTCAGGTTTCGACACCATCGCTCATCTGGCAGCGCTGCGCCGACAACTCGGCCAAACCCAGGACGACAACACCTTGCGCGTGCACACTCCATCCGGGTTGCACACCTGGCATCGAACGCCCAGTCAGGCCACAGGGTTTCGCTGCTCCACTGGATCAACTACCAGGGTCACTCTGGTGTGGCAGGCCGCTGTATGGGCCAACCGCTGCTACATCAGCGCCCCCACCACCCGCACCGCCCGGGGCACTTGCGTTTGCGAGGGCTCCTCTCGTCTGCCGACACTCCTGCCCGAAGGGCTGGACCCCCGGGTCCGCCCCCGAGCTACGGTCTCCCAACTGCGCCACCACAGCAGCTCGGATAGCGGTCAGCGCGTCCTGAACTTTTTGATCATGGAGGTAGTGCGTGCCAACGCTTGAAGGCGCGGCCTGCACCGAAAAGCTCAATAGGGCCGCCTACGCCGCCGGAGGACTCACATCTGCCGGACATCTCGACGAACGCACCGCGCGAGCCTTGCTGTTCACAGTGGCCACGGCTGCACTTCCCCGGCAGAACACTCCCGACGAACGCATCGCCTTCGCCGTCGGATCCGCACGCCCGCTCCACCTCGAAGGACGCTCATGAGCAGCGCCGAAACACCGCGCTTCGACGTCAGTGCCGCCGCTCAGCAGATGCTGGACCTCGAACGCGCAGCCCGTTTGCGCGCAGCGCTCCCAGCACAGGTCAGCATCACGCCGGTGGCAGCGCCTTCGTTGGCGCAGCCCGGGCCTCTGCCCGGCACGCTCACTGACCGAGGCAACGCCAAGCTCTTTGTGGAGCTTTACCGTGACCAGTTCCGCCATGTCGAGGCCCTGGGCTGGTTCTCATGGGACGGTTACCGCTGGAGGCGCAACGGCGGCGAAAAGGCGGCGTTGTGGGCTGCCGGCGAAATGGCCGAAGGCCTGCCAGGTACCGACCCGCGTGGCTTGTTCAGCGACCGCGACCTCTACCTGCACAAGAAGCGCACACTGTCGACGACCGGCATCAAGGCCCTCCTCACCCAAGCCAAGGCTTCCCCAGACCTCTCCCTCGACCCCGACATCCTCGACGGCGATCCCTACTCGCTGTGCACTCCTGCTGGCGTCGTCGATCTGAACACCGGCCTGCTGCGCAAGTCAGACCCCGCCCGGGACTTCCACTCCCGTGCCACCAGCGTCGCTCCTCAGCCAATCGAGACCCCGCGCTGGCACCGCTTCCTGTACGACACCTTCGGCGACGACGCCGAAGGTCAGGAAATGATCGACTTCCTGCACTTGCTGTTGGGCTACTCCATCACCGGTGACGTCGGTGCCCAGGTTCTGCCCTTCCTCCACGGCCACGGCAAGAATGGCAAGAGCGTCCTCCTCGACACCATGATCCAAATCCTCGGCGACTACGCGGACGCCGCCCCACCGGGCTTCCTCATGGACCGCGGCGCATTCTCCGAGCACTCCACTGAACTCACCGAACTCCACGGACGCCGACTCATCGTCTGCAGCGAACTTAAGCCCAACGACAAGTTCGATGAAGCCCGTGTCCGGCTTCTGACCGGCGGCGACAAGATAAAAGCCCGCCGGATGCGGCAGGACTACTTTTCCTTCACCCCCACCCACCACCTGTGGCTGCTCGGCAACCACCGCCCCGAGGTCTCCACCGGCGGCTTCGCCTTCTGGCGCCGAATCCGTCTGCTGCCCTTCGAGCGTACTGTCCCCGATCACCGCAAGATCGACAATTTAGCCTTCGAGCTTGTCCGCGACGAAGGCCCCGGCATCCTGCAGTGGCTCATCCAAGGCGCCCGCCGCTACCTCACCACCCGTGACAATCTCGAAGGCCCCGACCGCGTCCGCATCGCCACCACGGCATACGCGAACACTGAAGATCACATCGGCCGCTTCCTGACCGAATGCTGCACCCGTGACGTCGATGCCCAACCGGACCTCCGCGTCGAGCAAGGCCTCCTCTACACCACTTACGTCTCCTGGTGCAGCGCCGGCGAAGGCATCCGCCCCGCTGGCGCGCGCGCCTTCGCCACCCGCGTCCGGCAGGAAGTCGGCCTCACCTCACCCGCCGATATGATCAAATCAAACGGCCGCAAGTATTACCCTTGCCTCGCGTTGTTGGACAAGCCCTCATGAGCCAACACCGCACCGCCCCAACCATCGGCATAGCATGCCCCCTACACACGTCCACTCACCCGGCCTACCATGAATCTGCTGGGTCAGACTCACCGCCAGGAAGCAGGCCACCCCACGAGACAAAGCGCCATCCAGCCCGGTACGCAGAGGAGAGGCAACAGCCATGAGTGCGCTACTGAGCGAGGCTGACCTCACCCACGAAGCACAGGTGGTGTGGCTGGAGAACCCCGAAAACCTTGACTACGTCCGCCAGGCCCTAGATAAGACACCCCGACGCCGTAAGAAACCCCGCTACGACCGCGACGGTCGCATGGTCGGCTACGCCGAACTCGACGACCACGCCGAAGCAGATCCCGACAGCGGTCTTTACCGCCGTCGTGTCTTCTTCCTCCTCCCACACGACCGCGACACTGAGCCCGAAGGCCTTTACCAGCAAGGCGCCCCCGGAGAAGCCGTCGATCCTCGCACCATCAACGTCAGAAAGGTGGGGGAGAAAACCCCCCGCTCACAGATGGGAGGGTCGGTGCAGTCTTCGGCCCTGTCTCACACTCGGTGGTGACGGAGGGTCTGTCCAGCCAACGGCCCTGTCTCACATTCGGCGGTAACAGGCGGTGATGATGGTTACCTGTAGCGATTTGCCCAGCTCAACCGCCTGTCGGCATCTGGATGATGAGCTCGCCACAGGCAGCGAAGCG
>NZ_JBEXXQ010000135.1:0-5979 GCF_040630525.1 Streptomyces sp. NPDC005799
GCCGGTACCTGGCGGCCCAGATCGAGCTCAAAGACCAGAGTCATCCGGCGAGCCGGGTGGCCCGCCGGGTCAAGGGGCGACTGACCGCCTTCTTCCGCGCCGAGGCCGAGCGGGGCGGGGTGAACGACCCGGACCTGCTGGCCCGGCAGCTCAGCCTGGTCTTCGACGGCGCCAGCGCCCGCGCGGGAATCAAGGCCGAGACGACAACTGGGCTTGTCGTCCCCACGGTGACCACGCTGCTGGACGCGGCGGACGTGCGCTGACGGATTGCGCTCGGGACGCCTTCGGCGGCCGGGATGTCTGTCGAAGATACTGCCGACCTGCGGGAATACCGACGAGTGCGCGCTCCTGCGGAGCATGCCTGACCGACTTCCGTCGAGAGCGGCGGTCGTCCGCGGACTTGTGCGTGAAAACCGAACGGTTTACCGTGGTGAAACTGATCGGTTTCTCGGCCGTGGTGCCGAGCCTCGCACCCGCATCCTCAGGAGCACGCATGACTGCCGCACGCGACGCCGAGGACCGGCCCACTCGTTCCCCGCTTCCAACGAGACTGGCGGCCCACCCGTCAGTACAGGCCGTGCTCGCCCGGCGCGGGACCGGCGTCACGGGCCGCTCGCCCGCGGTGATCGACGCGGCCTGGCTGCGTGAGCTGTGCCTGGCGGCCGGGGCGGACGACGTGGCCGCGGTCAGCCTGGACCATCCCGACCTGGCTGGCGAGCGAGCGTACGCGCAGTCCGCGCTGCCCGGCACCCGCAGCCTGATCGCGATGGCGGTCCGGTTGAACCGCGACAACTGCCGCTCCCCCGCCCGAAGCGTCGCCAACCAGGAGTTCCACCAGACCGACGAACAGGCCAACCACGCCGCCCGCAGCGTCACCCGGGCCCTCCAGGACGCCGGCTACCGCGCGCTCAACCCCTCCGTCGGCTTCCCCCAGGAGATGGACCGCTTCCCCCGCGAGCGGATCTGGGTGGTGGCGCACAAGACGGTCGCGGTGGCCGCCGGGCTCGGGGTGATGGGCCTGCACCGCAACGTCATCCACCCCAAGTTCGGCAGCTTCGTCCTGCTGGTCACCGTCCTGGTGGACGCCGAGGTGAGCGAGTACGGACAGGCACTGGACTACAACCCCTGCATCGACTGCAAGTTGTGCGTCGCCGCCTGCCCGGTCGGCGCCATCGCCAAGGACGGCGCCTTCGACGGGCTCGCCTGCACCACCCACAACTACCGTGAGTTCATGAGCGGGTTCACCGACTGGGCCCAGACCGTGGCCGACAGCGAGGACGCCGCCGACTACCGTTCCCGGGTCAGCGACTCCGAGAGTGCCTCGATGTGGCAGAGCCTGAGTTCGCCGCCCGGCTACAAGTCCGGCTACTGCCTTGCCGTCTGTCCCGCCGGCGAGGACATCCTCGGCCCGTACCTGGACGACCGCAGGACGTTCATGGACACCGTGCTGCGACCGCTCCAGGACAAGAAGGAAACCCTCTACGTCCTGCCGGGCTCCCCTGCGCAGGAGTACGCCCGGCGCCGCTTCCCCCACAAGCCCGTCAAGGAGGTCACCGGCGCCTGGCAGCCCCCGTCGAAGCGCTCCACGTCCAACGGCCAAGAGACACGTACGTCATGAGCGGCGCACACCCCTTCCCTTCAGCGTCGTGCGCGCCAGGCCTCTGTAAATCGCCATCGGCGTCATCGCCTCCGTACTCGTGCGCCATGCGCGCGTGCCGGGCGTCGCGACGCTGCGGAGACCCATCAGAAGGTCCCTGGCGTGGACGCCCTCTTCGGTTTCGATGTACTCGATTGGTACGACCGTGAGCGACTGCACCGGCGGAAACGACGTCAACAATCCAGCCGTTTCGGCGTAGCGGTAGGTCACCCAGGACGGGCCATTGCTCGGAGTGGCCCTGGTGTGTGTCCGCGCTGTTGGGGACGACAGGCGCGCACACCGCAAGGCCTCGGCGACGGCCCTTCCCCCAGGCCGTCGCCGAGCCTATGCCCCACGCCACGGAAACCGATCGGTTTTCTTATTCTCCGCTTCGGGTTAGCCTCGCGGTATGACCACCGAAGTGAAACTCGGCCCCAGGGAGCGACTGCTGGAGGCGGCGGCCGCCCTCACCTACCGGGACGGCGTCCACATCGGCGTCGAGGCGCTGTGCAAGGCGGCGGGAGTGTCGAAGCGCTCCATGTACCAGCTGTTCGAGAGCAAGGACGAACTCCTGGCGGCAAGCCTGAAGGGGCGCGCCGCCGCCTACGCGGCGACTCTCCTGCCCGCGCCGGATGACGGCCGCTCACCCCGCGAGCGGATCCTGCATGTCTTCGCGCAGGTGGAATCGCAAGTAGGGGTGCCCGAGTTCCACGGCTGCCGGTACCTGGCGGCGCAGGTCGAACTCAAGGATCAGAGTCACCCCGCGAGCCGGGTCGCCCGCCAGGTCAAGGAGAATCTGACCGCCTTCTTCCGCACCGAGGCCGAGAAGGGCAAGGCGGTCGACCCCGATCTGCTGGCCCGGCAGCTCAGCATCGTCTTCGACGGCGCCAGTGCCCGCGCAGGAATCGGCGCCGACAGCCTGACCGGGATCATCACGCCCACCGTCGCCACCCTGCTCGACGCAGCAGGCGTGCGCTGACGTATCACCCGCCCGAACGCTCCCTCACCTCCCGGCGTCCCGGGAAAGCCGGATGGCCGTAAGCGTGTTGCCGAGCATGCCGCACGCGAAGAAGCTCGCGGTCGCGACGGCATCGGCACCCAGCGACAGGTGCACGATGTCCCAGACCCTCATCCAGCCGGCCCGGACGACCTCGCCAATCCGGCCATCGCCCTGCGCCTCGGAAGCCGCCACGGTGACGTATCCCTGCATCTGCATCAGGAGCGTTTCGGGGCGCGTGGAGATCAGCTGCTCGTAAGCGGTCGTCATGGCCTGGAAAGCCCGCTCGTCCCCCTCGATCCCGTCGGCGGCCCTCTCGAAAGCCAGGCGGGTGTCGTCCATGCTCCGCACCAGCGCGGCGACGAAGATCGCCCTCTTGTCCGGGAAGAGCCGGAAGAGATACGGCTGTGTGACGCCGACCCGGTCGGCGATCGCCGCGGTGGAGGTGCCGTGGTAGCCGGTGCGCGCGAATTCGGCGATCGCCGCGCGGATGACGGCTTCACGCCTCTCCTGCGCACTGATCCTGCCCATGAGGCCTCCTGTGGGAACTTGCAGACGGAAACCGATCGGTTTACTGTAGCGGAAACTAATCGGTTTTCGAGTGAGTTCGGGAGTCCATGATGACGACAGACCGGCCGGTGGCACTCGTGACGGGTGCGTCATCGGGCATCGGGAGAGAAACCGCGCTCGCGCTGGTCTCAGCCGGATTCCAGGTGGTCGGCACAAGCCGTGACACGTCACGCGTCACCCCACTCGACGGCGTGACGTTCCTCGACCTCGACGTCGCCAGTGACACGTCGGCCGCCGCGGCGGTCCAGGAAGTGATCGAACGGTTCGGACGGATCGATGTCCTGGTCAACAACGCGGGCGTCGGTTCGATGGGCGCCGCCGAGGAAACCTCCCTCGCGCAGACCCGATCCGTCTTCGACACCAACGTCTTCGGGGTCATGCGCATGGTGAACGAGGTCCTGCCGCACATGCGCGCCCAGCGACGCGCGCGCATCATCAACGTCTCGTCCGTGCTCGGGTTCCTGCCGCAGCCCTACATGGCCGTCTACGCCGCCTCCAAGCACGCGATCGAGGGCTACACCGAGTCCCTGGACCACGAGGTGCGGGACCACGGCGTCCGGGCACTCATCGTCGAACCCGCCTACACCAGGACCGGGTTCGAGACGAACAGCGCGAAGCCCGACACGCCCCTGCACGCCTACGCGAAGCAGCGGCAGACCGTCGACCGCGTCATGGCGCAGGCCGTCAGGGACGGCGACGCCCCCGCCGTCGTCGCACAGGCGATCCTCACGGCCGTGACCGACCCGAAGCCGAAGCCGCGCTACACCGCCGGCCCGCTGGCCGGACGCGCACGCATACTGCGCCGCCTCGCTCCTGCCGGGGTCTTCGACAAACAGATCCGCAAGATGAACCAGCTGGCCAGCTGACGGGTGGGCGTCGCCTACGCTTTCCCAACCAGGAGTGTCATGAATCAGGGTCTGGCCCATAGTCGGTGGTGACGGAGCGTTCTGGGTGTCACTGTCAGTGATATTCCGGTGCGGGTCGGTGCTCTGACCTGGCCGGTTGCAGATTTGATACCCCGGACGCCACGGGTGGGCGGCCCAGGCTCGGCGAGCACCCGACACCCCGGCCGAGACCCCGTTTGAATGCGATTCGGCCCCGTTGACCAGCAGAGTTCTCGCACCGCCACTTCGCCATGACCAATATGACTTTCTGTCACCACCGCAAGTGAGACAGGGCCATGAATCAGGTGTGAGCCTCCACGAAGGAGTCACCTGATGGGAACGACGACGGATCACCTGATCGGGATGGGTAGCGGTGTGTCGCTTGCCGGTGTTGCCGGGGCGGTCGAGGGTGCCGACATGAAGTCGATGCCGGTATCCGCCAATGGTCTGTCCAGCGAGCTGCTGGAGGAGCTGGCCGCGCTGGCGGCCGAGAAGACCGCCCCAGGGCGGGCTGCGGTTGATGGGCGAGGGCGGGATCCTGCCCGAGCTGGCCCAGCACCTGATGCAGGCCGCCCTGGAGGCGGAGATGGAGCTGCACCTGGCCGCGGAGGCCGGCCGGGTCGGCGGACGCGGATCGCGCTCGGGCGGCAACATGCGCAATGGCTACCGGGCGAAGAAGGTGATGACGGAGGTCGGACCGGTGACCGTGCAGGTCCCCCGCGACCGGCTGGGCACCTTCTCTCCGCGACTGCTGCCCAGATACGCCCGCCGGACCGGGGCGCTGGATGAGATGGTGCTCTCGCTGACCGCCAAGGGCCTCACGTCCGGGGAGATCGTGGCCCACCTCGCCGAGGTCTACGGAATGACTGCGACGAAGGAGACCGTCTCCACCATCACCGACAGTGATAGTGGTACGCGGGTTCCCGGTGGTCGTGGCTCGATCACTGACTGACGTCCTGCTGGACTGTCTTCGCCTAGGCCTGTCCGGCTGCCGGGGCCCGTTCCCGAGGCCCCGGCCGGGTGGATCATGACCTTATAGGAGCCTGGCCAGAGGCCCCGTCACTGTCCTGTCTGCCCCACCCGGCTGGAGTCACCTCCGGTCAGGAAGGCATCTCCAGCATGACAGGAACGGACACCGCGGCAGTTACCGAACACGTCGTGATCGGCGGTGTGGACTCCCACGCCGACACTGTCCACGTTGCCGTGGTGACCGAACGCGGTGGGCCGCTTGCCGACGCCGAGTTTCTCACAACGGCCGCTGGATACACGGCGGCTCTGGCCTTCCTGGCCGCTCATGGCACCATCGCCGCGGTCGGTGTGGAAGGCACATCCTCCTACGGCTCGGGGTTTACCCGTGCCGCCCGCGAGGCCGGCCTGACCGTGATCGAGGTCAACCGGCCGGACAAGGCTGAGCGCCGCCGGATCGGCAAGTCCGATCCCATCGATGCCTACGCCGCTGCCCGCGCGGTGGTCTCCGGCCGGGCCAGCAGCGCCCCGAAGGGCGATGCCGTGGCCGGGATCCGGGCTCTGCACAACGCGGCACGATCCGCGGTCAAGGCCCGTACGGCGGCGCTGAACCAGATCGGACACATCCTGATCAGCGCGCCCGACAAACCGCCGACGGCTACCGCGAGATCCTCGGCCTGTGGGCCGGCGACGGCGGCGAAGGCGCCAAGTACTGGCAGACTGAGCTGCCCCGAGTTTCATAGAGTCCGGTGATCTTGTTTCAGGCGGGCTGCGGGGTGGCTTCCTGTTGTCGCCACCAGGCGCGTTCGTACTCGGCGGGCGGTACGTAGTCGAGGGCGGAGTGGAGCCGTTCGTCGTTGTACCAGGCGACCCACTGGAAGATCGCCCGCTCGAGCTGGCCGACGTCCCGCCAAGGGCCCTGCATC
>NZ_JBEXXQ010000136.1:0-5855 GCF_040630525.1 Streptomyces sp. NPDC005799
TTTTTCACTTTCGGCCCGCCCCCCTCTATCCTCGTCACGTACATGAGGAGCGGCCCGCAGAACGCCCCCCATGACTTCCACGCGAAGCCCCGCCCAAACGACACGGCGCATGTTAACTGCGACATCTGGATGACCCGGCGTGACATGTCGGACCGGTCGGTACGGGCCGCGTTGCGCTCGGCGCAGACCTCCTGTACACAGCGCTGACGGCAGCCCATCGGGACTACTCGTCGAGTCGACAGAAGAACCGGCGGTGGACAACTGATCGGCTGGCGCAGCACTGCCGCCGCCGGACGTTCGGAACCGGTATCCAGCTCGAGCCCGTGCCGGTCCCAGGCTGGAGGACAGGGGCGTGCTTCACGAGCGACACCGAAATGGCCGCCCTGTTCGCATTTCAGCCTTCGGCTCAGCGCGGCAGACTCAAACGCTCACAGAGTACGGACCAGTTGACGGCCGCCGTGCACGGACAGACAAGTGCAGACCTTCAAGACGTATCTGTGGGAGGCGTCCCGGTGCCGCGCCTGGCATGCTCTTGCACTTCGCAGAACATTCCTTCATGATATCGCAACGGAAGAATTCCTGTAGTATTGCCATGGATTGAGGCAAGCTCGTGAGCTTCAATAAATTGTCGGGAGAGCGAGGAGTTGAGGGTGCCGGAAAGGAATATCGATTTCGGCAAATTCGGGGCACGCGGAATCAAGGGACATGAAGCCGTTGCCCGTCAACTCGACGCGCTCGCCAACTTCATCTCCACCCCGATCACTCAGCGACGCGGACTCCTAGCACGGCTGCACTACCTCACCCGCACCGACCACGCCCGCGAAGCGGCCCGCGCGGCCGGCCTCCCCGTCACCGACCGCACCCTCAAAGCCTGGCTGGACGGCAAACGCAACCCGTCGAAGAAGAACCTGCAGGCCATCGAAGGCGCGTACTACACCGTGCGACGCCACAACGTGGCCCGCTACCTCCTCGCACGCCTCAACCGTGAAGGCCGCGGCACCCGCGTCGAGTTCCACCCACTCAATCAGTCCCAAGTCAGCCGCCCACACCAGCGAGCCCTGTCCTTCCGCACCCTCAACGTGCGCCACTGGGACAGGATCGTCGAAGCGTGGGCCAACGATGACGACGAGGCCCTGGACCAGGCCTGGATCAATGACGCGACGGTGGACCTCGGATCCGAGTGGGGCCAGTACGAATACGTGACCAATGTCGGGTTCGCCGCCTGAGTGCTCAGGTTGATCTGCCCTCCAAGTACAGGACTCGAGAGCCCCATCTCGTTGCTCCGGCCGTCCGCGAAGTCCATGCCAAGGTTTCATGAGACCGGAAACTCACAGACTCGGAAACGAGAGCCGAACGGTGGCGCTCGAGTTCGTTTCAACAACAGGTCGGGGACGGCGTCGTCACCCGGATCAATAGGGCTGCGGAAGACCCGGCCCGGGCGGTCATGCGTACGCTCACCTGCTCACACCACATCATCCGCCGACGGCGTGAAGAACTCCCGCAACTCCCGTTCCGAGATCAGCCTTTTGAACCTTGGATACGCCGTCCGCGCTCCGGTCGTGTCCCGCGACGTGGTGTAGGGGATCAAGCGCTGCGCGTTCCGGTTCGAGGCCCACGGCCATCTGCCTGTTGGCGACAGCCCACGAAGCGTGCCGGTAAGACGAGCTGGACACCCGATCGATCGGGGCCACCGTCCCTGGCCTGCGGATTCCGGTGGCTTGATCCCCTACACCACCTGGCTGGACGCCATCCGTCCGAGGGTACGCAGTAGCTCAATGCTGCACGTCACAGGGCTGGCCTCGTGGAAGGGGGCGTAGGTGGTCTTCTTCCGTGATCCCGAGCGCAGGTTCTTAATCAGCAGGGGGGAGGAGCCGGTGCTCCCGCATACGCAGACAGCCGCACGCACCGAATCACGGAACTGGGACTCGATGCCAGGCGCCTGCGACCTGGCGGGCTCCCCATGTGCGGCACTCAGTCGCTTCAGTCGCTTGGGTCGCTTGGGTCGCTAGCTGGATCCGGACAGCGACTGACGAAGCCAGCGACCCAACGACTCGTCAGTCGCTGAGGCTCGATTGGAGGAAAACTGCAGTTCAGGACCCCGTTCGTCCGGCCCTAGCGACCGAAGCGACTCGAGGCGTGCATATACGGCACAGGAACCATGTGCGCGCGTGCGTTATATATGTAGGCCTTCAGTCGCTTCAGTCGCTATTTTGGTTGCAACTACCCTCTGAACTGGCATCTTGCCCGGTTCGAAGACCAGCGACTGAAAGGCATTGGGTCGCTGAGTCGCGTACTGAGTCGCTACGGACACCTCCGAAGGATCGGAACAGCGGCACCGTTGTTCCGCATGTGCTGCACGATCCCACCGGCCCTATTCGCTAGTCTGTGTCCGTCGTTGAGTCGCTTCAGTCGCTGATAGGGGGTGTGCATGTCCGCTGAGCTGCGGTTTCATCCCAGCGACCAAAGAACAGCTCCCGGCGGCGGGCCGACAGTCGCTGCCTCCCTCACCACGGCACAGCTATGCGCCCGCCGTGGCTGGCCAGTGCACCCCCTCGCCCCAGGTCGGAAAACGCCCGCTGCGAACTGCAGCAAATGCCGCGAGAGCACCCATGCGCCAGCCGAGTGCCCGTGCCTGCGCGCAGGCCGCTGGTGCCACAGCTTCCACGCCGCCACCCTCAACCAGGGCCGTATCCAGCAGTGGTGGGGCCAGCACCCCGAGTTCGGCGTCGGCGTCTCCTGTGGTTCGGCGGGCCTGGTGGTCGTCGACATCGACGCCCACTCCACCGAACTCCCCGCACGCGACCGGATTCTGCCCGGTATCCCCATCGGCGACCACATCGACCTCACCGGCCTGGCCAACGGCTTCCACACCCTCGCCGTCCTCGCAGCTCTCCGAGGTCAGCAGAGCCCCGCTGGCGACACCAGCACCCTGCGCGTACGCACCCCTTCCGGGGGGCTGCACGTGTGGTACCGGGCCACCGACAACCGGCCCTGGAAGTCCTCCGCCGGGTCCAGCCCCGGACGGGCCCTTGCATGGCAGGTCGATATCCGCGCGCACGGCAGCTACATCATCGCCCCCGGCACCACCACCCAGCAGGGCACCTACACGCCCATCGACGACGTACGAGAACCCGCTGCTCTTCCATTGTGGCTGGCGCAGGAACTCGACCGCACCGGACACCTCCCGGCCCCTCACATCCCCGCGCCTCGGCCGGTGCCGCCCCGTGCTCAGCAAGCCGTCCTCGCGGCCGGCAGCCGCCGATGGGAGCACATCCTGGCCGCCGTCCTGGCCCCCGTAGAGGCCTGCGGCCATATCGCCGAGGGCGCAGGCTTTTCCGACACCCTCAACCGGGCCGCCTACACCCTCGGTGGACTCATTGCGGCTGGTCGTGTCGAGCGCCAGGAGGCCGAAGAAGCCCTGCGGCAGACTGCGGCCGCTGCCCGCCCCGGTCAGGAACTACGCATCGAGCAGATCATTCGCAGCGGACTCACCGCGGGCTTCAACAAACCCCTGCACGCCACGGGGAGGCGACCGTGACGTCCCCCGGCAATGAGACACTCTTCGAATTTGACCCCGAAGCAGTCGCTTCCCAGATCCGCGCCCAGGCGCCCGCCATCCCCCGGCCCGCCCAGGCTGACACCGAACGCCCACCGGCTGGGCACGCCACGCCCGCCGGGCTACTGCCGGACACCCTCAGCGACCGCGGCAATGCCAAGCTGTTCGTCAGGCTCTACGCCAACGACTACCGTTACGTTCCCAAGATCGGCTGGTACCGGTGGGACACCACCCGCTGGCAGCTGGACGAGGACGAAACCGTCCTGTGGGCCGCCGGCGACCTGGCAGAGAACATCGCCGACCAAGACCACCTCGGCCGCTTCACCATGCAGGCCCTGCACAAGCACCGCACCCGCTCCATGTCGACCGCCGGGATCCACTCCATGCTCACCCAGGCCCGGTCCGCACCCGGCATGGTCCTCACCGCCGACCGCTTGGATGCAGACCCCTATGCCTTGTGCACTCCCCAGGGCGTCGTCGACCTGCGCACCGGGCTGATGAGCGCCCCCAATCCCAACAAGGACTTCCACTCCCGCTCCACCGCCGTCGGCCCACAACAGATGCCCATCCCGCGCTGGCTGCGCTTCCTTGCCGACACCTTCGGTGACGACGCCGAAGGCCAGGAAATGATCGACTACCTTCACCTGCTGCTGGGATACTCGATCACGGGCGACGTCGGCGCCCAGATCCTGCCCTTCCTCTACGGCACCGGCAGCAACGGCAAATCCGTCCTGCTGGACGTCATGATGAAACTCCTCGGCGACTACGCCGACGCCGCCCCGCCCGGCTTCCTCATGGCCAAACCGTTCGAAGGCCACCCCACCGACCTCGCCGAACTCCACGGCCGGCGTATCTACGTCTGCTCCGAAATCAGCCCCGGCGACAAGTTCGATGAAGCCCGCGTCAAACTGCTGACCGGCGGCGACCGCATCAAAGCCCGCCGCATGCGCCAAGACCCCTTCTCCTTCCAGCCCACCCACAAACTCTGGCTCCTGGGCAACCACAAACCCGAAGTCGGCACTGGCGGCTTTGCCTTCTGGCGCCGCATGCGCCTGATCCCCTTCGAACGCGTTGTCGCCGACGACCGCAAAATCGACAACCTCGCCGACCTCCTCGTCGTCGAAGAGGGCCCCGGCATCCTGCGCTGGCTCATCGACGGTGCCCGCCGCTACCTGGCCAGCGACCGCGACCTCACCGGCCCCGAACGCGTCCGCATCGCCACCACCGCCTACGCCGAGACCGAGGACCACACCGGCCGCTTCTACGACGAATGCTGCCGCCTCGCTCCCGACCTGCGCGCCGAACAGACGGCGCTCTACGCCGCCTACACGACCTGGTGCCACAATGAGGGCGCACTGGTGATGTCTTCACGCGCGTTCGCCGCCCGCACCCGCGAACTCGTCGGGCTGGCCTCGCCGAAAGAGATGAAGGTGTCCAACCAGCGCAAGTACTACCCGGGCATCGGACTGCTGACCGACGAAGAGAGGGGCGCCGGCACATGAGTTCCCTGATCGACCCGGACGAGATCAGCCACGAGACCGAACTCGTCTGGCTGGAAGACATCGACAACCTCGACTACGTCCGCCAGAGCCTGGACCGCTTGCCCACCCGCAAAGGACGGCCCACCTACCGCCGCGACGGCCGCCTCATCGGCTGGGCCAACCTCGCCCCCACCGCCAAAGCCTCCCGCGCCTCCGGCACCTTCCGCCGCCGTGTCTTCTGGCTCCTGCCCCACGACCGCGACAGCCAGCCCGACGGCGACTACGCCAAAGGCGCCCCCTCCGAAGCCGTCGACCCCCGCACCCTCGAACCCCGCGTCAAGGGCTACAAAACCGAACGCTCTCAAGGCGGCCCACCCTCAGCCGCCATGCAAGAACTCGGCATAGAGCTCCCGCTGTGAGGTGCTGGCTATGGCGTAGGTGCTGACAACCTGATCGCTATAGCCAGCACCCGAACGGCGGGTGTGCCAACTTAAGGCGATCTGGAAGGCGTTGAGGGGTGCCTTCCAGCGCATCGTCCAGCGGCGGCGGCCCTTGCCGGTCGGGTCCAGGCTCATCAGCGCCATGTAGACGCACTTCAACGCCGCGGCCTCCGAGGGGAAGTGGCCGCGTGTCAATCCCCTCGCAGTGTGGAGACGATCTATGCGGCCCGTCCCTCGGTGAGGGTGGCTCGGTAGTCACGTTCGTCGATCGGGCTCTTGTAATCGCACACGCTGTGTAGCCGCCTGGCGTTGTAGTCGGTGATCCAGGTGGCGATCTTGATGCGCGCCTCGGTGCGGGTGCGGAAGACGCGGCGGTGG
>NZ_JBEXXQ010000137.1:0-5744 GCF_040630525.1 Streptomyces sp. NPDC005799
TGTCGCCGCCGGTCTCCGCGATGAGGGCTTCGGCGACGCCCTGGCCGACGCCGGGGATGGTCTGCAGCAGCTCAAGCTGGCGGGAGAAAGGGAGCTGCTGTGGGGCCATCAGGCGACGGCCGGGCGTTGCTTGGCGAGGCGGGCGAGGTGGGTTTCGCGCAGCTCTTCCCACGGGGTGCAAGCCTCTACCGAGGGCAGCCCGTTCTCGGCGATGTCCTCCAGGACGGCGGCGAGCTGGTCGGCGTTCGCGCGGGTGCGGGCAGCGTACGCGCGGACCGCGTCGGCGGCCGCGGGCTCGAGCTGCTGGCGGACGTGCTCAGCGGGGGCCGGCTGTTCGGTCATCGAGGACTCCCCATACGCGGAACGGCTGTCTGACCACGGTATCGCTGCTCTCCCAGCGGCGGGACCTGTCCGGGTGAAAGCGCCGCCGGCCAGCCCTGTCCGGTACTCGAGCGCGGAGGCCCCGCCGACGCGCAACCGGCAGCTGGTGCGCCCCGATCCCCCGAGGCGCACCGGACCGTCCCGCCCGCCCCTTCCCTTTTCCTTTTTCTTGTCTGGCTGGGGTGCGGAGGTGTGCAGAGGGGGATGTCGGTCTGCCGACCATGTGAGAAGTGCCTGGTGACCTGTTGAAACGTCGTCACCTGCGGTGAGGGCTCGGTGGGTTGTGGGCGGGGTTGTCGGCAGGGGTGTGGTCGGGGTTGTCGGCCTGGTCGGGGGCGGGGTTATCGGATCGTGACGCTGGTCGGGCCCCGGTGGTCGGGATCTTGGCCGGGGCGGACCGCTGGCCTGGGTTGTACGCGCGGCGCCGGACGGAGGGTGCCGCACCGTACAGGAGGGCACCGCTGATGTTGAACGTGGATACGGGCGGGGCGGACCGGCTGGCGCTGGCGGTGGTGGCGCAGTACCGGATGGCCACCACCGAGCAGATGCATCTGATCATCGCGCCGGGGGT
Source organism: Streptomyces sp. NPDC005799 (assembly GCF_040630525.1). Classification (NCBI taxonomy): domain Bacteria; kingdom Bacillati; phylum Actinomycetota; class Actinomycetes; order Kitasatosporales; family Streptomycetaceae; genus Streptomyces; species Streptomyces sp. NPDC005799. Next base: position 953 of record NZ_JBEXXQ010000137.1, read on the forward strand.
GCGGATCGAGCAGACCAGGCGCAGGCTGGCGAAGCTCCGGGAGGAGGGCCTGGTCGACCGCATCACCCTGCCGCGCGCTGGGCGTACCCGGGTGTGGTTCGCCACGCAGTACGGGGTGGAGGTGGCCTCGGAGTGGCCGGAGCTGCGGGAGTGGCGGCCGCCGCGGCTGACGTCGGACCGCACCGCCGCGCGGCTGAGGGTGGGTCACACACTGACGGTGACGGAGACCGGCCTCGCGTTCCTGCAGGACGCGCGCCGGCGCGGGGACGTGTGCCGGCCCCTGGACTTCATCCCCGAGATCTACCACCCCCTCGGCAATGGCGAGGCCGTCATCCCCGACGCCCTGCTCTACTACCGCAACTCCGGCAACGGCGCATCGATGCTGCGGGCCTTCGTGGAAGTCGACCGGGCCACCATGGGACCCGAACGCCTCGCGGCGAAGCTGACCGCCTATGCCCGCCTCCACGACTACGTCCCCATGCCCCTCGGCCGGCCCCGGCAGCGGGCCACCGCTTCGCAGCCGCAGGAGACGTGGAAGCGCCGCTACGCGCGCTTCCCCCGCCTGCTGTTCGTCCTGGACGGCACCGGCCCCGCCGGCATCGACACGCGGATGCGTGCCCTGCACGCCAGCATCACCGAAGTCCTTGGCCTGCACCGCCTGCTCCGCGCCATCCCCGTCCTCGCAGCCCCACTGGTCGACATCCTCCGCGACGGGCCCTCAGCACCCGTCTGGCGGCCCATCCAAGACCCCGAACAGAGAGTCAGCTGGATGGGCGCCTACCACCCACCCGCCGCACCGGCACAGCCCACCGCCCCGGAACCAGACCGGCCCTGGCCCACGACCACATGGGGATGGGGAACGCCCAACAACCGAGGATGACGTCACCGAGGCGGCACCCACCCCCTTGCTCCAGAGGCCGACCATGAGACCGACCACGGCTCCCGCCGCCCCGACCATGCAGATCACAGCACGACGCTCAAAGTGAAGTGCCTCTGGCCGGTGACCGGTCCGGGCCCGGGTCGTTTAACCGGGCGCGCCCATGCACAGAGAAGCCCCGGGCGTCATGGCCCGGGGCTTCGTGCAGCGTGAGCCGTCAGCTCGGCTTGGGTTCCGGCTCCGAGGGCCGGAACATCTTCCAGACCCAGTGGCCGTCCTCGAGTTGGGCCAGCAGGATGCGGTCCTGCTCATCCGCGTCGTCGGCTGCGTCTCGCGCGTCCCGCCGCGCCATGGCGACCGCGAACAGCAGATCGGTGTGGAAGTCCTCCGGCAGCTCGGGAGCGCCGTGTCCGCCGTCTTCGGTGTCGGCCAGCACCACGATCTCGTCGGAGCCAAGTTCGGACTGGATGCGGCCACCGTCCCCCGCGCGCGCTCCTGGACGATGCTGCCCCGGCACGGGGTCAGCACCTGCGGCGGGCGAGAACGGCGTTGAGCTCCTGAAGCAGCGCATCCGGCAGGGCCGCGCCCTGGCCGTGTTTGAGGACCTGTTCGGCGATCTCGATCAGTTTCGTGTTGGTGTGCTGAGCACGGGGGCCTGGCAGGCTGCACGGCGAGCCACCGCGTCCGGGATCGACAGAAGTGCGGGTCGTATGCCTCTGTTTGGGTCAGGAGCCAAGGGCGATCATGGAAGAACCACAGCACGCGGCGGAACATGCGACGCCGCGGGAACACTCGATGGGCACACTCTTGTGTTGCTGTGGTGCACATACGGCCCGGGGCACCACCAGCCAACCAACGCCTGGCTCTCCCCGTGGAGCCTCGGGCCGTATGCCCCGAATACCGCCCGTCCGGCAGTCCCATAACTGTCCGGTGGTGGGCGCGTTTTCAGCAAGTGGCCACCAGCAGGCGGGGGCCCCGCCACAGAACTGCGGGAATCAGCGCGCAGCGACCACGAAGTGCGGGTCGTATGACTCTGTTGAGTCAGGAGACTCATGTGCTGCTCTGGTGCACATACGGCCCGGGGCACACCCCCGTGGCGTCGGGCCGTATACCCCCGAATCGCCCGCCGCAGTCCTACTAACTGCCCCGGTGGGCGTTTCCAGCGAGTGGCCCGGAAGACCGAACCCCCTTCCGGGCCACTCCCGGAAGGCACGGGCTCAGCAGCCTGATACCAGGTGACGGTAGACCAAGACCACCGACATCACCTTGAGATCAATCAAGGCGGGCAGCACCCCCTCACCGGGATGCCGCCCACCGCTGTGGGACCGAACTCGGGCTACACGGCCCGCTCCCGCTCCTTCTTCCGCCGATTAACAACCGTGGCGGACCGTCCGGCGAACTCGCCGATGCGGCGCTGGGTCCATTCCAGGGTGAGGCCGTAGCCGATACGGGCGGCCACCTGGACCTCAGTGAGCAGCACGGGGGCGCTGCCGGGGGCGCAGGTCTCGGGGAGGCCGGGGAGGTTCCAGTCCTTCACGGGGCCGGCAGGCGGGGCGGGCCGCTCCTGGTGCTCGTCGACGCTGGCGGTCACCCGGGCCGGGCCGGTCTGCGCGGCAGCCACGGGCGCCGGGGCCGGGCCGGCGGGGCGGGCAAATGCTGCGCTGTCCGTCGTACGAGGCGCCGGAGACGGCACGGGAGCGGTGGCGGTCCTGTCGGCCGCTGTCGCGCGGGGGTCGGCCGTGGGCACGACAGCGGGGCCGTTGTCGGCTCTAGTGCGGGCCTGCGGAGCCAAAACCCCCGTGCGGGGCGCGGACACGACAGGCGCGACAGGCACACGGACCGGTGCGGCCGGGACCGGCGCCGGGGCGTGCCCGTTGACGGGCGCGGGGCGGGGCTCCGGCTGCGGGGCCAGGACGCCGTGTGCCGTCGTGCCGTTGTAACGGTGTGCCGTTGTGCCGTCAACACTGCTGTGGACTGCGGGAACGGCCGTCGGGGTGAGGCGCTTGTCCTCGAGGTCCAGGCGCCGGGACTGAAGCTCGCGGGTGGCGCGGGCGGCCTCGCGCTTCTCCTCCAGGTCGAGGGCGAACACCTGGTCCTCCCGGCGCTGCTGGCGGATCCGGTCGGCTTCGGCGCGCTCCTGGGCGAGCTTGCGCTTGCGCTCGTCCTCCTGGTCCTGCTCCTTGCGGGCGGTCTCGGCCCTGGCTGCTTCCTCCAGCTCGACTTCGGTGAGCCGGTTCGACAGGCGGCGCCGGTAGGCCGGCCCCGCTTCCGCGACCAGGACGAGGATGCCGGGCGCGATCAGGTGCTGCGCCACACCGGTCCAGTCGCCGTTCTCCGCCGAGTGGCCCACGTTGAGAAACAGGCTGGCCGCGCCGGTGAACAGGCGTAGCAGCCCCGCCCACACCCCGCCGGACGCACCGTAGCGGGAGGCGATCTCATCCGCCCGCAAGGAGCCGACGAACGCGAGGTCGACCACGACCGGCAGCACGAACGCGGTGTCCTCCCACCCGGGCGTCACGTGGGCGCGGACGTACGGCGTCGCATTCAGCATCGACCACACGATCACCCCCCGCCGCCGACCCCCACGTGATGACCGAGATGATCCAGTCCGCCCCGGTCAGCTCCAGCCGAAGCCGCGCCGCCGACCCGGGCGGCCCCGCAGCCTCCAACTTCTTCCTACCCATCGATCCTTCCTCCGTTATCGTGGTGCACTGGCACGGCGGGGCCGGGCGAACACGCACTTCGCCCGGCCTCGCGCTCGGTCACTTCTTGGGCGTCGTCCTCGGCTGGCCCTTGGCCACCGGACCGCCGGACGTCACGTGTCCGGCGGGCGGCTTCAGCCCGGTCCGGTTCGCCGTCTCGTCCTCGGATGCCTTGCGACCTGTCACGAACTTGGGCATATGGGTCTCCTCGCTGATCTGCGGGCCGGGCCGGGTGCCCGGCTCCCCGCCCACCCCCAGCCGCCGGGGCAGTGGGGGTGGACAGGCAGCCGTCACACGGGCAGCGGCACCACTTGACCGAGGGGCCGGACCTCGCGTACGCGTGTGCGCGCCTGCGGGGCTGCGCGTTGGGGTCGCCGATCGGCACCAGGCCGGGGCCGAACTGCCCGGCCGCCGGGCGCAGCAGGGCCTGCGGCAGGGCTTCGCCCTTGGCCTCGTTGCACGGGTAGCCGGCGAGCACCAGCGCGGCCTGTGCCCACGTGTGCAGCAGCGAGCGCGGGATCAGGTGATCCACCGTCGCGCCCACCAGACCGTCACCGAACGGCGTGGCGCAGTAGAAGCACTGCGCGCCGTCCCGCTCCGCCAGACGCGCCTTCAGCAGGCGCCGGCGCTTCGGTCCCGGCTTGCGGTCGGGGCTGTTGCTCACGACTGCGCCCCCTGTCCGTGCAGGCGGGCCAGGTGGGCGGCGACCTCCGCCGCCAGCCGGGCCGCCTCCGCAGCGGCCTGCGCCTCCGGGCTCATGCCGCCGCCCCCGTCCGCGCGGTGCGCAGGTAGCAGCCGGACACGCACTGACCGGCGCAGGGCTTCGCAGCCCGGACTGGCTTTGGCGCGCGCCGGGCGGGCGCGGCGGGCTCTCGGTCGGGCGGCAGGCGGACGGCTCCCTCCGAATCAGCGCATACCCCCGACCCGCAACCGCTGAGGCCAGGATGGAATCTCAATGATCGTGTCAAGCCGCTTGCGTGACCGGCGGGACGGAGGTGAACAGCGTCTTGTCACGCAGCATCGCCCACAACACGTCGACCCGGCGCCGGGCCAGCGCGAGCAGCGCCTGGGTGTGCAGCAGCCCCTCAGCGCGCTTTCTGAGGTAGTAGTCCCGGGAGTGTCAACGGCCATTTCGTTCGGCTCTGATCCACTTCTTGTGGTCCGATCGCGGAGCGTTACAGTGCTCAGTCCGCGAGGAGGATCTGCCGGCGAA
>NZ_JBEXXQ010000138.1:0-5639 GCF_040630525.1 Streptomyces sp. NPDC005799
TCGACCGCCTTGCGGCGCACGGCCGCATCGGGGTGGCAGATGCTGCCGAGCTTGTAGTCGTCGTCCTGGAAGGTGTTGGAGTTGATCGCCCCCAGGGCCACTCCCTGCTCCCGGGCGAACGCCGCGAGCTTCCCGTAGTCGTCGACCTTGTCCCACGGGATGTGCAGGGCGACCGACGGTGCCACGCCAGTGAACTCGTGCACTTTCGCCGCGTCCCGCAGCTTCTCCCAGGGATCGCGCGGCACGCCGGGCTGGGTGAAGACCTTGAAGCGCGTGCCGGAGTTGCCGTAGGCCCACGACGGGGTCTCGATCTTCTGTGCCGCGAGTGCTGTCTTCACGGCGGACGGGTCTGGCATGACCACCTCTGAACACTGTTTGAATCGTTTCAGGGAAGCTAATCGCAGTAGTGCGACGCCGTCAAGGTGTCGACATGACCACGTGGGTGACGTTTACGAAAACCCGATCATTCTCAGTCGGGCCCCTTGACTGAGCGGCGCGACGGGCTCACCATGCCGTGAAACGTTTCACGCCCTCCTCTGAGGGCATTTGCACGTGCCAGAAGGACACCGCGTCCGCCGGGAGCCGCCCTGTGATCGTCACCGCCCCCGTCCTGGAACACCACCGCGAGCCGCTCGGCATCGGTGAGTCCCGCCCCCGGCTGACCTGGCGCACGGAAACCGAGACACCGGACTGGACCCAGCGCGCCTACCGGGTCGAGATCACCGACGTCGACGGCGCGGTCCTCGCCGACACCGGGCGTGTGGTCAGCGCCGACTCGGTGCTGGTGGAGTGGCCGGGGCCGGTGCTCGGCTCCCGCAGCCGGGTCGGGGTACGGGTCCAGGTGTGGGGCGCGGGCGCCGAGCCGTCGGCCTGGTCGCCGGTCACCTACGCGGAGACGGGACTGCTGGCCCCAGCCGACTGGACCGCCCGCCCTGTCACCCCCGACCGGGAACGCTCCGACCCCCCGCTCCCGGCGGCCCTGCTGCACCGCACCTTCACCCTCGACAGGCCCGTCACCTCGGCCCGTCTGTACATCACCGCGTACGGCGTCTACGAGGCCGAGATCAACGGCACCCGCGTCGGCGACCACGTCCTCGCACCCGGCTGGACCTCGTACCACCACCGCCTTCGCTACCAGATCTTCGACGTCACCGGCCTGCTGCGGCCCGGCGACAACGCGATCGGCGCGCTGCTCGGCGAGGGCTGGTACACCGGGCGGCTCGGCTTCCAAGGCGGCCGCCGCAACCTCTACGGCGACCAGCGTGCCCTCCTCGCCCAGCTCGAGGTCACCCACCCCGACGGCGCCGTTACCACCATCGCCACCGACGAGAGCTGGCGTGCCACGACCGGGCCGATCCTGCGGTCCGAGCTGTACGACGGCGAGGCGTACGACGCCCGGCTGGCCCGCCCCGGCTGGTCCGAACCGGGCCACGACACCGCCGACTGGTCACCGGTCACCGGACTTCCCGCCCCTGCCGCCGAGTTGGTCGCACCGACCGGCCCGCCCGTGCGCCGCGTTCAGACGCTCGCCCCGGTCGAGGTCATCACCACCCCCTCCGGCCGGACCGTCCTCGACTTCGGCCAGAACCTGGTCGGCCGCCTGCGCATCCGTGTCTCCGGACCCGCCGGGCACACGGTCACCCTGCGCCACGCGGAGGTGCTGGAACACGGCGAACTCGGCGTGCGGCCCCTGCGCGTCGCCCGCGCGACCGACACGTACACCCTCGCGGGCCAGGGCGAGGAGACCTACGAGCCACGCTTCACCTTCCACGGCTTCCGGTATGCCCAAGTCGACAACTGGCCCGGTGAGTTGGATCCGAGCGCGGTCGAAGCCGTCGTGCTGCACACCGACATGGCCCGCACCGGCTGGTTCCAGTCCTCGCACGCACTGGTCGACCGGCTGCACGAGAACGTCGTCTGGGGCATGCGCGGCAACTTCCTCGACATCCCGACCGACTGCCCGCAGCGCGACGAACGCCTCGGCTGGACCGGCGACATCCAGGTCTTCGCCCCCACCGCGTCCTTCCTGTACGACTGCTCCGGCATGCTCGGCGGCTGGCTGCGCGACCTCGCCGCCGAGCAGCTCGCGCGCGCCGACGGGGTACCGCCCCTGGTCGTGCCCGACATACTCGGGGACGCGTTCGGCGGGACCCCGCACGCGGTGTGGGCCGATGTCGCCGTACTGCTGCCGTGGACGCTCTACCGGCGTTTCGGTGACCTGGAGGTGCTGCGCACCCAGTACCCGAGCATGCGTGCCTGGATGGAGACCGCCGCCCGGCTGACCGAGCAGGGCGGCGGGCTGTGGCGGCAGGACTTCCAGCTCGGCGACTGGCTCGACCCGGCCGCCCCGCCCGACGACCCGGGCGCCGCCCGGACCAATGGTGACCTGGTCGCCAACGCCCATGTCGCGCGCTCGGCCGACGTACTCGCCGAAACGGCACGGCTGTTGGGCGAGAAGGACGACGCCGTGCGGTACGAGGAGCTGGCGCGGTCCGTACGGGCCGCGTTCGCCATGGAGTTCGTCACGCCGGCCGGGCTGATGGCGAGCGACGCGCAGACCGCGTACGCGCTCGCCCTCTGTTTCTCGCTGCTCCCGACGGAACGTCAACGACAGGGCGCCGCCGAGCGGTTGGCGCTCATCGTGCGCAAGGCGGGCTTCCGCATCGCCACCGGATTCGCCGGGACGCCACTGATCTGCGACGCGCTGTGCGCGGCCGGCGAGCCGCAACTGGCCTACCGGATGCTGGTCGAGAAGGGCTGCCCGTCCTGGCTGTACCCCGTGACCATGGGTGCGACGACCGTCTGGGAGCGGTGGGACTCGATGCTGCCCGACGGGAGCATCAACCCGGGCGAGATGACGTCCTTCAACCACTACGCCCTGGGCGCCGTGGCCGACTGGCTGCACCGCACGGTCGCCGGGCTGGAGGCCGCCGAGCCCGGCTGGCGCCGGCTGCGGATCGCGCCCGTGCCCGGCGGCGACCTCAGCTTCGCGAAGGCCGCGCACGAGACGCCGTACGGCCGCGCGGAGGCGGGCTGGACGATCGAGGGCGACACGCTGGTGGTGGAGATCCGCGTCCCGCCGAACACCCGGGCCGACGTACAACTGCCCGGCGACGAGCAGCCGTTCGAGGTCGGCTCGGGCCACCACATCTTCCGGCGGCCCTACACCACTCCCGTCTGGCCGCCCGCCGCCGTACGGCATCCGTTCGCCAGTCCCGAGTGACAGCGGCGGAGGTGTTCAGCCCAGAACGGCGGGCCTGAGCACTTCCTCGCACCACTGGCGGAAACCGGTCGGGCTCGGCCGCGCGGTGCGGTGCTCCTCGTCGTAGGCCCCCTCGTTCTGGGCGACGGCCATGTCGGCCACGCCCTGGGCCATCGCCTCGCTCGCCCCGTGCTCCAGCATCATCGACCTGTACGCGTCGATCGGGAGCTGCTGGTAGCGGACCGGCAGCTCCAGCACATCGCCGAGGACCTCCGCCATGCCGTCGGGAGTGAGGGAGTCGGGGCTGACCACAGGTACACCGCCCTGTCCGCTCCAGGTGTCGTCGAGCAGCAGCTCGGCGCCTCGCTCGGCGATGTCGCGGGTGGCGACCAGGGCCAGGGTGCGGTCCCGGCGGCTCGGCAGGAAGAAGGTGCCCTGGTTCCTGATCGCGTCGAGCTGACGGAGCAGGTTCTCCATGAAGAACGGAGGCCGCAGCGCCCGGGACTTCACTCCCGTTCCGGCGATCAGTTCCTCGGCGGCCCGCGCGGCCGACAGGTGCCCGGCGTTCTTCTCGATGCCGTGGCCCATGGTCGACACGCCGACGACCCGTTCCACGCCGTGCCTGGTGACAGCCTCGCACGCCGACCGGGTCGGGTCCAGATAGTGGTGCTCGAGGTTCTCCGTGCGGGGGTCCGGCGGTATCACCCAGAACACGGCCTCCGCGCCCGTGAAGGCCTTCATGAGGACATCGGGGTCGGCGTGCGAGCCCTGGACGACCTCGACCCGCTCCCGCACCTCGGGGGCGAGCCGGCCGGGATCCCTCACGATCACGCGGACCGGCTGCTCGGCGCCGAGGACACGGTCGACGACCTGCCGGCCGATCTGACCGGTGGGCGTGGTGATGACAAGCATGCAGAAGCTCCAAAACGGTTCGCTGGAAGCGCGGTTCACGCCCCGTCGCCTGCGGCGGTACCGGGGGACCGCGTACCTCGATCCTGCGCCGCGTTCCTCCGGCTTGGAAGGACCGACCGGGTCCCGCTTGTTACCCTGCGGGTCATACCGAAGGAGGTCCACGGTCATGGAGTCCCGGTCACTGCGCTACTTCGTCGCCGTCGCGGAGGAACTGAACTTCGCCCGCGCCGCCGAACGGCTGGGCATCTCCGCCCCGCCCCTCTCCCGCGCCATCCGCAAACTCGAGACGGACCTCGGCATCACCCTCTTCGAGCGCACGACCCACAGCGTCACCCTCACCCCGCCCGGCACCGTCCTGCTGACGGAGGCCCGGATCGCCCTGGACGCCCTCCAGGCGGCCGGCCGGCGAGCCCAGCGCGCGGCCGACCCGGAACCCAAGCTCGTCCTGACCGTCAAGGCCGACGGCGCGGCGGGCCTGCTGGATGCCATCCTGGCCCGCTACGCCACCGAGCCGGCGGCCCGGCCCGTCACGGTCCGCCTCTCCGGCTGGGGCGAACAGGCCCGGCTCCTGCGTGCGGGTGAGGCGGACGCGGCCCTCCTCTACGAACCCTTCGACCGCACCGGCCTGGACGCCGAGACGGTGACCGTCGAACCCCGCCTCGCCGCGCTGCCCGCCACCCACCCGCTCGCGGCCCGCGACGACCTCACCCTCGCCGATCTCGCCCTCCCGGGCGTCGAGCCGGGCGACTCCGGCGGCCTGTGCCGCTACCTGGACGCGATCATGGAGCAGTACGCGATCACAGACCTGGCCCAACTGCTCGCGCTCGTCGAATTCGGCGATCTGGTGACGCTGCTCCCGGAGTCGGTCACGACCCGCTACCCCCGGCCGGGCGTGGCGTACCGCGAACTCCCGGACGCCCCGCCGGCCACCCTCTCCATCGCCTGGCCGCAGCACTCCCGCTCGACGGCCACGGCGGCCCTGGTCCGCGTCGCCACGTCAGTGGCGCCCGTCCAGGAGGCGGCCGAAGGAACGGCCACGAAGCAACGGGACTGAGCGGCCCCGGGAGGGTGACGGCGGTTCGAACCGGGGATTTACGCTCCCCACCCGGCCTGCTGCCCGCCGACCCGCTCCTCGACGATCTTCTCGGCCCATCCGGAGCGGTGGTAGGCGGTGATCGGGTCGGGGTCGAGGCCCATGTCCGCGCGGAGTTCGGCGAGGAGTGGTCGTACGTCGGTGTTGTAGGCGTCCATGAGGGCGGCGTTGGCTGCGAGGACGTCGCCGTCGCGCTGGGCGGCTGCCAGGGCGTCGCGGTCGACGAGGAGGGCCTTTGCGGTGGCTTCCTGGACGTTCATGACGGAGCGGATGATGGCGGGGATCTTGGCTTCGATGTTGTGGCACTGGTCGAGCATGAAGGCGATGTCGGGGCTGTAGCCGCCGCCTCGGATGACTTCGTACATGATGCGGAAGAGCTGGAAGGGGTCGGCGGCGCCGACCATGAGGTCGTCGTCGGCGTAGAAGCGGGAG
>NZ_JBEXXQ010000139.1:0-5612 GCF_040630525.1 Streptomyces sp. NPDC005799
CGCGGTCGGGCGGTGCTGTGGGTCTTGCGGTGCTGTTTCTTGACGCCCGACACTGCGGGCGGACACCCCCCGCCCCGTCCCCTTCGCAGGAACGGCGACTGCTACCCCGTCAGGGGTGCGGGGAACTGCGCGAGCGGCCACGCGACGGGCCCGCACACGCGCGGACGCGGCACCCCCTTCGGCGACCTTCAGAGGCGGTCCAGGACCTGCGCGAGCAGGGAGCCCATGCGGGTGGCCGAGTCGCGGCCCGCCTGGAGGACCTCCTCGTGGTTCAGGGGCTCGCCCGTCATGCCCGCCGCCAGGTTCGTGACCAGGGAGATGCCCAGGACCTCGGCGCCTGCCTCACGCGCGGCGATCGCCTCCAGGACCGTCGACATGCCCACCAGGTCCGCTCCGATGACGCGGGCCATGCGGATCTCGGCCGGGGTCTCGTAGTGCGGGCCGGGGAACTGGGCGTAGACACCCTCCTCCAGGGTGGGGTCGATCTCCTTGCACAGGGCGCGCAGGCGGGGGGAGTAGAGGTCGGTGAGGTCGACGAAGTTCGCACCGATGATGGGGGAGGTGGCCGTGAGGTTGATGTGGTCGCTGATCAGGACCGGCTGGCCTGGGCGCATGCCCTCGCGGAGGCCGCCGCAGCCGTTGGTGAGGACCACCGTCTTGCAGCCGGCGGCGACCGCGGTGCGGACGCCGTGGGCCACCGCCGCCACGCCGCGGCCCTCGTAGTAGTGGGTGCGGCCCAGGAAGACCAGGGCGCGCTTGTCGCCGATGGCGTATGAGCGGATCTTGCCGCCGTGACCCTCCACCGCCGGAGGCGGGAAACCGGGCAGCTCGGTGACCTGGAGCTCGGCGTCGGGAGTGCCGAGGGCGTCCACGGCCGGTGCCCAGCCGGAGCCCATCACGAGGGCGACGTCGTGGGTCTCGGCGCCGGTCAGTTCGCGCAGGCGCGCGGCGGCGGCGTCGGCGGCGGCGTGCGGGTCGCCCTGGATGTCGTCCGGAAGAAGAGATGCGTTCACGCGACTGAGGGTAGCCGGTCTGGGCCTACGCGCGTAGATGACGGAGCTCACGGGATGGCGATCGTTGTCTTGTCGTTTCCAACGAACGGTGGGCTGTGTGGTGGCTGTGGTTCAGCACGGGCGCTTGCGGAGTTCCATGACGTAGTCGTGGGGCGCGCCGGCCGATTCCGCCGCGTCCGCGATCTCACCCAGGTAGCGGGCCGAGGGGAGGCCGCCCTCGTAACCGTTGAGGACGTAGAGCCAGGCCGACTCCTCGCCCTCCAGGGTGTGGACACGGACGCGCAGACGGCGGTAGATGCCGAGGCCCACGCCCTCCCAGCGGTCCAGCGAGTCCTCGTCGGGCGGCGCGACCTCGTACAGGGCGACGAAGACCTGGGAGAAGGGGTCCTCGGCGATGGTCGCCAGGGCGCCCTCCCAGCCCATGTGCTCTCCCCCGAACGTCAGCCGCCAGCCGTTCAGCCAGCCCGTGGCGCGCATCGGCGAGTGCGGGGCGCGGCGGGTCATCAGCCGCGCGTCGAGGTTGCCGGCGTACGCGGCGTAGAGCGACATGGGGAGAGGGTACGGCAGGGAGAACAGGGGGCTCACAGGGAACAGGCGCCCCTTGCCCAACCCGTTGCCGCGGCCCCGGGCAATAGCACCTTGAGCGGTGCGGGACAATGGGGTACGTGACTCGGATCGTGATCATCGGTGGCGGACCCGGCGGATACGAGGCGGCCCTGGTGGCCGCCCAGCTCGGCGCGGAGGTGACCGTCGTCGACTGCGACGGTCTGGGCGGGGCGTCGGTGCTGACCGACTGCGTGCCGTCGAAGACTCTCATTGCTACGGCCGAGGTGATGACCACCTTCGATTCGTCGTACGAAGAGCTGGGGATCATCGTCGCCGACGACACCCCGCCGCTGGAGCAGGCCGCCCGGGTGGTGGGTGTTGATCTGGGGAAGGTCAACCGGCGTGTGAAGCGGCTCGCTCTCGCGCAGTCGCACGACATCACCGCCTCCGTCACGCGGGCCGGGGCGCGGGTCATGCGCGGGCGCGGGCGGCTGGAGGGCATGCAGGCACTCGACGGGTCCCGGAAGGTCGTCGTCTCCGCTGTCGACGGGAGCGAGGAGACGCTGACCGCGGACGCCGTGCTCATCGCGACCGGTGGGCACCCGCGTGAGCTGCCCGACGCCCAGCCCGACGGCGAGCGCATCCTGAACTGGACCCAGGTCTATGACCTCGACGAGCTGCCGGAAGAGCTCATCGTGGTCGGGTCGGGTGTCACCGGTGCCGAGTTCGCCGGCGCCTACCAGGCGCTCGGGTCCAAGGTGACCCTGGTGTCGTCGCGGGACCGGGTGCTGCCGGGTGAGGACCCGGACGCGGCCGCGGTGCTGGAGGACGTCTTCCGGCGGCGCGGCATGAACGTCATGGCGCGCTCGCGGGCCGCCGCCGCCAAGCGGGTCGGCGACCGGGTGGAGGTGACGCTCTCCGACGGGCGGGTCATCAGTGGGTCGCACTGTCTGATGGCCGTCGGTGCCATTCCCAACAGCGCGGGGCTGGGCCTCGAGGAGGCCGGGGTCAAGCTGCGGGAGTCCGGGCACATCTGGACCGACAAGGTGTCAAGGACCACGGCTCCCGGTGTGTACGCCGCAGGTGACGTGACCGGTGTGTTCGCCCTCGCGTCGGTCGCCGCCATGCAGGGGCGTATCGCGATGTACCACTTCCTGGGTGACGCCGTCGCTCCGCTGAACCTGAAGACCGTCTCGTCGAACGTCTTCACCGACCCCGAGATCGCCACGGTCGGGTACACCCAGGCGGACGTGGACGGCGGGAAGATCGACGCCCGTGTGGTGAAGCTGCCGTTGCTGCGCAACCCGCGCGCCAAGATGCAGGGCATCCGGGACGGCTTCGTGAAGCTCTTCTGCCGGCCCGGCACGGGCATCGTGGTCGGCGGTGTGGTCGTCTCCCCGCGTGCCTCGGAACTGATCCATCCGATCTCGATCGCCGTCGACAACAATCTGACGGTCGAACAGATCGCGAACGCCTTCACCGTGTACCCCTCCCTTTCGGGGTCGATCGCGGAGGTCGCCCGTCAGCTCCACACACGCAAGACCGGTGGCGAGGTCTGACGGCCGAAAGCGATTCCCCGCTGGTCACGGGGAGTTGTCGAGCGTGCGTGCGGCATAGGCGGGATGGGTAGGCCCTATACCACTCGGCGTGCTTGCGTGCGAACAACTTCTGCTATTCGGCGCAAACAGCTGAAAGCAGACGGTCGTTGGCATTACTGTCAGTTTCGTGTTCGCTGCAGAACGTCGCCAATTGATCCTCGAAATGGTGCGAGCGAACGGGGCCGTGTCGCTCCGTGAACTCGCCCGCGTCGTCCAGACCTCTGAAGTGACCGTACGGCGGGACGTGCGCGCACTGGAGGCAGAAGGACTCCTCGACCGCCGGCATGGCGGTGCGGTACTGCCGGGCGGTTTCACGCGGGAGTCCGGCTTTCCGCAGAAATCCCATCTCGCGACCGCCGAGAAGACGGCCATCGCCGACCTCGCCGCGGGCTTCGTCGAAGAAGGCGAGGCCATCGTGGTGGGGGCCGGTACGACCACGCAGGAGCTGGCCCGCCGGCTCGCCCGGGTGCCCGGCCTGACCGTCGTCACCAACTCCCTGCTCGTCGCCCAGGCGTTGGCCCATGCCAACCGGGTGGAGGTCGTGATGACCGGCGGGACGTTGCGTGGGTCCAACTACGCGCTGGTGGGCAGTGGGGCCGAGCAGTCCCTGCAGGGGCTGCGCGTCTCACGGGCCTTTCTGTCCGGGAGCGGGCTCACCGCGGAGCGCGGGCTGTCCACGTCCAACATGCTGTCGGCCTCCGTCGACCGGGCGCTCGTCCAGGCGGCCGCGGAGGTCGTCGTGCTCGCCGATCACACCAAGCTCGGGACGGACACGATGTTCCAGACCGTGCCCACGGATGTGATCACGCGGCTGGTGACGGACGAGCCGCCGGCCCACGACGACCGGGCGGCCACGGAGTTGCAGGCCCTGGCGGACCAGGGCGTGCAGATCGCCGTGGCGGGGGCGTCGGGGAACTCCGGGAACCCGGGGGGCGATGCGGTCCCCCCGCGTCAGGCGCGGGCCCTGCCGGGACAGCGGCGGCAGGTTCCGGGGGCCGGCCTCAGGACGGCGACGGTGCTGGGGGACGCCGGGGTTGAGCGGGCCCGCGTCGCGGACATGCGGCGGCGGTAAGGCCCCGTCAGCGGCATTGTCCTCAGGCGTCTTTCAAGCCCCTCAGGGTCAGATCGAGCAGCCTGTCCGGCAGTTGCGGGTCCGCCGGTGACTCCTCCGCCGCCAGGGCGATCGCGTGGGTCAGCTGGAGCAGGTCGCCCATCTCGACGTCCGCGCGGACTCTGCCGGCCTGCTGGGCTCGGGTCAGCAAGGCCGTTCCCGCCTCGCGCATGGGGGTGCTGCAACGGGCGAGGGCCGAGGCCCGGTCCGATGAGACGGACATCAACGCCCTGGCCAGTCCCCGGTATTCACCGGCGTGCGCCACGACCTCCCGCAGCCAGGTCACCAGTGCCGTGCACGGTTCCGGGGCCGTCTGGAGTTCCCTCGCCCGGGAGAGCAGGTCGTTGACGGCGTCCTCGAAGACCGCACTCAGCAGGGCATGACGGTTGGGGAAGTGGCGGTAGAGGGTGCCGATTCCCACGCCGGCGCGCCGGGCCACGTCCTCCAGGGACGCGTCCGTGCCGTGGGTGGCGAAGGCCGCGCGGGCCTCGGTGAGCAGGCGGTCGTAGTTGCGGCGGGCGTCGGCGCGCATGGGGCGCGGGGCGGTGGGCGGCATCCCGGTGCCGCCGGTGTCCGCGGTCCGCGCCGACGTCGTGGTCACCATGCCCTCCATGTGCTCTCCCCACGATGCTTCCTCGTGCGTCCAGCATGCCATCGAGGTGCGTCGGTCGGGATGGGGAGAGGGGGGCGGCCGGGATCTGGGGAAGGCGGGCGGCCGGTATGGGAGCTGGCGGGCTGGCGGGATGGGGAGATAGGCCGGCTGCCGGGATCTGGAGGGGGGGCGGCCGGGATCTGGAGAAGGCGGGCGGCCGGGACGGGAGCTGGCGGGCCGCCGGGATGGGGAGATAGGCCGGCTGCCGCGATCCGGGGATGACGGGCTGCCTGAATCCGGAGAAGTCGGGCGGCCTGGATCGGGAGATGGGGGGGCCGCCGGGATTTGGAGAGGGGGGCGGCCGGGATCTGGAGAAGGCGGGCGGCCGGGACGGGAGCTGGCGGGCCGCCGGGATGGGGAGATAGGCGGGCTGCCGCGATCCGGGGATGACGGGCTGCCTGAATCCGGAGAAGTCGGGCGGCCGGATCGGGAGATGGGGGGTCGCCGGGATCCGGAAAGGCGGGCCGCCGGGATCCGGAAAGGCGGGCGGGCGGGATTTGGGAAAGGCGAGGCGCCCGGTGGGCTGGTCGTTCCAGTCCACCGGGCGCCTTGTGGGACCGCGGGTGTCAGTCCTTGATCTCGCAGATGGCGGCGCCCGAGCTGATGGACGCGCCGATCTCCGCGGACAGGCCCTTGATGGTGCCGGAGCGGTGGGCGTTGAGGGGCTGTTCCATCTTCATCGCCTCCAGGAC
>NZ_JBEXXQ010000140.1:0-5602 GCF_040630525.1 Streptomyces sp. NPDC005799
CTTCAACCAGCACCCCGGCCAGGTGTTCAGAGCCCCTGAGCTGCACGAACTCCTCGGCATGCCCACCGACGAAGCGACCGTCAACATCACCCGCATGCTGCGTACTGCGCTCGCGTGACCCTCAGGGCCTGCGCCAGGAGATGTGGGCACTGCTGACGGTCCACCAGCTTTTGCGGATGACGATGGCAGCGCCACCGATGCCGTGCCCGGATGCGATCCGGACCGGGCCTGCTTCACCGCGGCCCTGGCCGCCGCCCGCGACAGCGTCACCCGTGGCGCTGAAGGTCTGCACCGTCCGTCCCGGCCCGCTCTTCCCCTACACCGTCCAGGCCATGGAGATCAAGCGCCGCCGCACCCACCGCAAGAGACCGGCAGGGTAGAGACGAAGACCGTCTACGCGGTCACCAGCCTCACGCCCGGACAGGCCAGATCGGCACAACTCGCCGAACTCGTAGAGAATCACTGGTCAGTTGAGGCCCTGCACCACGTGAGAGACGTGACCTTCGGCGAGGACGCCTCCCGACTACGCACAGGAACCGCACCCCGAGCCATGGCCACCCTGCGCAACCTCGCCATCGGACTCATACGCCAAGCAGGCTGGACCAACATCGCTGCTGCAGCTGATCACTACAGGTCACGCCCCACCCTGAGACCGACACGCTCCGACTCACAGCCTGTAGATATGAGCCAAGGTCACTTGCCTCTACTCGGGCGACTTCCTGTGCTGGATCGTGCGGAGTACACACGTCCCACGAATGCTTCAGGCAACGTTCGCATGCTACCCAGATCGCAGCACCAAGCAGTCAAGGCCCCTACGGGAGTTCGGATGGATAACAGAGTTCACCCGGTGTCCTGGGACGGCGATAAAAGTCACTGAGCGTTTTCAGCAGTCACACATCAGAGTGATGGGCACCTTTCGGCTGACTGCCTCCTCACCTGCGACTCAGCCGAGGAGTCGACCACGAGGTCGTCACTCGATCGGTGGCCACTCTGAAGAAGCTCACTGAACCGACAGAGCTGCGCATCCGGCTCCCATAGGCCATCTATTTAAAGAGGAAACCGAATCTCGTGGCTGAACATGCGTCCACCCGTCCCCACATCACCCGCAGAGCGATGATGGGATCCACCGCCCTTTTCATTGCCGGTACGCCACTCGCGATGAGCGGGTATGCGTCGGCACTCACCCCGCCCAGAGCCGTTTCAGGGGGCGGCGAACTCCAATGGAACCCGAATCCGGCATCGGTCGGCCTCCATGGGTTCGAGGGAATCGAAGCTGACCGTGAAGGCAGGTTCCCCGACCGAAAGTACGTCTCCGTGGAGAACGGCGACCATTACCGCTTCAACATCTGGGCGGATGACCGCGACTCGACAGGCGGCGGTGACCGCCAGCGCACCGAGTCCAAGGGAATGGTGCAGGACGGCACGACCCAGAAGATGCGCAACGGGGAGAAGTGGACCATCTCGTACGAGATGTTCATGCCGTCCACATTGCACGGTACCAGCAAGTTCACCCATATCTTCCAGACCAAGACACCAGCGACTAACGGAGGTCCCTGGGTCACTCTGGACTTAAGCCGCAGCGGCAGCAAGGAAACGCTGCGGGCTCGCGCTTACAGCACTTCCGGAGCGCCGGACATCGCGTCCACCGACTTGGCTCCCCTGCGCAACAAGTGGATCAGTATCGAGTGGACACTCACCATAGGAAGCTCGGGGGCGGCACGCTTTGTCGCGCACGACGGCACCGACGCGTCCGCCAAAGTTGTTACGGACGGGCAGCTGAGCCATGTGAACATCCCCAGCCAAGGGGACTACGTACGGCCTAAGTGGGGCATCTACCGATCGGTCGAGAGTGCCTCGTCTGACATCATCGACACCTATCTGCTGACGCGAAACTACCAGGCGTATCGCATCAGCTAGTAGACTGTTGCGGCTAAGACGAGGGCCTTCCCCCAAGGCCGGGTAGTTAGCGTCATCGCAGGTAACGCAAGTGAGTTGAAGGATTTCCGACGCAGAGCAACGGAGCTCGTTGGTACAGGCAGTCGACCAAGACAGCTTGTCCCGAAGGAGCTCCGTTGCCCCGTCATTGTGTCCTGCCGTCTGCGCTGACGGCCATCACCCGAACGGTCACTGTGGCCGGAGGCCGGTTCGCTCCTGGGCATCTGGGGGAGCTGACGGCAGTCGTGCCGTTTGAGCTGGTGGACGCGGTCCTTGCGGAGACGAGGACGGTGCAGCAGCGGCTGCGTGATCTTCCATCGCGGGTCGGGGTCTACTTCCTGCTGGCGATGTGCCTGTTCCCCGAGGTCGGCTATCGCCTCGTCTGGGACAAGCTGACCGCGGGTCTGTCCGGGATGCCGGTGGTCTGTCCGTCGGCGAAGGCGTTGCGTGACCTGCGCCGGCGGATCGGCAGCACGCCGGTGCGGGCGTTGTTCGAGGTGCTCGCCGGGTTGCTGGCCCGGCCGACGACGCCAGGAGTGTGTTTCGGTTCGTACCGGATGGTGTCGTTCGACGGCTGCAGCTCGCTGAGGGTTCCCGATTCCGAGCGCAACCGGGCCTGGCTGGGCAGGACGTCGCATCATGGCTACCCGACGCTGGAGTTGATGACGCTGGTCGAGACCGGCACCCGGGCTCTGGTCGGCGGGGTGTTCGGCCCCACCGCCGAGGGTGAGACGAGCTACGCCGGCCGGCTGCTGCATCTGCTGCGGCCGGACATGCTGGTGCTGTGGGACAAGGGATTCGACAGCAATGCCTTCCTCGCGCAGGTCACCGACACCGGCGCCCAGGTCCTGGGCCGGCTCCGCAGCAACCGGCGCACGCCGGTCCTCACGCGCCTCGCTGACGGCTCCTATCTGTCGGTGATCGGCACCGTGAAAGTGCGGATCATCGACGCACAGATCGCCGTGACCTGCGCGGACGGCACATCCTTCACCGGGTCCTACCGACTGGTCACGACCCTGACCGACGCCCGCCGTCACCCCGCCACCGCGCTGGTGGGCCTCTATCACCAGCGCTGGGAACACGAATCGGCGTACTACGCGCTCCGCCACACCATCATGAACGGCCGCAACCTGCGCTCGGGCGACCCGGCAGGCATCGAGCAGGAGATGTGGTCCCTGCTCACGCTCTACCAGGCCCTGCGCACCGTGATGGTCACTGCCGCCGAGTCCCTCCCCGGCACCGACCCGGACCGCTGCTGTTTCAACATCACGCTCCACACCGCCCGCGACCAGGTGATCCAGGCCAACGGCATCGTCAGCGCGGACACCGATCGGGACACTCTCCTGGGGATGATCGGCCGTCGGATCCTGACCGGTCTGCTCCCGCCCCGCCGGCACCGGGTCAGCACCCGCAAGGTCAAGTCACCGATGTCCCGCTACAGCGAGCGCCACGCCGACGGCCGGCCCGGCACAAGCCACACCGTCACCCGCCTCGACGTCACCGTCATCGAACCCGTGGAGCAACCCGCGCTGCCCACGGCCTCCCGGGACGACCGACACGCCAGCCCTTCCGCGCGGCGCCGACACCGCATCCTGGCCCTGCTCCAGGAAGACCCCACGCGTCTGTGGCAACCCCGTGAGATCGCCGCCCACTTCGGCGATGTCACCCTGGAAACCATGTACAGACAACTGAATCGATGGGCCGCCAGCGGCCTCATCCACAAACTCGGCCCCGGCCTCTACGCCGCAACAGCATGGTCCCCAGTCTCACTTGCGTGACCTGCGAAAACGCTAACTACCCGGCCTTGGGGGAAGGCCCGTTGTCGCGTTGCACATGAGCAAGACACGACCGGGCAGGACGCCCCCTTTACTCCGGGGACAGTAGTGCGCTCCCGGCCAGCAAATACGCTCCGACCGGCACCTGCTGCTTTCCAGCGGCCAGTCCCTACGGCCCCGCTTGAACATCCCACCGGCGGGGGTCACCGTCACGAAGCCTCATCAGGGGTTCACTCGCGTTCGCCCATCCCGGTCTTCTCCTCGCCTGTAACCCCTGAGTGGAACAGGGGTCCTTGGGCTTCTTCCCCGAGCTTCGCACCCCACGGTTACCCGCGACGCACGTCGGAGCGGAGACAGGCCGTGCGCACTGGCCTGAGTACTACACCTCCGGCATCAGCCGAACCTCCAATCGGTGCCTCCCACTTCACTCATGCACCCTCACGTCGCACGTAGATGCCGGTAGCCTCCATCCCGACCAGCGTGATGCCCTCGGCGAGCAGCCAGTCCCGCATGGCCAGCAGGTCCCGGGTCATCGAGGAGAACGTCCGGGTCTCGGTACGACGGCGCTTGCCGGCGCCGGGCACGCGGATCGTGACCTTCACGTCCGCCTTGCTGATGTCGATCCCCGCACAGCGTTCGTGCAGCACTTCCATTGCCCCGGCACCCCCTTCCGACCACGGCCGCGAGCACATGACCGCCCGGCAGGGGTCCGGCAGGCCGATAACTCTAATACGCGCGCTCGAAGCAGCACTTCCGGGTGCCTGTCGATGAACCCCCAGCGTCCTACTAACTCACGGGCTCGGAACACGCCAAGAGCGCACGACGTCCGCCGGACGGCCACCCACCGATTTTCACCCACTCAGGGATCCTGCTGGCCAAATGTGAGGTCACGCGGCGGGTGTGAGGGCGAGTCGGGCGAGGTGGCTGGTGCGGGTGTGGTCGAGCGGCTGGCCGTTCCACCAGGCGTCGAGGCGGATCAGGTTGAGGGCGACGGCGGAGTAGACGTGCTCGAGGTGGGTCTTCCTGAGCCCGCGGTAGCGGGCCCGGCGGTTGCCGGTGACTGCCATGGCCTGGCGGATGCTGCCCTCGACGCCGGCCCGCAGCGCGTACTTCGCCCGCCATGTCTCGTCTTGCTGGGCGGTGTGGTTGGCGTGGATGAGTTCGTGCAGTGGCCGTGGCCGCAGGGTGAGTTGGCGGCCCCAGCGGGTGGCGTTGGTGCATTCGGCTCTGACCGGGCAGGGGCCGCAGTCGGCCTGGTCGAAGCGGACCACGATCACGTCGCGGCCCTTCTGCTTGGCCGGGCTCCAGAACCGGCTGGTGGCCCCCTCGGGGCAGATGGCCCGGCGGGCGTCCCAGTCGATAGCGAAGGCTTCGCGCTGGTAGCCGAGATTCTGCCGGTACTGGCGCGAGGTGCCGGTCAGCAGTGGAGTGACCAGGGTGATGCCGTAGGTGTCCTGGGCCCCGATGACGAGTTCGATGCTCGCGTAGCCGGAGTCCAGGTAGTGCTCGCCGGGCAGCAGGCCCCGGCCGTCGAGGGCCTGGTGGACGGGTTCAACGAGTTTCACGTCGGGCACGGTCGCGTCAGTGGTCGCGACATGGGTGATCACGTTCGGGACGGGCGGACGCGTCCGCCGACCGTGTCGTGGAGCCTCGTCCTCGGGCCGGGGCGGCTGGCAGACCTCGCTGATGTGCAGTTTGTACCCTGTCCAGCGCAGATCTTCCTTGCCGCCGTAGCGGGCATCGAGGTCGTAGGGCGAGGTCAGCCGCAAACTGCCGGGCGGGAGACCGTCTTTGTCCGCCTCCCGCCGCTTGACCACCTCCGCTCCGCTGCTGCCGGTGGTGATCAGGTAGTTCTGCACGGTGATCTGCCGCAGTGTCTGGACTGTGGGCAG
>NZ_JBEXXQ010000141.1:0-5555 GCF_040630525.1 Streptomyces sp. NPDC005799
CGCGGGTGCCCGGTTCAAGAACGGCGTCCTGGTCGAGCGAGAGGGGGCAGCTGCGTGAGCGAGATCCCCGACCCTGGCACCTGTCGTAGCAGCGTAGAACTGCAGATCGCCCGGGTCATCGTCGTGTCCCTCGAACAGGCCACTGTCAATGTGCGCTGCCTGCGTGGACCAGTCCGTCGCGGTGCCCGCTTCAACTGCCTCCGCGGTTCAGTACAAGCACTCGACCTGACACTGACACAGGCCGTCGTCTACGGGCACCGAGTGACGGAACTCGACACAGGCCTCACCGCCTTCGTGACGCTCCGAGGAGAAGGCGTGCAGCACCTCATGACGGGCACCCTGGCCTCCGGATGGCAGGTCATCGAGGGCGCCAACCCGTTGCCCTAATACGAAAATCCCCGATCTGATGTCCGTTGCCGCAGCTCAGGCGGCCTCAACTGTCTGGAGGGTGACTTGGTAGCCAAGCTGGTTGAGCTGGCTCACCAGGCGTCGGGTCTGCCGGGCGCGGCCGGTGCGTTCCAGGAAGTACTGGCCGCCGAGGTCGGCGTACTCCACATCGTGGACGAGCATGTGCCACATCGCGATCAGGACGGAGTGTTCGACGGCGACCAGGGCGCGCTTCTTGCCGCGTCGGGCGGCCAGGCGTCGGTAGCGGGCGGCGAGGTAGGTGTTCTTGGTTCCGGCGGCGGAGACCGCGGTCTGGCCCAGGACGGCCTTCAGCCACGGGTTGCCGTGACGGGTCTTGCCGGTGTGCTGTCTGCCGGCGGACTCGTGGTTGCCGGGGCAGACCCCGGCCCAGGAGGCCAGGTGTTCCGCGCTGCCGAACCGGCTCATGTCCGCGCCGGTCTCGGCCAGGATGACCGGAGCGGTGCGCGGGCTCACGCCGGGGATCGTGGCCAGAAGGTCGAGCTGGCGGCGAAAGCGCGCAACTTGCTCCTCGATTCGCTCGGTCAGCCGGGCCTCAGTGGCCGTGCAGGCGTCGATCCGGTCCAGCATCGTGCGGGCGAGGAAGGCGTGGTGATCGCCGAAACGGCCGGTCAGCGCCTCGATGAGGACGGCGCGTTTGCCGCGCATGCTGCCCCGGGCCATCTCGGCCAGGGCCTGGGGATCGCGCAGGCCGGAGACGAGCGCCTCCAGCATGGCCCGGCCGGACACGCCGAGGATGTCGGAGACCACGGACGACAGCTTGATCCCGGCATCCTCCAGGAGCTTCTCCAGCCGCTGGGCTTCCCTGGTGCGTTCGCGGACGACCTCGGTGCGGTAGCGGGTCAGATCCCGCAGCTGCCGGATCGACTCGGGGAGCACGAACGAGGGGCGCACCAGGCCGTGTTCGACCAGCTCGGCGATCCACTCGGCGTCCTTGACGTCGGTCTTGCGGCCGGGCACGGCCTTCATGTGCCGGGCGTTGAGCAGCCAGCACTCGATGTCGTGCTCCAGCAGGTAGAACACGGGCTTCCAGTAGATGCCGGTGGCCTCCATCCCGACCAGGGTGACGCCCTCGGACAGGAGCCAGTCCCGCATCGCGAGCAGGTCCCGGGTCATGGTGGAGAAGGTGCGGGTCTCCTTGCGCCGGCGCTTGCCGGCGCCGGGCACACGGATCGTGACCTTCACGTCCGCCTTGCTGATGTCGATCCCCGCACAGCGTTCGTGCAGCACGTCCATTGCCCCGGCACCCCCTCCCGACGACAGCCGCGAGCACGCGACCGCCCGGCAGGGGTCCGGCAGGCGGAAGACTCTAATACGCGTGCTCGAGGCAACACTTCTGGGTGCCTGTCGATGGACCCCCAGCGTCCTACTAACCCTCGGGTTCGATCACGCCATTGGCGGTCGACGTCCGCCGGACGGCCACGCACCCGATTTTCACCCGCTCAGGGTGGCCCCGCCAGGGGCTCGGATTACTAACCCCAATGCCGCCGCCGCACCGACAGCCCGATCAGCACCGGGCGCCCACCGACGGCGACATCGGCCAGCGTACGGCCATAGCGACTGTGCACCCGCGCAGAACCACGACCGCAGTCCGGACACGCCACCGTCACCTCGCGAGTGCAGGCGCTGATGCGGACCACACCGCCCACCACCCACACTCGTTCCACCCGCACCGCATCAAGGTGCGGAGACATGATCGGTAAGAGGTCATCACAC
The DNA here is from genome assembly GCF_040630525.1 of Streptomyces sp. NPDC005799. Taxonomy (NCBI): domain Bacteria; kingdom Bacillati; phylum Actinomycetota; class Actinomycetes; order Kitasatosporales; family Streptomycetaceae; genus Streptomyces; species Streptomyces sp. NPDC005799. The sequence continues at coordinate 2,143 of NZ_JBEXXQ010000141.1, forward strand.
TCACCGACAGTGCCCTCGCCCGTGACGGAGCGTCACCGGCGCACGGTGGCACACTCCAGCTTCACGGAAATCTTGCCGGGGCCACGTTCAGGTGTACGCCGACACCCGACGACCTGCCGCGCGGCCCCCGCATATGCCGACGCCACCGGCTCACCCGCGGTCGACCCGTCGGTATCGACCGCGACCCCCGGTTTCTCCGAGGTCATGTCCGCCAGCACTTCGGCGACCGTCTCCCGGGCGATCCGCAGCCGTTCCAGACCCTCCCGGGCCGCGCTCAGCCGCACGGACACCTCGGCGAGCTCGGCTTCGAGCTCCTCCACCCGCGTCCGGGCAGCCGACTCGCGGGCTTCCAACTCCTCGAACAGCGAGCCCATCCACTGCTCCTCTCCCCGCTACCACGGTAGAGACGAGCAGACCGGAGCGGGAGTGGCTGTCCAAGAGGGCGACGGCTACGGGCGGATGACGATGGTGCTGAGCGTGGCGTCACCCCACACCGTGGTTTGCATCATCATCCGGCCGTCCAGGGATGCCATCGTGAACTCTGGAACGAAACGCTCAGTGAAGAGGGTCGCGAAGCCGCTCCGCAACAAGTCCACCTCACTCCCCACCAGGTCCCAATCTCGAGTAGTTGGACCCGGAGCCACACCTCGTAGGGCTCATCGTCTGTGTCTTCCCCGAGGCTTGCGCGGCCGACTGCGAGGAGGCACTCGCGCTTGCCGTCGAGGAGCCCGTACTCCGTGGCCATGCGGTGCCAGCCCGCGTTGACCTTGTCGACGAAGTCCGGAGCATGCAGGTCGGCGACCTCGTCCGGGTCTGAGTCGAAGCGGCCGTGCTCGGGCCGGGCGCTCGCAGGCGACACGAACTTCGGCAGAGGGGGCAGCCGGACATCCTGCTGGACCCGTTCGACGAGTCGAAGCGGCAGGTGCGAGCAAGTCACCTATTTCGGTGTCAGTCGGAATCACAGCAGCACAGTAACCGCAGGTCACACCGCCCACGCTGGATTTTCGGGGTGTTCCAGGAGACTCGACGCCTCCACCCCTTGATCACGAGCTTCACTCGAAACGAGCCGCACCCATCCACGAATGGCCCAAGACTTCCTGGATCGAGATGAGATCCAGGCCGTTCAAGTACAGCTCGGACGCGCAGAAGTGCCGAAGGACGTGCGGGGTCAACTTGTCTGCCCAGCCCGGCAGATGGGCTGCCGCTGCATCGGCGAGGCCGGACCGGAGGGCATCGTCGCCAACGCGTCGCGGTGACCCGTCCGCGCTCTTGCGCTCGGAGGGGAAGAGCGGGGCGCCGGGGCGGGTGTGGTCGCCGCCGAACTGGCCCCAGACGTCCTCGATGAACCACCGTAGTGTCCGCCCCGCGTTGTTGATCAAGGGCACCATGCGCTCGCGTGGGCCTGAGCCCCGCGAGCCCTTGCCATAGCGGACATGCAGTTTGCCGAATCTTCCGAGATCCCACTTGATGTCGTCCAGGTCGAGGCTTCGGGCCTCGTTGACCCGCAGTCCGACCTCGGCCATCAGCTTGGCGGCCGCGTAATTGCGGGCTGTGGGACCGAACTTGCGGCACGTCGCCAACTCGCCGCCCCAGCCGGTGAACAACGCGGCGACTTCGCCGGTGTTCGGCGGAATCCGAAGCTGAGCGTCCTTGCTCCCGCGCGGCCGGTTCATCTCGTCGATCGGGCACTCGACCACTCGGCCGGTCATCTGGTGGATCTCGATCTTGTGCCGCAATTCCAGGAACGCGAAGTACGTGGTCAGGGCCTGGGACCGGGCCAGACGAGTCCCGCTGGGCGAACCCCGCAGTACCTTGCCGAAGTAGGCATCTGCGTCCTTCGGTTCCATGTCCCACAGCGGTCGGCCGAACCAGGTCCGCACCTGTTCCAGGTTGCCGACGTCGCCGCGGATGGTGCTGTCCGCCAGGCCAGCGGACGCCCGCGCCAGCACGAACCCGGCCAACACGTCGGTCTCGAACCGCGTCAGTTCCTCGGCCGAGGCCGGTGCCCGATGTTCACGCAGGTCCCGTACGACCGCCAGCGACGCCAACCCGAGCCCCCTCGTCTTCGACCAGGCCGAGGCTCGGCCGGACAAGATGAGAACGCTTCAAGAATCCCGAAGTTACGTCACCGAACCACAGAGCGCCCGAAGGAGGAAGAACCCCCTGGCCACGGGGCCAGGGACCCAGCGGGGCTCAGGGGAACCCGCGGGATGTCGCATATCACGGATGCCGAGACCGGCCGGCGCGTCGCGGTCCTGCCCGACCGCGAGGCGGCCACCCTGGAGTCCTGGCTGCGGACACATCCTGGTGTCGAGATCGTGTGCCGGGACGGCTCAGCCACCTATGCCGAGGCCGTCCGCCGAGCCCTGCCCGACGCGGTGCAGGTCAGCGACCGATGGCACCTCTGGCGAAATCTCTGCGACAAAGTCCAGCTCGAAGTCCGCGCCCACGCCGGATGCTGGGCCACCATCAACCCGCCCCGCCCCGGCGGAGTACGCGAGCAGACCACACGCGAACGCTGGAACAAGATCCATGATCTCCTCGGCCAGGGCGTCGGCCTGCTCGACTGCTCCCGCCGCCTGGGCCTGGCCCCTAACACCGTCAAACGCTACGCCCGCATGCCCGAACCCCAGGCCCTGCGCATCGCCCCCGCCTACCGGCCCACCCTTGTCGACCCCTACCGCGAGCACCTGCGCCAGCGCCGTGCCAAAGATCCCGCCGTCCCGGTCACCCACCTTCTCGAAGAGATCCGGGAGTTGGGCTACACCGGCAGCGCCAACTTGCTGGTCCGCTACCTCAACCAGGGCCGCGCCGAAGGCGACCGCCCCGTCACCACCCCACGTCACGCCAGCCGCCTCCTGCTCACCGACCCCGAAAACCTGCGCCCGAAGGAAACGACCCTGCTGGAGAAGATCGCTGCGGCCTGCCCGGAGATGACCGCACTCGCCGATCTCGTACGCGGCTTCGCCACCCTGCTGAAACCAGCCGAGGGCAACGACGTGAAACTCACCGCGTGGATCACGGCCGCCCGGGCCATCGACCTGCCTCACCTGCGCAGCTTCACCAACGGTCTCGAAATCGACCGGTCAGCCGTGAACGCCGGCCTCACCTTGCCCTATCACAACGGTCGCACCGAAGGCGTCAACACCCGCACCAAGAGGATCATGAGGCAGATGCACGGACGTGCCGGATTCGACCTCCTCCGCCACCGCATCCTTCTGCCCTGACCACCACTCGGCGTCACCACCGACTACGGGCCAGAGCCGCGAACGGCCCTGCCTCACATTCAGTGGTAACTGAAAGTCACGGGAAGAACACCTAGTAGCGTGTCGCTGCTTAGTTCTGGGTTGTTTAGTCGGGAGGCTGGTGTGTGGCAGATCCTTCTTCCGTTCTGCCGGACAGGGCTGGTGCGA
>NZ_JBEXXQ010000142.1:0-5504 GCF_040630525.1 Streptomyces sp. NPDC005799
GTCCACCACACGCCGGGCCACCTGGGCCATCAGCGCCTCATGGCCGATCGTGCCGAAGCAGTCGCGGATATCGGCCTCGAACACCCACTCCCGCCGCTGGTTCGCGGCGACACGCACCGCTTCGCACGCGTCGATCGCGGACCTCTTGGGCCGGAATCCATAGCTCGCCTCGGTGAACTGGGCCTCGAATACCGGTTCAAGGACCATTTTCGCAGCCGTCATCACCACTCGGTCTGCCACCGTGGGGATCGAAAGCGGCCGGGACTCCCCCGGCCGCCCCGGTTTGGGAATCTTCACCCGCCGCAACACTGACGGACGATACGTATGCGTCCGCAGCTTCAGCGAAAGGTCATGCAGGAATGCATCCACCCCCGAGGCCGCCACCGCGTCGACGGTCATACCGTCCACGCCGGGGGCACCCCGGTTTGTGCACACACCGGCCCACGCCCGCCGGAGAACGTCCATGCGGTGGACATGGCAATACAGGGCGTGAAACCGGCGTTCGGGTTCTTGCTCGGCACAGCGGTAAAGCGTCCGCTGCAAGGCTCGGACCTTGTCCAGAGAACGGCCACCCGGTCCTGCGGCGCCTTCCTCCCGGCGGATGGAACTAGCCGAAACGGCACTCATCCGGGCCCCTCCCTGATTGCGAATCGCATCGATGAAGCAGGGGCCCTTCGCTCCCAGCGGGTTGTGTTGTCCCGCCGATCCTCACTACTACGACCCCCTCCGACTGCCTCTCGACAACCTCCCATTTCCCGGTTCTGCCGGTTATAGGAAGGCCACGCTTCCCGGGCCGCAAACCCGGAGCCGAGGAGGCTCTCTCCAGTTCCCAGGACAACCTTCCGACCATTCCACGCCCCTTACGCCGGGAGGTTCTTCGGCGACCGCTCCAGGTCCAAGATCGCCTTCCATGGCCTTCGCCAATCAAGCACAGGCTCGGCTCCTCCTTGGCCCGCCCACGGGCGGGGGTTAAATGACGACGCTGCAGGCTTCACTTCATGTTGCGGACTGGCCGGTTGCACACCCCCGAAGGGCGCTTGTCACTCCACTTCGACGCCACCATTTCGAGTGACGCCGGGAGTCAGCTACCAGGGACCCTGGCGTCTCCCCGGGACCGGACTTCCACCGGCTGGCTACCCTGAGCTTGACGTCCGGTTACATCACTCACATCCCTTCTGAGCTGGGAAGACGCCCGGACCCCTGGACGTACGCTTGGCGTTTAACATGGCAGGTCACTCGCTCTGCTGACCTGCGGTTCTTCCCGGGACAGCGGAGGCGGCCGTTCTCCACGCTTCGAGATGTCGAGTAACGAAGTGCGAGAGAACGGCCGCTGCGATGAGTCTGCCTGTCGATGTACCCAGAAGCGAGGCATTGGGTCTGTTGTCCCACTTTCGGGTCGAGTTCTACGAGTGTCTCTACAAGCGGGCGGATGCGCTTTTTTGAGCTCACCGACGCGGTGCTGTGTGCGGACGGACCGGTGAAGACGCTGGTCGAGTTGTCGATGGCTGCCGAGCACCGGCGCGGGCACGGAGCCCTGTACGCCGCGCTGGACCGGGGCCGGCTGGAACCGGCGCGGCTGCGGCGCGTTCTGGCCGGCCTGCCGGTGCCCAGGGCGGCCGACGGGCGGATCGTGCTCGCGGTGGATGTGTCGCACTGGCTGCGGCCCGACGCGCCGACCAGCGACGAGCGGCTGTTCTGCCACGTCTACGGACGCGGGGACCGCAGCAGTGACCAGTTCGTGCCGGGCTGGCCGTACTCCTTCGTCGCCGCCCTGGAAACGGGCCGCACCTCCTGGGTCGCTCTCCTGGACGCGGTCCGCCTGGGCCGGGCGGACGACGCCACCCAGATCACCGCCCGCCAACTCCGTGACGCGGTGGTCCGGTTGGTCACGGCCGGGCACTGGCAGCCAGGCGATCCCGAGATCCTGATCGTCATGGACTCCGGCTACGACAGCGCCTACCTCTCCCACGTCCTGGCCTATTTGCTCCGTACCAGATCCGTCCCCAGACCATAACGATCCTGGATGTCATGGGACTTGACGCCTATCGCCGACTATCTTCACATCATGTCCACGCCACCCGAGGCTTCGCAGCCCTCTGATCAGCCAGGCACCCCGGAGACGCCGGAGACCCCGAGCGCGTATCCGCACCCCAATCCGCAGTCCCTGAATCCGCAGCCCGCGGCTCCGGGTGCGCCGGGATCCGATCCGCCGCCGGCTCCCGCGCCCACACCGGCCCAGCCGAACTTCTACGCCCAGCCCACCCTGGTCGGCCAGCCTGCGCAGCCCCAGCCCCAGCCCCAGCCCCAGCCCCAGCCGGGCAACCCGTATGCCGCGCAGCCCTACTACGGCCCCGTGCCCGTCCCAGCGGCCCCGGGTGGCGGCGGCGGCGCCGGGCGGGCCGTGCTGTGGGCGGTCGTCGGCGCGGTGGTCGCCTCCGCCGTGTGGGCGGGCGGCGTGTTCCTCCTCGGCCGGGGCGACAGCGTCGAGCTGCGCGGCTACAGCACCCCCTCGAACCTGTGCACAGGCGCGGACTACTCGTCGTTCAAGGACGAGTACCCGAATGACGACTCCTCGCCGCTCCACAACTCCCTCAAGTCCGACGCCCTGGATGAGAGTTACTGCAGCCTGAGCCTGAAGAAGACCCCATCCAGCTACGGGGACGCCTATCTCACCATGCAGATGGACCTGCACAAGAAGACCGACCCGGCGGCCGAGTTCACCGCTCTGTGGAAGAACTACCGCAAGAGCCACTCGGGTTACGACGTGGAGATCGTCAAGGGCATCGGTGACGAGGCGTATCTCGTCAGCAACGACACCACCAGCGGCACAACCAGCGGATCCATCTATGCCACTCTCGCCGTCCGGGACGGCTGGATGACGTACACCATGGAGTTCACCGAGTACCGCACGACGTACAACAGTGACACGAGCCCACCGGATCTCAGCCAGGTCCGAGACTGGCTGAAGTCGGACACCAAGTCCACACTGGAGCAGACCAAGGACTGAGCGACGGTGCGGTGGCCGGCCGGCGAGCACCACCTCGACGGCCGGCCTCGGACACCGGACGCGTGGAGCCCCGGTCCCTGGGTATTCGCGGATCTGCAGGTGATCGCACCGTGCCCCGAGATTTAGGAGGGCACCACATGCTCATGGCACACCCGGCGGTCCGTTCCCGGCCGACGACGCTCGGCGCCACCGGCCGGGAACGGACCGTCAGTAACCGCTGCCGAGGCTCCGCGTGGTGTAGGAGCACTCGGTGTAGATGTAGCCGGAGCTGATCTTGACGGTGTCCTTGGCGGGCGACGAGGTGGTGCGGTTCTTGGGCTTGTGGACGAAGTAGGTGGTGCCCGCTGGCAGGCTGATGGTGCGCTGGGGGTAGCTCTTGCCGCTGGAGCAGGGCTTGAAGCCGGGGGTGATGGTGTCGGCGAAGGAGTAGGCCTTGCAACTGCCGCAGGCCTTGAGGGTGAAACTGCCGGTGACGGGGCCGGTGTAGAGGACGGTGATGTCGTCGGGGCTATCGTTCTTCACCGTCACCGAGATGCCGCCGCCGGAGGCGGTGGTGGGCAGCTTCTTGCCGGCGGCCGGGATGGTCTGGGCGATCTCGGCGGCTATGGCGATCTTCTGGGCGCGGGCCCGGTTCTTGTCGTGCTTGTGAGCGGAGGCGAAGTCGGTGAGGGTTTGCTGGGCCTCATCGAAGTCGCCGTGCTTGTACTGGTGGACGCCGCAGTCGTAGTCACCGGCGTCGGCCTTCGCGCCCGCCCGGTCGGCGTCCTTGTCGAGGTCGCTCGACTGCTCGCCCGCGCTGCCGGACAGGTCGCCGATCTGGGTCTTCAGCTCGCGCAGCTGGGAGACGGCGGTGCACGGATCGTCGCTGTGTACCTCCTTGGCGGCGGCGTCGACGGCCGAACTCACCGCGGGGGCGACCTTCGCGGCCGGCTCGGAGTCGGGGAAGGTGTCCAGCAGGTTGCCGTACTGCGTGACCCAGTCCGAATCGCCACCGGACATCCGCTGCGAACCGCACTCGTACAGCGAGGTGGCGAGCCGGTCGTCGGGCCATGTGCGCAGAGAGCCGATGGCGTCCTTGGGCATGGTGTCGGGCACCGTGCGCAGGTACTCGAGCGGTGCGACGGCGTCGCAGTAGTTCTTGTGGCCGTAGGCCGCGCCCACCGTCGCGTAGTAGGTCCTCATCCGGTCGGGGACCTCCGCCGCCGCGCGGGAGCCCGAGTGGTGGACCGCGAGGTTCCGGTAGGTCTCGAGCGCCGACCTGTAGTCGGACTTGCCGCTGCCGAACGAGTCCCGGCCGGCCGCCGTCACCAGGTCGTCGGCCTTCTGGAGCCGGTCGAGGAGGGCCTGCTCGATGGCCTCCTGGCGGGCGTTGTCGTACAGCACGGACCCGCCCACCGGTACGGCGAGCAGCGCCACGCCCAGCAGGATCGCGATCGGCGACCGTCCCGGCCAGGCCAGTCGCGTGCGCAGTGCGACGACGGCTCCGTGGACGGCGACCAGAACCAGGAACACGACGTACAGGCCGAGCGCGAGCCCGGGCACGCCGTCGGCGTCCGCGGGCAGCGCCACCAGCAGCAGGACGACGGTCGCCGCCCAGCACACGGCGGCCAGGACCCAGCGGCGCAGCACCGCGTAACCCAGGCCCAGACCGCTGAGGTTGAGCAGGGCGACGGCGACGGCCCGGCCTGCGTCCGGCGGCGCGGGCGGAGGACTCGACGGCATGGGCGGTACGAATCTGTTCTGGCCGTAGATATCCCCAGACATGGTGGGCTCCCCCCGTCAATACAGCCCGCTTGCTTATGAATTGGCAGTGTACGGCCAATGGTGAGGAGCCGACAGGGCAGCCGGTTCCGTTTGTGATCACATCGTGGTCAACCGGTGGCCCGGTCGCCGCCGCCCCGCAGGCGTTCGAGGTCCGCGGGGCGTACCGCAACGACCATGACGGCGATCAGGCCGGCGATCATGTGGAAGACGGCGGCCATCACGACCGCGGCCGAGACACCGGCGGTGAGGATCTGGTCGGACCAGGGCGACGGCAGATGTCCGGTCCGCCCGAAGCGCAGTCGTTCGGCCGGGGTGGCCTGCGCCAGGAACGCGGGGACCTGGTGTGCGCCGCGTCGCGGCCGGCCGTGCCGAACACCCTGACCAGGATGGACAGGCCGAGCGAACCGCCCACCTGTTGGGTAGCGTTGAGCAGCCCGGAGGCCGCGCCGGACTCGTGGACGGTGATGTTGGACAGCGCGGTCAGGGTGAGCGACACGAAGCCCATGCCCATGCCCATAGTCAACTTGACCCGGCTCTGAAGGACCGGGCTTGGAGGTAGCGCCCAGCTGGCTGCTGGGTTGGCTCCTCCGTCCAGACACCCCTATCGGGTGGCAGGGGCGCGTGACTCACGCCCCGCGTTCCACACGCTCTCGCCACGGGTGGCGATGTTGTGGGAAGCATTCCGGTCGGCGTGGGCAACGACCCCGCACCCCCGGCAGATGAAGAGTCCCTG
>NZ_JBEXXQ010000143.1:0-5308 GCF_040630525.1 Streptomyces sp. NPDC005799
CGCGCGGTCTGCTCCGCAGACACGACGCGCCGTCGCTACGCGACGGAACTCCCTTGCTCCGCAAGGAAGTTGATGGATAGTCACTCCGTGACTATCCATGGAATTGCTCCGCAATTCCGAAGGGAACTCGCTCCGCGAATTCCCAAAAAGCGCGAGCTAGGTGGGTGGGGAGGGGTCGGTTCGAAGGAATCAGGAGCGAACTGACACACGCTCAGACAGTCTCATGCTCACGCAGCAGGGAATTGACGCAGTTTCAAACCCTCAAGTTCTCGGTCCTGTCGCAATCTCTCTCCTCACGCCAACCGGGGGAATCTGATTTTCCATTAATTCCTTGCTGTTCTTTTCTAGTTCTAACGGTACATCTCCCATCTTCAATGTACTAAGGAAGGGGCGAGGTTACCTTCCCTGAACTGGTCAACATAACTTGAACCTAACACGACATTTGTCGTATGGCTCGATCCGTGGAACGGCGAAAGAATCAACCTGGTGCCAACTTGATGGGCGTGTCTCGGCACTTAGATCAGAGCGGTGTAGTCCTATGCTGACTTCTGCTATGCGCTGGTTCTGCGTGTACTCCTCGTTCACGGAGACCCCAACTGGCACTTGGCGGCGCGGCGTTCCGAGTCCTCGCGGAGGGACGGGGTCCTTGGTGTAAGGGATGAGAGCGAGCGCTTCACTCTCGTAGGAGGGATGGTTATGGCTAAGCGTCTGGTCGTCTGCTGCGACGGCACATGGAACTTCGCCGACCAACCGAGCAAGACCAACGTCGCCAAGGTCGCCCTGTCCGTAGTCCCGGGATCCATCGCCGGGAAGGACCAGCACGTCTACTACCACAGCGGCGTCGGCACCCACCGGTTCGAGCGCCTGAGCGGCGGCGCGTTCGGCGTCGGCCTGTCCCACAACGTCATCGACGCCTACCGCTTCCTCGTCGAGACATACGAGCCCGACGACGAACTGTTCCTCTTCGGCTTCAGCCGGGGCGCATTCACCGCCCGCAGCCTGGCCGGCCTGGTACGCAACTGCGGCATCCTGCGCCATGACCACGCGGACCGGGTCCAGGAGGCATGGGTCCTGTATCGCGACCGGACCGAGGAGCCGAAAGGCGCGGCCTCCACGCTGTTCCGCCGCTCGTATGCGTACGAGACGGAGATCCACTTCATCGGGGTGTGGGACACGGTCGGTGCCCTGGGCATCCCAGCGCTGGGGCCCATGTGGCTCGAGCCAGTCGTGACGCGGTTCAACCGCCGTTGGTCCTTCCACGACACCACGCTGAGTAGCTGGGTCAAGGGCGCCTTCCACGCGCTGGCCATCGACGAACAGCGCCCGCCGTTCCAGCCCACGCTGTGGCACCAGCAGCCCGGCGCTCCCGAGCACGGCCAGGAGCTGAAGCAGGTCTGGTTCGCCGGCTCGCACTGCGATGTGGGCGGCGGCTACAAAGAGACGGGACTGTCCGACATCACCTTGCTGTGGATGGTCGAGCAAGCCACCAGATATGGCCTGGCGTTCAACACCGAAGCCCTCAGCGCGGCCGGCCCGCCGGAGTGGAAGCCGGAAGAGGGCATCGCCTTCCGTGTACAGCCGGACGTCCTAGGAGAGCTGAACCCCTCGCGGACTGGACTGTACCGGCTACTCAAGCCGCTCCACCGGCCCATCGGACGGGCAGCAAACAAGCAGGGCCTGCTCGACGGGAACGAGTTGCTGGCAGTGCCAGCCAAGGAGCGCTACGACTGGGACACGAGCTACCGGCCGCCCGAGCTCGAGCGGTACCTCAAGCAGGGAGATGTCCGTCTGGAACCGCTGCCGGTGCTAAGCCGCTCAAATACTGAAGGTGGGGGGCCAAACTTCACTGAAGGTCCGGAGTCAGACTTCTCAAACACTGAAGGTGGAGGGCCGAACAGGTGATTCTCAGTAAGGCTCGCGAACGGTACGAAGCTGCAAGCACAATGGCCAGCCAGGTTGCTCGTCAGTTGGCTTTGGCAGGTATTGCGTTTGTTTGGCTACTCTCCGGCGGACTTAAAACTACGGGGACGGTTTCCATTCCTGTACGCCTGCTGTGGGCTGGCATTTTTCTGGCTAGTGCTCTTTCTCTTGACCTGCTCCAATATCTCTATAAAACAAGCGCGTGGGCCGCATGGACGAATGGCAAGGAACACGAGCTACAAGGGAACGACAGAAAGGCCAGCGTCGGAGATAAGGAAGCAGGAACTGCGCCAGACTGGATTAATTACCCCACCTGGGTACTTTTCATTCTTAAAATGGCTTGCACGGCTTACGCTTACTTCTTGATCATCCTTCACCTGGCTTCACTAATCAACGTCAGGGGCGACTGGACGACCGTGGGCGTGTGAATTCACCCATGCTACTTACCTATCGCCTCGGCCTGCCCACTCGGCACGAGAGTTTTTGTGCGGGGGCCAGTGGCCATGCGGGCGAGCGACACTTCTCCTTGAGGGCGGCCACTTGACTCCGGCGCGTCCCAGGCTCGAGTAGCGGAGTCCTCTGCGAGAGCTCCGGGCACAGATTGCTGAAGTCCACCCGGGATGCGGATGCAGCCGTCGGCAACTCGTATGTCTCCCGCCGTGCTTCAGGCCCCTGTCCGGGTCCGAGGACTCACTCTTCAGCCCTAACACCGGTCACACCCCTCTGGGCCACCATGGACGGCGGCTGCTTCGTTGCACTCCTCGCTGACAGTACCGGCGACACGGCGCGGATCCGGTGGTCGACGTGGAGGTTGGCGGTGAGGTGGCGGAAGTGCGCGGCGCAAGCTGGGTGTCTGCGCAGCATGGCCACGGAGCTTGCGCTGTCTCCTGTGAGCGTGGCTGGGCCGACGACGTGTTCTTGGAGGTGCCCGCTGATTCCAGTTGGCGTCCCAAACGCTGTGCGAGCGGCGGTAGTGGCAACGACAGGTGGCCCTCATGAGCCAACAGGAGAAAATACACGATGAGTAACCGCGGCATCCAACGTCGCTGGACAAACGGTTCTTACGGTCAGATCATCGCCACTTCCCTATTGGAGCAACGTGAACAAGGCGCAGCTCGTAGAAGCGATTGCCGACAAGCTCGGCGGCCGCCAGCAGGCAGCCGACGCTGTCGACGCGGTCCTGGACGCCATCGTCCGCGCGACCGTCGGGGGTGACCGGGTCTCGGTCACCGGCTTCGGTTCGTTCGAGAAGGTCGACCGTCCGGCCCGCTACGCCCGCAACCCCCAGACGGGCGAGCGGGTTCGGGTCAAGAAGACCTCCGTTCCGCGCTTCCGCGCGGGCCAGGGCTTCAAGGACCTGGTCAGCGGCTCGAAGAAGCTCCCCCGCGGCGGCGAGGTCGCCGTCAAGAAGGCGCCCAAGGGCAGCCTGACCGGCGGTGCTTCGACCGTCAAGAAGACCGCAGCCAAGAAGACCACGGCCACCGCCAAGAAGACCACCGCGAAGAAGACGACAGCCAAGAAGACCACCGGCGCTGTCAAGACCTCCGCGGCGAAGAAGACCACCGCCAAGAAGGCTCCCGCCAAGAAATCAGTCTTGCAAAACACCGAGGGAGGCGGGCCCAATAGGTGATCTTCGATAAGACGCAGCGGTGGATCTCGACGACGGCGTCTGAGGTTCCCCCTGCCGTGCTCATCAATCGGTCGATTCATCGATAGGCGGCTCCCCGGCCTTCGAATCCCCGAGGATGAGGTCGCCGTGGACTTCGATGATGGCTGCGCCCGGCGCCCTCTGCCGGTCGGCCTGTAGCTCGTCGGTCGTCGCCGCAGCGCCTTCCGCATCCCCGGCCTCCTCCTGAAAGATGGCGAGGTCTCTCGGAGCGGACCGAGGGCTACCCGGCCGCAGCGGTTCCCCAGATCGGGACCTATCTCATGGCCGCGTCGTTGCGCGTCACCGATCGCCAGACGGCCCATCCGCTGCCCGGACCGTCACGGATGCTGGTGCGCTCCGTCGAGCACCATCTGGTCCCGGAGCGCGATGGCAAGGTGCCGGTGTGGTGGGACAGCTACGTCGAGCCAGGCCCGGTCATCGTGGTCCACGCAGAGCTGGGCCCTTCTCCCGCCGGCGAGCTGCTGCGCCAGCTGGTCCGTCAGTACGTGGCAGACGGCTGGGAGCGTTACGGCACAGACGGCTGCGCGGTGCGCGAGTACGCGCTGGAAGCCCGGCGCGATCTGGGACTGTAGCGGGAGTTCAGCGGCCTGACTCTCTCCGAGCCGGCCAAAAGGGGCTCCCGCCCCGGCTCTCGGGGGTACAGGACGGAAGCCCCATACCAGCTTCTGCAGATGCAGGCTGCCGGATGCACCACGCGCCGCGCGGCCGCCGCCTTCACCACCCCTCTTCACGAGCGCCTTCTTGTCTGGGGCCCTGATGATCTTTCGCGTCACGTACGGGGGCGCGGCTGGGAATTACGCCAAGCCGCTCCGACGTCTGGGGTACTTCGATGCGATGGCCTCGAGTGTGCGGCGGTGGTCGGCCCACCGCCGCCCGCGAACAGGGTCGGCCGACATCAGCGGCGCGATGACCAACCGGCCATGCGGACACGTGTTAGGACTGTCCATCCCAAGCCGGAAGTTCAGCAGCGGTCACGATGCTGCAGACGCCCAGATCCGCCCGCCGGGCCGGGGCTGCCTGGTCGACGACGACGGAGCAGCCGGCCCACTGACCGCCACACTCCTCGACCATCGACCGCACGGCCGACGCCTGGCTGCCCGTCTCAATCCAGTCGTCGACCAGCAGCACCCGGTCCCCAAGGCCCACTGCCGCCCGCAGCAGGCGCAGTTCCTGGCGAGTGCCCCGGTAGTCGGGATCGCTGCGCCGGATGACCTTCTCCCCCGGGAAGATCCCCTCACCCTTGCGTACCGCGACGAAGCCAACGCCGAGTTCGACGGCCACCGCCGCGCCGAGCAGGAATCCCCGCGACTCGATGCCGCAGACGGCCGTGACGCCGTCGTCCCGGAACGGCCCTGCCAGGCCGCGGACCACCGCGGCGAGCGCCTCAGGGTCGCGGAAGATCTGCCAGACGTCGGCGTGGCCGCCGATCCACTGGAAGCGTTCGAGGGCCAGGGCACGTGCGTGAGACATCATGATCGCGAGTCTGCGGACGGACTGTCGGTCCATACAACCGGATTCTTGTTCGGGGAACACAGACTGGTGGTACCGCCAGCGACACGATCCTGATCTGGACCCAAGCTGACCAAAGAGGCAGGCCCTAGACCAGCCCTAGACCCAATGCCGTGACTCTGGTCCGAAAATGAAGCATGACCCCTGGTCACCGCAGTGGTGACTGTGATGTGGTCATGCCGCTTCGATGGGGTCGAAGCGGACGGTGAA
>NZ_JBEXXQ010000144.1:0-5300 GCF_040630525.1 Streptomyces sp. NPDC005799
AGCCGGACGAGGACACAGCGAACGCGGGAGACCAGCGCATCCAACACCGTTCGGGACGCGCGCAGTTCCAGGAGCTGACAGCAAATGTCACCCCTGCACACTGTTTAGGAACGGTTTGCGGTCGATGGGACGTGCCGGGCTCTCCCGGTCATCGGCGATGTGGGCTTTGTACGTCACACCGAGCAGGAGCACATCGGCGCCGTTGACGGAGGCTCAGCACAGCAGTAGGGCGGCCGGCCAAGGTAGTTCGCCGAGCGGCGCGTCCGGGTTCGTCGCGAAGTGCAGGGCGAGCGCAGCGCCCGCCGCCCCGTCGAGGAAACCGGGGCGGTGCACCACGGCGGCGTCTCCAGGGGCGGCGGCGGGCCAGAGGAAGGGGTGTGCCGGGTCCGCCGCGCGTGCCAGGGCGTCGGTCAGCTCCTTTGTCCGCGCTGTCAGTTGCGCTCCCCCGGGCTCGCGGGCCATCAGGGTCACGATCGTGGAGAGCCCTGCCAGGCCGTGGCAGAGCGTGGGGTCCCAGATGGCACGGGCTCCAACCGTCCGGTCGCAGACCGCGGCGACCGCGGCCACCGCCTGGCGGTTCCAGTCCGGCTCCTTCAGCGCCAGTGCGGCCAGTTGGAGGGCGCGGGCGACGCCGGGCGTGCCGTAGCACCAGCCGGCCCGGTCCTCGGCCAGTTCGGGACGGGTACCGGAGGTGGCCGCCAGCTCCGCGTCCAGCGGGACGATGTTGGGCCAGCCGGTGCCGTCAGGGCTGCGGCGGGCCAGCAGCCACTCGACAATGGTATGGATGGCCTGCTCCTGGCCCGGTACGCGCGTACCCG
This sequence comes from Streptomyces sp. NPDC005799, assembly GCF_040630525.1. Taxonomy (NCBI): domain Bacteria; kingdom Bacillati; phylum Actinomycetota; class Actinomycetes; order Kitasatosporales; family Streptomycetaceae; genus Streptomyces; species Streptomyces sp. NPDC005799. The sequence continues at coordinate 819 of NZ_JBEXXQ010000144.1, forward strand.
CGCGGTGAGCGAGGGACAGCAGCGCGAGCGGGCCGGGGATGCCATGCGCGAGTCCGGCGTTGAAGTGCCCGCCGGGAATCCCGTCCGGCTCGCTGAGCAGGATCGGGTCGCAGGTCCACCAGCCGGGCACAGTCCTTCCGCCCGGTTCGGTGACCGGGCGGGTGAGTGCGACGAGGTGGGCGAGGACCAGCTCGGTGGTCTCCCGGTGCTCGGGCCCGGCCGCCAGGAGCAGACGGCCGATGCCGGAGTGCCCGGCGACCACGTCGTACCCGGCCATGCCGGCCCCGCCCGTTCCGGCCGCCACCCGGGGCGCGTCCTCCTCCACCAGCTGCCGCGCCAGCAAGGCGACTCGGCCGTCCAGCTTGGTGAGGAGCGCCGCATACTCGCCGGGTCGGGTGACGGCGGCCCTGGCCGTGAAGGCGACTGCGGGCAGCCCCGCGTACAGCCCCTCCCGTGCGGGCCTGCGCACCCCGGTGACCGCCGCCGACAGATGGGCGTGCGCGACCCTGGCGTACCGGGGCTCGCCGTGGGCCAGCGCTGCGAAGAGGAGCCCCACTCCGGCGTAGCCGTCCGCGAGGGACTGGGCGTGCCACAGGGAGTGGGTCCCGGCCCGCTCGGGGGTGTCGACGGCGGTCACCCGTGCGGCCAGCGCGGCCGGGTCGGCCAAGCGCTCCGCGAGCTGCGCGACGAGGTTCTCGTTCATGCTCCGGCGCTTTCCCGGTCGAGGTGCGCCTGGACCGCACCACGGGCCACCGCCAAGGTCTGCGCTTCGGCCGTACGGTCCGTGCCCAGGCGCCGGTTGCAGTGCATATGGACGAGGGAGGCGAGCACCGCGTCCGGGGAGACGCTGAGCGCGCCCCTCTCCTCCGCCGCGCGCACCAGCCGTCCGTAGCGTTCCACCGCCGCGTGCTGCGGCTTTGCCACCGGGTCCGGCCGACCGTCCGGAGTGATCCTGGCGAGCGCCGCTCTCCTGCGTGCAGCGAACGCCTTGTGGTGCTGCTCCCGCTTGGGGTACATACCGGTGAGCCAGCGCCGCCAGTCGCCGCCGTGGCCTCGGCGGAAGGCCCGTACCAGCTCGGTCACGTCGTACGCGGTGGACAGGATCCGGTCGTCGGTGGGGGCCGCGAGCCGGTTCAGCACCAGTTGGCTGTCCGCGTGGAACACCTCCTCGGCCGCGCCGAGCAGCGTCGGGCCACCGTAGCGCTCGGTCTCCGGGACGTAGCTGTCGAGGCGTAGCCCCCGGGCGAGCCCGTCGCCTGCCAGTTGCCCGGCCATGTCGTGGAGTTGGGGCAGGATGATGCCGTTGAGGGTCGCCGGGTCTCCGTGCAGCCGCAGTCGCAGGTGTGGGTCCGGATCCGCGTACCGGATGAAGAACCAGCGGTCGACGCCCTCCGGTCCGGCGGGCGGGGAGCCAAGATCGGTCAGGAAGCGGCGCAACGGCCCGGCCAGGAGTTCGTTCTGACGCTCGGCGGAAGTGTAGAGCGTCGCGTACAGCCAGGGGCCGCCCGGTGCGATCTCGCCGGTGCCGCACCGCACCACCGGTCGCCTGGTGCTCGGGGTGCGTGCGGGCGCCTCGTTCGGTTGCGGCTGGCAGGGCGTGAGCGTTACTACGGCCTCCGCCTCGTGGGCGCCGCCGGGCCCGTGCAGCCACCCGCCGTCGGTGTCCTGGCCCAGTGGCAGCTCGTGGACCACGGCCACGCCGGTCCGCTCGCACTCGCGGTGCAGGATCTCCTGGTGCGCCGGGACGACGAGGTTGAGGGGGATGCGGTGGTCGCCGATGGTGAGTTGGACGTGATCGGGCACACGCCACAGGGCGCGCCACTCGTCGAAGGGCAGGCCGGTCGCCTCCAGCCGCCAGCGGGCCGGACTGAGAACGGTGCGGCCGACACGCACCGTGGGCAGGAACGGCAGGTCCGCTGCGGTCCCCCATTCCCACAGCCGCCACTGCTTGCGGCCGAACGCCGCGGCCTCGATGAGGAAGCGCACCGCGTTGGGTGCGGTCAGTTCGCGGTTGAGCACGTGGAGGGCCAACGGCGTCAATTCGTGGCCCGACTTCGTGGACACGATCCGGAAGCCCTCGGAGTCGGCGCAGACGGCGATCGAGTCGAGTGTGAGTTCGGTGACGCCCGGCACGGCGGGACCGGGGTGGACGCCGACGACCAGGCGTGCGTCCAACCAGGTCGGCACCTGGGCGACGTTGGCGTGCCGGTGGTGCGACGCCTGGTGGTGGACTTGGACGGGCAGCCGTCCGGTGGTCTCGCGTGCGGCCCGCACCGTGTGCCGGATCTGCTCGATCTGCGCAGGCGGGAAGAGGTGAGCGAAGCGGCCCATGAGGCCACCGGACGCGGTGGCCGCACCGCCCAGAACAAGTGTGAAGTCACCTCGGTCCACCGCGGCGGCCGACTCCGCCGCGATCTGCACGACGAGTTCAAGGGCGGGCGGCCGCACGGCGTCGGCTGACTCGTCCCGGTCGGCCGCCTCGAACCTGCGCAGCCATTCCTCGTCCAGGATGACCTCACGAGCCCCGCGCGCCTGCGCCTCGGCCGCGAGTCCCAGCAGCAGGCGCTGGCGTACGGCTCCGAGCGGCGCGGGTCCCGGGTCGGGGCGGTGGCTCGGGGGCAGCCGGTACCCGGCCGGGGCGCCGAGGCCGATGTCGGGGTCGAGGAGTTCCTTGATGGGCACGTGGCGCCCGAGGCCGTACCGCTCCACGAAATCCTGGTGGTATGCGGTCAGCCGGCCCGGTCCCGGGGGCGACAGGCGCCACAGTACGGCGGCGGCGCGCTCCAGTTCCTCGGCCACCGAGCGCGAGAGCACGGCTGTGCCCTCCAGACGCAAGTCCACTTGGACGGCGTTCGCCGGAGCGGCCGAGCGTCCTGCGGCTGAGCCGGGGCCTGCCGCCGCACCTGAGCCGGAGGCCGTGTCGGGACCTGCGGCGGCGCGCTCAAGTGCCGTGCGCCAGGCCGCCCTTCCCTCCCCGAGCGGGGTGCGGCGGTATTCAGCCAACGACTCTCGTAGTGCGGCGATCCACTGGACGGCGGGCGTGGCGGCCGGGAGCAGCGCCTCGACGTGTGCCAGGGGATCGGGAGAGTCCAACGGTGGGCGCAGTTCCGTCAGCAGCATCTCCGCCCCGATCAGCTGGGCGACGAGGCCGGCCACGGCGCCTTCGGGCGCCCCGGGGAAACGCGTTTCGACCTCCCGGACCAGGTCACCGCAGCGGACGGGGCGGGCGGCGGCCTCGGTCACGGCGCGCACGACCGGGGTGTAGCGGAGCGTCCGGGACGTGGGGCGGCTCCCTCCCGCCCGTTCCTGCGGTGCGTCGTGATCGGAGGCGGCGGGGTCCAGGCCCGCTCCGGCCGGGGCGAACGGCAGGACCAAGCGGCCGCCGCGCACGAAGCACAGCCCGTTCACCACCACGCTCAGCCCCAGGTGCACCTCGGGGTCGCGTTCCCACTCGGCGATCAGCCGTGCCAGCCAACCGGCGTCGGGCCGTGCCGCTCTGTGCCCCGCGCCGGTGAGCTCCCCCTTGGTGGCCGCGCCGAAGGAGCCCCACAGGACGCCCGCGAGCAGGCCGAAGGGGGTGGGCCGCGAGGCGGCCCTGAGTAGATAGCGGGTCACAGCCCGGTGGAGCTTGCGCAAATCGGAAGCGGTCACGGGCTCGTCTGCGAGGACGGCGTCGACGGTGCGGGCGAGTGAGGCGCTGGAGACCTCCAGCGCCTCCCGGAATCGCGCGTCGGCGAGCAGCTCCACGAGGTGGGCACGGAGTTCACCGGGCTCCGCGCCGGTCTCGTCCGGCCGGGCCCCCACACCGTCCCGCCAGGTCGCGCGGACCCTCGGCCGGGCCAGGAGCGGTGTCCTCAGAAGCACTCCATCCGCGCAGCGGAACACCTGTTCCGCATTTTGGCCACGCCGCATATCTGCCACGACCCCTAACTTGATGCCGCATGAAACGGATTCAATGATTAGCGATTCCTCTTCCCGGAAATTCGGTCACGCTAACCAACGCAGATCTTCCCCGCACTCCCTTGACTTTCCATGCTATTTGTACGTAGATTCCGCTCCTGTCGCCAAAGGGCGACGATCTGGCAGGTTCCACAGGAAGGAATTCCCATGTCCGAGAACATGACGCAGGATCTCTTCGACATCGATCTCACCGAGACCTTCATCCAGGATGTCGCATCCGAAAGCACGGTCGGCGCCATTTCCGGCGAGGACTCCTGCTTCCGCACCTGCACGACCTGCGCCCTCTGCTGATGTAGGCATGTGAAGGCCGGTTCCGGCGGCAACCCGTACCGCCGGAACCACCGCCGCCGGGGCTGCGGACCTCAGGATTCCGCGGTGCCGCCCTGCACCACCTTTACGTTCGCACCGTCGACGGACGAAGCAACGGGGGTCTTCGAAGTTGAGCGGTGCAGCGTCGGTGTGTGTCTGACTGCCCGTCACAGTCTGTGATGGGTGGGGTGGTTATCGGCCCTGGGCGCAGGA
>NZ_JBEXXQ010000145.1:0-4990 GCF_040630525.1 Streptomyces sp. NPDC005799
GCCTGCCGCTACACCGCCCGCGACCCACAACGACCCCTCACAGCCCTCGGAATCACGTGATCAACCGGACAGATCGACTACACGCAAAGTCCCTGCAGTCGGGCTACCGGCCTGCCCACCAGCAGCCACGGAACACGAAACGGTCTGCCGACTCCGTCGGCAGACCGTCAAGAAAGATCGAGGCTAGACACCCTCAAGAGTATCTTCCTTCAAGAGGCAAGCGCCCCAGCCACATCAGGATCGCCTCAGCTTGACGGCGTACATTCAGCTTCGCGTAAATACTGCTTAGATAGTTCCGTACTGTCTTCTCCGTCAGAGCCAGCCGATCGGCTACCTCGGCAACGCTGCGTCCAGCAGCGAGCTGCTCCATGACTTGACTCTCTCGGGGAGAGAGTCTTGTCACGGCTCCAGACCTATTCGTGGCTACGGTTAGGCTCGTGGATACAGTTGGTGATTTTGCTATGCCTTCACGAATCAACAGCGATGTGACCTCGGGATCGAGGAGAGCAGCGCCGTAAGCAGTCGCTTTTATTGCCCACAGTAAATTACCAGGGCATCGATTCGGAACGAGATAGCTGCGAGCACCACCACGCAACGCAGCGATGGCATCGTCGCGATCAAACATGGTTGCCAAGGCAAGGACGGGCGGCATCGATTTTCCAAGGAGACCCTTAAGCTTCTGAACAGATGACCCCATTTTGGCGCCGTAAAACACGACAACCTCGTCAGTGACTTTAACCTCTGCAAGGTTGGGCGTGCACCTGATCCAAGAGGGACATTGATCATTAAACGACTGACGGTCGCCAGGGCTGACAATAGCCACGGCCGAAAGTGAGCCATTAGGCGACTGCTTGAGCATAACCAATCAACCTCCGTATTCAGTGACGTCAGTGACCGGAAGCGGCTGAGCGCTTTGGTGCTGAGAGGGACTTCTTGTCGTTACTGTAGTGGCGCGGGGAGTGGCGATAACCGTGCAGAAATCTACTCACGGATATTAAAGGGCTCAGCTCGCGGATCCTGCAGACATACCGCGGTTGATTTCGACTGCGGTTAAAGTCCAACCCTCCGGAGCACCTCGGACTGCTCAGGTAAATTCTGTGCGTCATCTTTCTTGAGCCTATGAATGTATGGCAGCGTCGGTCAACCGATGTCGGCCGATGCCCCCGCATCTCGTGGTACCGGCTCGTACGGTTCGGTACGGGCGGGTAGCAGTTCGGTTCGGTTCGGTCGAAGTGCGAGCCATCGACCACACGATGCCTGCCGCGGTTTGAAGCTCGGTCGTGTCCCGCGACGTGGTGTAGGGGATCAAGCGCTGCGCGTTCCGGTTCGAGGCCCACGGCGATCTGCCTGTTGGCGACAGCCCACGAAGCGTGCCGGTAAGACGAGCTGGACACCCGATCGGGCGGGGCCACCGTCCCTGGCCTGCGGATTCCGGTGGGATCCCCTACACCACCTGGCTGGACGCCATCTGAAGCTCCCCGAAAAATCGATGCTTATTGGTTCGAAAAGTGCCGTACATCTAGGCTTGGGACGAGGTGAACGAGATGTTCCACAACGGCGCGGATTGAGGAGATGGTCTTGGCGGCGCTCACCGCTGGTCGAGGCCTCGCGGCGCTGAGCGCTTCGCACGAGGCGGTGGCCGCGTACCACGGCAACAACTACCTGCCACTGTCCCTTCAGTCGTAAATCGGCGTGCTCGCTGTAGTTCGTCGATCTCGTGCCGGGGGTAACTGCCGGATATGAAGGCGGAGTTACTCGACCTTGCGACGGAGGTCACGGACCTGGAGCGTGCTGCGGGGATCGCTGACCAGCTCGATGGCCTACTGCTCGACATCGCCTGGATCTTCCCTCGCACTGATCTGTGGGGGCGGGCGCGGCGTGCGTGCGCGGCCTGCTGGCCCCGCTGTCCCGCAAGAACGGCTGGCAGATCTCCGAGTACATCGGCGAGGACACCCCCTGGGGGCAGCAGCACTTGCTGGATCGCGCGGTGTGGGACGCGGAGGTGCTGCGGGACTTCACCCGCCGTTATGTGATCGCCGGGCTTGAGGACGGCGGGCTGGGGGCCGGGCCCAGCGGGTCGGGTGTGCTGGTGGTCGACGAGACCGGCTTTGCCAAGCGCGGCAGTGCCTCGGCCGGGGTCGCGCGGCAGTACTCCGGTGCCCTGGGGGGAGTTTTCCCTTGTCAGGTGGGCGTGATGGCCGCCTGGGCCACTGGCATCGGGCAGGCTTTGATCGACCGGGAGCTGTACTTGCCCCGCGAGTGGACCGAGGATCGCGAGCGGTGCCGCCGCGCTCGTGTCCCGGACCGGGTCGGTTTCGCCGTCAAGCCGCGCCTGGCCGAGCAGATGATCGACCGGGCGGTGCCGGACCTGCCCCAGGGGCAGGTGTGGGTGGCCGCGGACGAGGTCTACGGCCGCGACGGCGCCTTCCGCCGCCACCTGGAGGACCATGACCTGCGCTACGTGGTGACGGTGCAGGCCAACCAGAGTGTGCTGCCCCGCCCGGGCTGGCGGCATATCGCCCGCCTCGTCGAACGCTGCGCGGCCGAGGACGAGTGGGACGAGCTGCCGGCCGGCCCATCCCAACTGGACTCCCGCACCTGGCAGTGGTGGGTGCGCCGGATACCCGCCCCGGACGCGGCCGTCGGCAGTGGACGGGCCCGCTGGCTGCTTGCCCGGCGCCGCCCCGAGACGCCGGATGAGCGGGACTACTACCTGGGCTGGGGCCCGGAGGACACCTCGGTGGAAGATCTCGTGCTGGTCCCCGGTGCCCGCTGGCGGGTGGAGGAGGCGATCAAGCTGGCGAAGTCGGCCGCCGGGATGGCCGACTCGAGGTACGTCACTTCCACGGCTGGTATCGGCACATCACCCTGTCCCAGCTGGCCGCGGCGTTCCTGGCCGTCCAGGCCGCCGCCGAACGCTGCGGCGAGCAGTCCGGTCCATCCCACACAGGGGGCCCGCAGTGACCCCACCCTCCTCGGTGGACTCGCCCCGATCACCCTCACCGCCTTCGAGATCGCCCGCCTCCTCGTCCTGATGGACCGTCAGCCAACTCGTGAGGGACGGATCCGCCACGGTCTGCACTGGTCGCGATGGCGCCGCCTCCACCAGGCCATCGCCCGGGCCTGCCACCGCAGACGACGCCACGACTCCGCCCGGCCACCGCCCACGAGCGAGCCACGAACTACAGCGAGCACGCCGATCTACGACTGAAGGGACTGTTACGGCAGCTGCAGATAGCCGCTGCTGAGCTTTCTGATCATGGTGTGCGAGGAGTGCCACGCTGACGCGCACGCTGAACTCCAGCGGATCTGTCCCCGGCGGTGGCGCCGGTATGCGAGGTTGGTGTCGCACTTGGCTCAAGAGCCGACGCACAGCCCCACGGGTGCTGCCGTCGATCGCATCAGCGAGCTTGCTCCCCAGAGCGGCGGCGACAGCCTGGACGAAGGGGACCAGGGCCAGAGCGATCGTTACGGTCACATACGACCCGGCACGGTATACCGCGAACGCACCTTCACGTCGGCTGGCGGCAATGAAACGTCATCGAAGCCACCGGATGTGTCATCGTGCTGCGTCACCATCCCGAACCTCTTCGACGGACGAATGACAACACCCCGGACAGAGTGTGGGTCGGATCCTGGGGCGCCGTTCCACAAGGGGACAAAAGATCAACCCATGGCGGCCGAACGGACCAGACAAGACGACCTCCGGCAAACGCCCTTGCCGCACCGCCAGCCTCGCGCCGGGCGAAGCCACCGGCGCCCAACCCGCCTCCTGGCTCGGAGGCCACTGGCACATCGAGAACCTTCTGCACCACGTCCGGGACCGGACCTACCACGAGGACGACTTAAAGATCCGCACCGGCCGTTTGCCCCGCACTATGGCCAGCCTGCGCAACCTCGCGATCAGCGTCCACCGCTAGGACGGCCGCACCAACATCGCCGCCGCCCTCCGCCACACCACCCGCGACTACCAACGGCCTCTGTCAGCCCTCGGTCTCACCTAACGAAACCGGACAGAACACGATCACGCAAAGACCCTGCGCTTGGAGGGCGGATCGGGAGTGCACTGTGGTTGACACATCTCGATGGCCCAGCGCTGGTGGTAGAGCTGGGCCAACTGCCGTGCGGGCGCGTGCCGGTGATCGAGCAGGCTGGTCGCGAGGCGGAACTTCTCCACCTGCACCGGCCCGTGCTGGGGCCGGACCGTGACGGTGTAGTCGACGATGCGCACGAGGTGTCCTTTGGGCAGCCCTGTCGGGGTGCGGCCATGGAAGCGGGCGTCGCCCAGGCGCTGGCCTTCGGCCGGGGTGGGCATGACGGACACGTACGAGCCGTCGGGCAGAACCCACAATGGTGGCAGGACGAGGTTCTTCTTGATCCGCCAGGCGAGGTGGCAGCCGGTCGCCTCGACCAGGCCCCATAGTTCATGGCCGGCGAAGTTGCGGTCGGCCAGCAGCAGTATGCCGGGCCGCAGGGAAGCGAGCAGGCGGCGGGCGAGCTTGTGCTCGCTGAATCTGGCGATCGAGTCGAAGGCCGCGTCGATGATGGCGTGGGTGCCGCACTCGATCAGGGCCATCAGCCTGACCTGTGGGTTTCCGCTCTTGTTGATGCCGTCGCGGCCCGTGAATCCGAACGTGGCGGCATTCTCGGTGGTGTCCGGCACGTCCAGCGCGGTGCCGTCCCAGGCGACCAGCCGCAAGCCGAAGGCGAACGCTCCGGGTGTCGTGGGTGCCGCCCGGGCGCCGCACCGGCGTTCAAAGAGCGTCTGAAACGGCTTGTCGCCCAGGCGCTGGCGGGCTCTGGTGAGGGCCGAACTGGTGGGCAGGCGCTGGACGAGGCCGCACGGCAGGTGCCGCAGTTTGTCGGTCAGGGTCCGCAAGACCACCCGGTATCCCGGATGGCGTCCAGCCAGGTGGTGTAGGGGATCAAGCCACCGGAATCCGCAGGCCAGGGACGGTGGCCCCGCCCGATCGGGTGTCCAGCTCGCCTT
>NZ_JBEXXQ010000146.1:0-4980 GCF_040630525.1 Streptomyces sp. NPDC005799
CGGACAGGGCGTACTCCTCCCGCGCGAACCGCGCCTACCTGCGGCGACGCCGCATCCGCGGTGTCATCCCGGAGAAGGCCGACCAGGCTGCCAACGCCGAGTAGCCGAGGGGGTTTTCACCCCTCGGCCCTCACAGATCCGTACGTGACGATCTCTCGTCATACGGCTCTTGCCGTCCTGATCACCAAGCCGAGGCGGCGGCGGTCGTATGCCGCCAGTGCACGAACATGTAGGGGTATCGCCGGGCGATCTCCCGCATCTTCGCGATGGCCTTCCGCTTCGTCGCGAGCCGCTTGTACTTCTGGCGGATCCAGCGCACCAGGTAGGCGTTGATGCGCATGAGGAGGGGATACAACTCCCAGGGCCGGATCCGGCCGTAGTAGTTGACCCATCCCGCCACGACCGGGTTGATCCGGCGGGCGAGCTCCTGGAAAGACAGGTCAGTGCGCCGGTGCAGGTGCCAGGACCGCACCTCGCGGCTGATCTTCTTCAGAGCGTCCTTGCTAACAGCCGACGCGGCGAGGAGATCGGCGGCGGAGCGGTAGCGGGTGTCGGCCGGGGTCGGGAGGAGTCCGGCTTCGGCGAGCAGGGGGCGGATTTCGCGGATGGTGTTGCCGATCGAGGACCTGCTCACGTCGCCCAATGCCTCGGCGAGAACGTCCATGGTGCAGAGCTTCCGCAGGTAGAGGAGGGCGAGGACGACGCGCTCTTCGTCTCCGATCTTCTTGGGGAAGACGCCGCCGCGGCTGCCCGGCTGGCGATCGGCGCCTCGGCGCTGGTAGGAGGCTCGTTCGGTCCGGGCGAGCTGGCGTGGCGCAAGCCGGCGAGCGAGTGCGCCCAGGTCTTCGCGGGACATGCCGGTCAGACGCGGATGGGACAGCTTCTCCATGATTGAGGTACGTCGCGGTGTCTCCGCCGTGTCGGGGAAGGCCAGCAGTTCGGTCGCCGTAGTGAATCGGGTCGACGCGTATCCGGGCTGGTGGCGGTGGTCCTCATGCACCCGTCGGGTCTCGGCCACGAGCTGGCCGATGCGTTCGGGAGTCACCTCGAGCATGTCGGCTATCAGCTTCATTGAGCAGACCTGCCGCTGGTAGAGGAGGGTGAGCATGACCCGAGTCGGATCGTCGAACAGGGGCTTGGACCGCTGGTTGCCGGTGGCGCGTCGGGCGCGTCCGCCGCGTTGCTCGCTGTAGCGTTCCTGAGCCCGTGCTGCCTGGAGCGGAGCCAACTCGGCGGAGAGCTGGGCGAGTTCTGTGCTGCTCAGTCCGGTCAGTCGCGGGTCGGCCAGGCGAGCCAGGAAGGATCGGCGTCGCTCGGCGACGCCGGGGTGTGTCCAACGTGCCCCCGGCGGACGCAGCATTGTCGCTGCCCGCCGGTCGGCACTCCCGCGGCCTGGCCCGGCTCGCGGTCCTGGAGGCACAGGTGATCACCGACCGGTGTCATCAGGCCCGGGTGGCGAATGCGTTGGAGCCCGACTGGGCGGCCCAGTTTGAGGCGAGGGGGGCATCTACAACACGCTGAACGGGAAGAACCACGGACGCGCGTGGATCCTGGACGCGGATCTGGCGGCGGCGTGCGACCGCATCGACCACGACCACCTTCTTGCTCAGCTCGGCACCTTTCCCGCCCGGGGCACAGTGCGGCAGTGGCTGATGGCCGACGTGGTCGATGCGGTCGGTTCACCCTGACCCAGGAGGGGAAGCCCTCGGGCGGGGTGATCAGCCCCGCGCTCCTGAACGTCGCTCTCCATGGGATGGAGACGGCCGCGAGGGTGCGTTACTACCCGACTGGCCCCGTGCTCGTCACACCTGACTCACCAACACGTGGTGGATATCTGAACCGTCGCAATTTGCGTTTTGCTGCTCGGGTCATCTACGTAGCCGGGCCCGGAAATCCACTTGAGATGCTTGGTCCTAATCTCGCCGGAATCACATTGGCGTGCCGCCACGTACTCCGCCGTTTCGCTCGCGGCGTCGATCAAAACATCGTAGGGAATGTAACGGCCGCCGTTTGCATAGGAATTAGTAACCTGGCCGGTTCCCGTCACATTGGCTTGGCTCGGAAGCCCCGCAGCGACCGCGGCGCTACTCGTGGAAAGGATTGTGGCGCCAACAATGGCGGCCATCGTCAGAACCTTTGCGGACAGAGCTCTCTTCATGATTAATAACCTCTCCGAGTATGGCTTATCTCTCCTGCTGCGAGATACCTCCCGCTGATCTCGCGATCTGGCTTGGCGTGAGAATACAGCGAGAGGTGCTGCCAAGTTGTGCTGCTGGCGTGTGGTGATCGATACCGCGAAGACACAAGTCGGGGCGCTGACCACGCTGTTGGATCCTCCAGGGAGGCGGTCGGCGACGCGGTCCAGAGATCACGCCGGTCCTGGAAGGACTCAGCCACCCCATCAAGTCGGTCGCGATCACCGAAGCCACCACCCAGGACCTCAAGGCTTCGGCGTAGTCGGCCCGCTTCCCGACGGTTGGCCAGGTTGGCGGGGTCCGATGCGGAACGGGCACGAATGCCCGTGATCATGGAGTTCTCTACGCTCTGTGATCCTGGGAAGTCCGTGCCTGCCACGTTCCGGGTACCACCGAGCTGACAGACCGCCATAAACCGGGCCCACACGACAACGCCGAAGCCCTGACTTCAAACGCGTCTCAGCAGGTCGGGTAGGAGCTGTCGTTGATTGGGTTGGTCAGCTCGGACTTCGGGATGTTCCACAGGCCGACCCAGTTCCTGTCCTGGACGGTCACGTTGTACGTCATCCCGAAATCCCCGCTGTTGGTCTTGCACTTGATAATCACGGTACGCGGCCAAGCACCGATGTCGCCCCGGCTGACCTGTCCAGTGCTGTTGGGCTTGACCTGGTCTCCAGCGGTCACGTGCCCCACCCCGCCTGCCTGGCAGTTCGACACGCACGTAAAGAAGGCACCGGAGCCGGCCTGCGCCGACCAGTCCGCGTAGGAGTTGTTTGCACTGACACCCACGGCGCCGAACGCGAGCAGAGCGCCGGTTACCATCATCTTCTTGGACTGGGCAATCGGGCTGAACTTGAAGAATCGCATATATTCATCCTTTTAGATTTCGCGGCCAGGGCCTCGCAAGCGCGACGCGTGCACACGAGCCCCGGAGGAATTCATCACCCTGCGGCCCGAGCGGCGATCTGCTTTTGCCATCAGCTCTCCAGCGGCAGTGATTCACGCCGGACACGGGAGATGCCGTCGGCCAGCACCTCGTGCTCCCCTGACTCGATGCCGTCGAGTGCGGCCACGGCGACGTCGCGGGGGGCGGCCTTGGGCGCGTCGACACCCGCCGCCATGGCGCTGTCCACAAAAGGCCACGTGGAGCCCGGTCACCGCGATGCCGCACGGCAAGATCCAGGCGCAGAGAATTGGTCTGCGACCACAGGGCGGCCTTGGAGGCGTGGTAGGCCGTGGTGTCAGCCAGCCACGACCGGGCGGAGTGGATGTTGAGGATATGGCCCACGCCGTTGCGCTTGATGATCGGCACGAAGACCCGGGTGACCAGCAGCGGCCCGTAGAAGTTGGTCTCCATGTCCCGGCGCACGTCCTCCATGGAGGAGTCGAGATACGGGACGCGCACCGAGGCGTCGGCGTTGTTGATCAAGATCGTGACATCCTGAGCCTGCTCGGCAGCCGCCGCGACGGATGACGGGGCGGTGACCTCCAGCGCCACCGGAACGGCATCGGGGTGCGGCACCCGTACGTGGGGCACGGACCGTGGCGTAGACCTTGCGGGCACCGCGCTCGGAGAGCTCCTCGACCAGCGCCTTGCCGATACCTCGGCCGCCTCCGGTGACGAACACGACGGCGTCCCTGATTGCTGTCACAACTGCCCTCCTAGTAACCGCCAGCCCCTCACTTGCGCCTCTTGCCAAAGCCCTTGGCGAGAACCCGGAACAGTGATCCCAGTGCGTACCCGCAGGGGTTGGGTACATCCCTGGCTTGCCCCTTTTTGATCCTGTTCAGAATTCGCTCACGATCAGGCTCGTACTCGGCGGCCGCACGACTCAGCATATCAAGCAAGTGATCGAGATTCTGGTCCTTCCGAGGACGATGTTTGTCCTCCAACATCCTTCTCTCCTATGTACAGTGGAAACTGCGGGGAGGATGACACCTTGCACGCCTGGAGCGAATCTCTTTCCCGTCTACCTCATCTGGTGCCGACGGTCTGATGAGGCGTTCTGACGTGGTCCAGGCCATGGTGGACAGCCAGCTGCGTCGGCAGCGGATATCAGATTCCTTCGACCAGTTTGAGGTGGGGTGCATGGGAGAGTATGTGCTAGCCGCTCAGTCGCTCCTGTCCGGCAAGATCTTCCTCTTGCGAAGCTCGTGCGTCCGTCGCTCCGACTGGCGTTGCGAATCGATCTGCAGGTCAGCCGGGAGTGTCCCAGAATCGTGATCAAGGGAGTTTTCCTGCGTCAGGCCACGTGCGCAAGATCGGCGGCGTGATCAAAAGAATCACGGAGCCCGTACGCCCGAGCCACTCGCGCCTGCCAGATCTCCATTCATCCAGCGCTGGTGACCTGATCTCCGTCGCGTTACACAACCTGTAGCCGGGTCCTGACAGGAGAGAGTTTTTCAGCTCGTGACGACGAGTACATGCAGTGGGCGGATCAGGCTCCGCCTTGCTAGGCATAACACTGGGCGCCGCCAACTTTCCTATCACGGGGGCTAAGTTGGCCTGGCTGCCACGATGAGGACTAGAGGCAAGTGTCCTTAGTTCCTCAACTTGACGGCGTTCATAGCCTCGCGCTTTCACGAAGCGGGTCGTCCGGTCATTGAGTAATCCGATCCCCGGACGGCGACTCCCCGAAGATCCTGCTGGCCAAATGTGCAGTTATGCCGTGAGCCTGAGGTCGAGGCGGGTGTCAATCCCCTCGCAGTGTGGAGACGATCTATGCGGCCCGTCCCTCGGTGAGGGTGGCTCGGTAGTCACGTTCGTCGATCGGGCTCTTGTAAT
>NZ_JBEXXQ010000147.1:0-2988 GCF_040630525.1 Streptomyces sp. NPDC005799
GTCGTTGCCTCAGAACTAACACAGTGGACGCGAGCAACTGAGGACAAGCCCTCGGCCTATTAGTACCGGTCACCTCCACACGTTACCGTGCTTCCAGATCCGGCCTATCAACCCAGTCGTCTACTGGGAGCCTTACCCCATCAAGTGGGTGGGAGTCCTCATCTCGAAGCAGGCTTCCCGCTTAGATGCTTTCAGCGGTTATCCCTCCCGAACGTAGCCAACCAGCCATGCCCTTGGCAGAACAACTGGCACACCAGAGGTTCGTCCGTCCCGGTCCTCTCGTACTAGGGACAGCCCTTCTCAAGACTCCTACGCGCACAGCGGATAGGGACCGAACTGTCTCACGACGTTCTAAACCCAGCTCGCGTACCGCTTTAATGGGCGAACAGCCCAACCCTTGGGACCGACTCCAGCCCCAGGATGCGACGAGCCGACATCGAGGTGCCAAACCATCCCGTCGATATGGACTCTTGGGGAAGATCAGCCTGTTATCCCCGGGGTACCTTTTATCCGTTGAGCGACGGCGCTTCCACAAGCCACCGCCGGATCACTAGTCCCGACTTTCGTCCCTGCTCGACCCGTCGGTCTCACAGTCAAGCTCCCTTGTGCACTTACACTCAACACCTGATTGCCAACCAGGCTGAGGGAACCTTTGGGCGCCTCCGTTACCCTTTAGGAGGCAACCGCCCCAGTTAAACTACCCATCAGACACTGTCCCTGATCCGGATCACGGACCCAGGTTAGACATCCAGCACGACCAGACTGGTATTTCAACGACGACTCCCCCCGAACTGGCGTCCGGAGTTCACAGTCTCCCAGCTATCCTACACAAGCCGAACCGAACACCAATATCAAACTGTAGTAAAGGTCCCGGGGTCTTTCCGTCCTGCTGCGCGAAACGAGCATCTTTACTCGTAGTGCAATTTCACCGGGCCTATGGTTGAGACAGTCGAGAAGTCGTTACGCCATTCGTGCAGGTCGGAACTTACCCGACAAGGAATTTCGCTACCTTAGGATGGTTATAGTTACCACCGCCGTTTACTGGCGCTTAAGTTCTCAGCTTCGCCGAGACGAATCTCGACTAACCGGTCCCCTTAACGTTCCAGCACCGGGCAGGCGTCAGTCCGTATACATCGCCTTACGGCTTCGCACGGACCTGTGTTTTTAGTAAACAGTCGCTTCTCGCTGGTCTCTGCGGCCACCCCCAGCTCGAGCAGCACGTGCTCTCACCAGGCGTGGCCCCCCTTCTCCCGAAGTTACGGGGGCATTTTGCCGAGTTCCTTAACCATAGTTCACCCGAACGCCTCGGTATTCTCTACCAGACCACCTGAGTCGGTTTAGGGTACGGGCCGCCATGAAACTCGCTAGAGGCTTTTCTCGACAGCATAGGATCATCCACTTCACCACAATCGGCTCGGCATCAGGTCTCAGCCACAAGGTGTGCGGATTTACCTACACACCGGCCTACACCCTTACCCCGGGACAACCACCGCCCGGGATGGACTACCTTCCTGCGTCACCCCATCACTCACCTACTACCACCTTGGTCCGGCGGCTCCACCACTCCCCTTTGCCCGAAGGCTCCGGGGCGGCTTCACGGCCTTAGCATCAGAAGGTTCGATGTTTGACGCTTCACAGCGGGTACCGGAATATCAACCGGTTATCCATCGACTACGCCTGTCGGCCTCGCCTTAGGTCCCGACTTACCCTGGGCAGATCAGCTTGACCCAGGAACCCTTAGTCAATCGGCGCACACGTTTCCCACGTGTGAATCGCTACTCATGCCTGCATTCTCACTCGTCAACCGTCCACAACTACCTTCCGGTGCTGCTTCACCCGGCAGACGACGCTCCCCTACCCATCACAGCCTCCGTTGGGAGTATTGCTGCAATGACACGACTTCGGCGGTACGCTTGAGCCCCGCTACATTGTCGGCGCGGAATCACTAGACCAGTGAGCTATTACGCACTCTTTCAAGGGTGGCTGCTTCTAAGCCAACCTCCTGGTTGTCTCTGCGACTCCACATCCTTTCCCACTTAGCGTACGCTTAGGGGCCTTAGTCGATGCTCTGGGCTGTTTCCCTCTCGACCATGGAGCTTATCCCCCACAGTCTCACTGCCGCGCTCTCACTTACCGGCATTCGGAGTTTGGCTAAGGTCAGTAACCCGGTAGGGCCCATCGCCTATCCAGTGCTCTACCTCCGGCAAGAAACACACGACGCTGCACCTAAATGCATTTCGGGGAGAACCAGCTATCACGGAGTTTGATTGGCCTTTCACCCCTAACCACAGGTCATCCCCCAGGTTTTCAACCCTGGTGGGTTCGGTCCTCCACGAAGTCTTACCTCCGCTTCAACCTGCCCATGGCTAGATCACTCCGCTTCGGGTCTTGAGCATGCTACTGAACCGCCCTCTTCGGACTCGCTTTCGCTACGGCTACCCCACCCGGGTTAACCTCGCAACACACCGCAAACTCGCAGGCTCATTCTTCAAAAGGCACGCAGTCACGAGAACAAGGCAAACCTCGTTCCGACGCTCCCACGGCTTGTAGGCACACGGTTTCAGGTACTATTTCACTCCCCTCCCGGGGTACTTTTCACCATTCCCTCACGGTACTATCCGCTATCGGTCACCAGGGAATATTTAGGCTTAGCGGGTGGTCCCGCCAGATTCACACGGGATTTCTCGGGCCCCGTGCTACTTGGGTGTCTCTCAAACGAGCCGCTGACGTTTCGACTACGGGGGTCTTACCCTCTACGCCGGACCTTTCGCATGTCCTTCGCCTACATCAACGGTTTCTGACTCGTCCCACGGCCGGCAGACCGTGGAAGAGAGATCCCACAACCCCCACGACGCAACCCCTGCCGGGTCTCACACGTCGTAGGTTTGGCCTCATCCGGTTTCGCTCGCCACTACTCCCGGAATCACGGTTGTTTTCTCTTCCTGCGGGTACTGAGATGTTTCACTTCCCCGCGTTCCCTCCACTCGC
>NZ_JBEXXQ010000148.1:0-4832 GCF_040630525.1 Streptomyces sp. NPDC005799
AGCCTGATGGCTGGGCGACGGGAGCCGTGTGAGCCGAGAGGCTCCCGCACGGTTCTGAGAGCGGCGGCGGGTGAGATTCCCGCCGCCGACTCACCTCGTGGTAGACGCCCTTGTCGATGACGATTCGGTACCCCGCGCCGTGAGCGGGGGCCATGTCGATCGCATCCTGCACGGTCGTGTGGTCGGCGAAGCCGTCCTGCGAGACGTAGCACGTCGCGGTCTCGTCAAGCTCTCTGTGGCGGTTGGCGTCGCCCTGGCCCGAGTGGTGCGCCATCATCAGGCTCACCAACGCCATTGGGTAAGCGACGTTGTTGTTTCTCCAGTTCACAGACAGCCAAGCGAAAAACTGCCTGCTGAGATCAAGCCAGCTGTTCTGCTGTTGAGCGTGCTGCTCGGTCACGGTGTACGGCTGGCCGTTGCCGAACGCCGTGGCGGTCGCGGCCGCCTGGTCCCGGAACCGGGCTCCTTCGGCGAACGCCACGATGACCCGCAGGAGCGACCGCGCCACGTCCCTGACGGTACTGCCGAGGCCGTCCTGAAGGACCAGTACGGACTCGTTGAGGTTGGCGGGAGTGATCTGCATGCCGACCCGGCTGATGCCGCCCTGTCGCTCCAACTCGGTGTAGGACGAAAGTCCCTCGTGCCGCCTGCTCGTGTTCGAGGCTGTGGAATCCGGCAGCCGAGCAGGGTTGAGGGTCCCATCCTGCAGGGTTGCGTACGCTGCGGCTTCCAGCGTGAAGAAGTTGCCCCAGGCTATGTCACCGACTCCGTTCTCGGTGCCCTGGCGCCAACCCATGATGTAGGCGTCCGACCGGCGCATGAATATCCGGATGAACTCGGGTCTGTCCTCGGCGTGCACGTCAAGGGCGGTGTACCAGTCGTCCCCGTTTTGCAAGGTGATCGAGACGGGGCGGACTCCGTCTCTTGGTGCGATCTGGTAGGCCCTCGTATGACTCAGAATCCCCTTGATCGTTTCCGCGTAGGTGGCCCTGGCGTCTGCGGGATCACTGGTGAGTCGCCACTCGACGTTCGCGCCGGTAGCGGCGCCCGCCCTGGGAGCGCCGGCGAGCACAGCGCCGCCGGCCAGAGCGCTTGCGGCCGCGACGGCCGTCGCGGCGGACAGGAATGATCTACGGGAAAGGCCCCGCTCCGTGTTCGTCACTTGAGAGGGCGTTAAGTCCCGTTCGGGATGGTCTGGTGTCGCCCGTTCGTGGGTGATGGGACGGTTCCGTCCTCGCATCATGTCGTGTGCATGATGGGGTCGCGGGCATGGAACGGATGCCGTACGCAACCGACTTGTCCGACGAGCAGTGGGCGCTGATCGAGCCGCTGGTCACCGCGTGGAAGCAGGAGCGGGTGGCGCGGTCGGCGACCGGGGACCCGGGCTCCTGCGACCTGCGCGAGGTCGTGAACGCGCTGCTCTATCAGAACCGGACGGGCTGTCAGTGGCGGCTCCTGCCGCACGACCTCCCGGCCTGGTCTGCTGTGTTCTACTACTTCACCCTGTGGCGCCAGGACGGCCTTGACCAGCGGATCCAGGAGATCCTGCGCTGTCAGGTGCGGGAGCGGGCCAGACGATTAGAGGACCCGTCCCTGGTGATCATCGACACCCAGTCCGTCCGCGTGGCGGCCGGGGTGCCGAAGAAGACGACGGGACTGGACGCGAACAAGAAGACCCCCGGAAGGAAGCGCGGACTCGCCGTGGACATCTTGGGCCTGATCATCGGTGTGGTGGTCCTGCCCGCCTCCGCGCACGACAACGAGGCCGGCATCGCCCTGCTGGACCAGGCGGCCGAACGATGCGGGATGCGCCTGGAGAAGGCCCTGGTCGACCAGGGCTTCAAGGACGCCGTCATCATCCACGGGGCGGTGAACGACATCACCGTCGAGGTGGTCCGCCGCAACCCCGCCAACCAGGGAAAAGGCTTCGTCCCACAGCCCATCCGATGGCGGGTCGAGCAGGTCAACGGCACCCTCATGCTGCACCGGCGCCTGGCCCGTGACTACGACCACCGGCCCGACAACGCGGCCTCCCGCGTCTACTGGGCCGCCACCGCCGGCATGCTCCGGCGCCTCACCGTCCCGAGCCCCGCCTGGCGGGACGAGATGGAGCTGGCCGCGTGAACGCCCACGAACTCCTGCGGCTGCTGCAGGCCGAGCACGACGAGACCGCCGCCCGCGCCGACCAACTACGCGAACAGATCGAACAGTTCACCACCGCCCTGGCCGAGACCGAGGCCCGCCTGGCCGAACTGGCCGCCACCCGCAAGGTCATCGACGGCCTCACCACGCCCGACCACGAACCCGCCGCCGCGGAGAACGCCACCGTCTACCAGCGCATCGTGACCGCGTTCAACGAGCATCCCGGGAAAGTGTTCCGCGTCCGCGATCTGCACGAACACCTTGGCCTGCCCACGGACGAGCCCTCGATCAACGTCACCCGCTCCCGCCTGGGCCGACTCGTCCGCCAGGGACTCCTTGAGCAACCCGGACGCGGCCAATATCAGAAACGGACTTAACGCCCTCTGAGTTCCTTGTTGTCAGCGACCCATTGACTGGATTGCAACGTGCGGCGGTTGCCGATCTCGACGGTGTCCTTCGTGCCGGCCCGGGGCGCTCACGTACTTCTGGTGCCCGTGGCCGGCTGGCGCTTCCGGGCGCGGTAGGTGTCGGGGCGCGGAAGCGGTGACTGACATGGGTCCGGCGCTTTCCCGTGCTGCGGAGCCCAGCCCCGCGGCGCAGAAGAGCCCGCCTTGTCGTGTGTCATGCCGGAAGGATCGGCGCGGGACCAGCCTCGACGCCATGGGCATTTCTACGGTCCCGAGCCCACTGGGCCCGGGTATTTCTACGGGGTTGTCCTACGGGGTGGGTGCCTGGTTCGCTGTCCACCAGGAGGCGACCCGGGCGCGGGAGGCGAAGCCGAGCTTGGCCAGGATGTTCTCCAGGTGGCCGTCGACCGTGCGTGAGGAGCGTCCGAGCGCGGCTGCGATCTGCCGGTTGCTCATGCCTTCGGCCACCAGCGCGGCCACTTCCCGCTCCCGGGGGGTCAGCGTGTTTGGGGCAGCACCGGGCGCGGCAGGGACAGGCACGACAGCTGGTTCGGACGCGGTGCGCTGGGCGAAGGCGATGGCCTCGTCGGTGCCCCGGTGGCCGCCCCCCTCCGCCAGGGCCGTCTCATAACCCGCCAGGCCCAGGGCCCGTACGATGTCTTCCTCGCACTGGGCGTGCTGCTCGACCATGTGCGGGCCGAACGCCGAGATGGGCATGCCGATGTCCAGCCACAGGCCACGCGCGGCCCCCAGCAGCCGCCCCGCCTCCTTGTGGTCACCGGCCGCGGCGGTGACCCAGGCGAGCTTGTCCAGCATCAGTGCGACCCTGGCGTAGTCGTTGAAGCCCCGCTCGTTCTCCAGCGCGGTCCGGATCATGACCGAGGCCTCCGCCAGGTCGCCGCGCATCCAGGCGTCGTAGCCGAGCGTCCACTGAGCATGCGCGCGGGCCAACCGCTCGTCATGCGCCTCGGCGAGGGCGACCGCTTGCCTGCAGGTCTCCGTGGTGCCTGGATCCCCGAGGTGGGACTGGGCAGTGGCCATCTGAATCAGAGCGTAGACAGCCCCGATCTCCTCGCCTGCCCGCATGAGATCGGCCGCCGCTGCCCCCAGCAGGGAAACGGCCTCCTCCAGCCGGCCGCTGAACAGCGCCAGCGTGCCGCGCAGGCTCTGGACGTCGGTACACAGAACCGGGGCGTCCAGTTGCTCGCCCAGCGCTCCGGCCTCGTCCAGCCACTGGTACGCCGTAGCGTGATCGCGCTGCAGCACCGCCACCAGGGCGGCGACCCACAGTGCCCTGGCCCGGGCCGGGGTGGGCTCCGGCGCGGCGGCGAGTGCCCGGTCGAGCCAGCGGCGCCCCTCACCGAGGAATCCGCCCTCGCACCAGTGGAAGCGCAGCGCGGCGGCCAGCGCCAGGGTGGCCTGCGGGTCGCCACCCCGCTCCAGGGCCGCGCGCAGATCGGCATGCTCGGCACGCAGCCGGGCCAGGCTCTCGTGCTGGCCGGGGCCGTACCAGCTGTCGGCGATGCGCTCGGCGAGGGCCAGGTAGAAGGCGTCGTGCCGGCGCAGCGTCTGCTGCTCCTGGCCGGACTCGGCGAGCTGTTCCCGCCCGTACTGGCGGATGGTCTCCAGCAGCCGGTAGCGCGGCATGCCCTCGTGCTCGGTGGGCAGGACGACGGACTGGGCGACCAGCCGGTCGAGGAGATCGAGCACCTCGTCCCGATCGATGCCGTCGCCCGCACAGACGGCCTCGGCCGCGTCCAGGCCGAAGGCACCGGCGAAGACCGACAGCCGGTTCCACAGCAGCCGCTCGGCGGGGGTGCACAGCTCGTGGCTCCAGTCGATCAACGCACGGAGTGTCCGCTGGTGCGGCCGGGCGACCCGGCTGCCACTTGTGAGCAGCCCGAAGCGGTTCTCCAGCCGGTTCACCGCCTCGTCGATGGTGAGGGTCCGCAGGCGGGACGCGGCCAGTTCGATGGCGAGCGGCAGCCCGTCCAGGTCCTCGCACAGCTGACGGACCTGGGCGCGGTTGCCCTCGGTGATCCGGAACTCCGGGCGCACGGCGGTGGTCCGGTCGCGCAGCAGTTCCCCCGCGTCGTCCGGTGCCAGCGGAAGGACGGCGAAGACATGCTCGCCGAATATCCCCAGCGCCCGGCGGCTCGTCGTAATAATGCGCAGCTGGGGGGAGGCGGACAGCAGCGCGTGCGCGAGCTCGGCGCAGGAGTCGATGAGGTGCTCGCAGTTGTCCAGCACGATCAGCGGACTGCGGCGGGCCAGGAAAACGGC
>NZ_JBEXXQ010000149.1:0-4750 GCF_040630525.1 Streptomyces sp. NPDC005799
GCGGGTGACGACCGGGTCGACGCGGGGGGTCTTCTCGGTACTGGCCATGTCGAAACTCCTTTGTCTGTCGACTCAGCCCAGGCCTTCAGTTCCCGGTCGGGAACTGAAGCTGAATGCAAGCTAGACTCACTACCGAATGAGGTCAAGACCCCGCAGGTCACAGAGGTCACCAAGGGAGAGCCGTGGTCGCCGCAGGAAACAGCACACCAGCCGACCGTGGGCGACGGCGGCCTGTGGGCCGCAGGGCCGGGCTCAGCCTGCAGGGCATCGTCGACGCGGCCCGTTCACTCGGCCCGGACACCGATGCCCTGACCGTGCAGGCCGTGGCCGACAAACTGGGTGTGGACCGCAAGGCCGTACGCCACCATGTCAGTGACCGCGACACACTCCTGCGCCTCATGGCCCACGAGGCCTTCGCCGAGAACGCCCCCGACCTCGGCCTCCCCGCCGACGCCCCCTGGCAGGAGGTCGTACGCCGCTACGCGCACGCCTTCGCCGACGCCGTGATCGCCACCGGCGCCCTTGCGGAACACCTGCGCTTGGACAGCCAGCTCAGCGCCGACCTCGGCCACCCCATCGAAGCGGTCAGCCAGGCACTCACCGACGCGGGCATCGATGACGCCTCCGCCCTGCGCGCCCTCGCGCTCCTGTCCAACATCTGCATGGCCTACGGCCAGGACGTCGTATACGTCACCTGCGGCGGCGACCGCCCCCGGCGCGCCATGGCCCGCCGCACCCTGGAGGGCCGCGAGCACGAACTGAGCACCTTCGCCCGCCTCGTCGACCTCGACATCGACACCTACGACCGCACTCAACTCGACCTGAGCATCGAGGTGTTCGTCCACGGCATCGAAGCGGTCCTGCTGCGCGGCAAGCCGTAGCCGTTCCAGGCCCACGCGGTGCGTGCGTTTTCGACGTACGGCGGCGACCGACTCAGGTGTGCCACCAACCGGGGTGACTCTGTTGCCGTATTTTTCGGCAGGTGGCGGTGGGACGGCCGTCAAAGGCCTCGGCCGGCCCCGTTCAACAGCGTGTGACCTCCGGCTCCCACGACAACCGCTCACTGTTCCGTCCTGCTCAGCGGCAGGCTCACCCCCGGCGGCCCAGGCCGCGGCAGCCTGTTCCGCCTTGGCTCGGGTGCCGGCGAGCCGGTACGAGTCGGTACCGGTCTCGATGACGGTGCCGTTGAAGGTCTTCGTCCAATCTGGGGCTGGCACATGTTCCTTCTTGAGAATCTCTGCTGCCACCGGCCCGTATCCATCTTCTGCGGTCCTCGTTGGTCTTCACGGTGGCGCTCAGATTTTCCAGGTGCTGCCTTGATCGGTCAGGTGCGAGGAAGGTGTGCCGGTGACATCCCAGTTGCGGGTGATCGAGGGCGGTGCCGTCCTTCTGGAGCCAGTGACCGCCGATCCGTGGGAGTTCCAGGCCGAATGCGTCGAGGCGCAGCGATGCGACCGTCGAGGCGGCCCTGGCCATCCTGCGTGACCTTGCCCGCTTCCTCGCCAGCGGACGCGACAAGCAGGACTGGGCGCTGACCGACGTCCACGATGTCGAAGCCTTCCTCGCCGGCTCGCCCAAGGCACGCAAGCGTCGGCTGGTCGTGCTCGGGCAGTTCTTCCGATTCGCGCGTTCTCGGAAGATCGTGCTCGTCGATCCCTCTCACGGTCTGACCGCCCAAGGTCCCAGCGGCTTCACCGGAGCGACACTGACACTGGATCAGCAGCGCGTGTTGTTCCGCCGCTGGACCACCGGTCCGGCCGTCCACCCGCACGAGGCCCTGCTGGGCATGCTCGCGCTGTTGCACGGCGCCTCAAGTCGCGAGGTCAAGATGCTGCAGACCGCTGACCTCGACCCTCATGCCCGGACCACCCGGCTCGGCGACCGCCCGCATCCGGTCCCCCTGGACCCGGCGTCCTGGGCAGTGCTGGAACGCTGTCTGGCTCACCGCGAAGCCCAGCGGACCGACAATCCCCACGTGATGGTCACCCGTCAGACGAAGTCCGGCCGAGGACCGGCGTCCACCGCCTACGTCAGCCACGTCCTCGACGCCTGCGGCTTCCCGCCCCGCATGATCCGCTGCACTCGACTGCTCGACCTGGTCAACACCATGGATCCCAAACTCGTCGCCGCCGCTTCGGCATGGACCCCGAAGCCACCATGATCTATCTCGCCGACCACGTCGATGCGGGCCGTTTGCCGGAGCGGTGAAGACTGGGCATTGATGGTTACTGAAGCCGCAGGACGCCAGGGGCCCGATCCTCGAAGATCGTGATCAGCCAGTCGAAGACGGTCGGCCCGTGCTCTGTTTGCGCCACAGCCAGATCCGCGCTGACAGCAGGACGGTTCGTGGGATGGCAGCGTGAGAGGCGAATCTCCAGCTGGCGAGCCGTCTCCGGATAGCCCAGATACTCATGAGACGCCTGGTGGTCACGCCATTCAACAACGTAGTCATCGTCGTCGGGCTGCCCGAAGCCACCGCTGAGGCAGTCAGCGAAGGCGTCGAGGTTCTTGCCGAAGTAGCCTCCAGGGCCGTTGACCGCCTCGCCGATGAGTCGCCAGAAGTCTTCCAGCGTCCTCACCTGGGTGCCGTCCAGCACGTATATCGCCGTCACAGCACGCAGGATACGTCCAGCTCAGTGGTCCATCTCTCCATTTTGAACCCGTGCTGTTCAGCCGCTGACTGACACGGGTTCGCCGGAACATGTGCGCTTTCCCGAACGACTCGTCGGAAGCGATGGCGACGCTGTTCTTCTCCTTGCTCTCGGTCAGGACCTGGAACAGCAATTCGGCGCCGTACCGGTCCAGTTCCAGGTGCCCGAGTTCGTCGATGCACGAAAGATCGACGCGGCCGTAGCGGGCGATGGTCTTGTTCAGCTACTTCTCGTCGGCTGCCTCGGCCAGCTCGTTCACCAGCTTCGTGGAGCCTCCCGCAGGGAACGGGGAGATCCACGCGTCGTCGGTCAGACCGCGCAGCTCCGGCCACCGTCCTGGTCCGTCTGAGACGTTCCCGGGCGAGGCCGGGATGGTGTTCTTCGAGTGCGACGTGGTGCCGTTCGAGTACCGCGCAACGGCCTGGAGAAGGTCTCGAAGCCGCCCGGCCTCCGGAGCAGCACGCTGGCCATGGTCGAAGACGCCGGCCGTCTGGACGAGGACGGCTACCACTACCTGACGGACCACGTCCGAGAGTGCGTCGTCCCTAACAGGTGCTGTGCAGTGCGGACTTCGCGGACGAGCTGCCCCCAACCCTGCCGGCAAGCTCATCGAACGCGCGCTGCCTGAGCGCTACGAGCATCTCGGCGCCCCCTGACCGGGACCGCGCCTTTGAGGCCCGGCGGGCACTCCGCGCGCCGGGCCTCCCGCCTCAAGCAGCCCCTGATCAAGGCATCGAGTACCCGCCGCTGACCGCGAGCACCTGCCCGGTGACCTGGCGCGCGGCACGCTCCGAGGAGGCCCAGACGACCGCGTTGGCTGCATCGTGCCGTCGGCCGGGCGGCCTCGGAGGCCGGGACATCACGACTGTTCCGTGAACCCGGCGACCGGAGTCGCCCCGTCCCGCCGCGTGGCGTTCAGTGGCCACGCCGGTCATGCCATGGCGTTCAAGAGGTTGGCCACCGCCTCCGGCCTCTCCAGCGAGATGAAGTGATCCGCTCCCGGCACCTCGGTGAAGTCGGCGGTGGGCAACAGCTTCTTGTTGGCCTCCCGGTCCGAGGGCCGGGACCAGTCGTTCTCGCCGTAGACGAGATGGACGGGGGCCTTGACGTCGGGGTAGCGCGAGCGGGCCGCTATGAGGGTGGGCATGTTCCGGTACAGGGCGCGGGCGACGGTCGGGAAGCCGGGGCGCCTGCCTGACTGGAGGAGTTCGTCCAGGTAGTCCTCCCGAAAAGCGGTCTTGTCGCCGACGCCGCCCTGCAGGATTCTGCGAAGGACGGGCTTGGGCTCCTGCTGGGCGATCAAACTGCCCACCCCTGGCGCGATGATCCCGCTGATCACCAGGCGGGCGAGGAGGCTGGAGCGGGCGATTCCGTCGCGGTAGTCGTACGCGTTCACTGAGACGACGCGGCGCACCCGTTCAGGGAGGTCGGCCGCGGTGGTCAGGGCGAGCACCGCTCCCAGGGACTCGCCGACCAACGTCACGTCGTGCAGGTTGAGTTCGGTCAGCAGCCGCTTGACGCCCGCACGCAGCGCGGGCTCGTCGTAGGAGGCGCCGGGCACGATCTCGGAATAGCCCATCCCGGGCAGGTCGAGGGCGTACACGGTGTACTGGTGCGAGAGCATCGGCATGAGGAAACGGAAGTGCTCGGCCTGGGTGCGCAGAGTGTGCAGCAGGACCAGGGGAGCGCCGGTGCCGGCTTTGAGGTAGCGCAGGGCGCCTTCGCGGGTGGCGCGTCCTGTGCGCGGGGCGATGGTGTGGCTGGTAGTTCCGGGGATGTGGATGGTGGGGCGGGGGTCCTGGGTGGGCATGTGGCCGGCTCCTTGAGCGGGAAGGGCGTGGTTACTTGGCCAGTTGCGGATACAGTGCCGCGAGGTCGCCGGCCAGACCTGCCTTGACCTGGCGGGAAATGTCGTCGGCGAGGACCTCGTGGGCGCCGGTCTCGATGCCGTCGAGGGCGAGTGCGGCGATGTCACGGGGGTCGGACTTGGGGGCGTCGACGCCGGCGGTCAAATCCGTGTCCACGTACCCCACGTGCAGTCCGGTGACGGAGATGCCGCGCGGCAGCAGTTCCAGGCGCAGGGAGTTCGTCTGCGACCA
>NZ_JBEXXQ010000150.1:0-4530 GCF_040630525.1 Streptomyces sp. NPDC005799
CCGTTCTTTCATGCCCGCGGCCGCACCCGCACCTCTGTCCAGATGATCACCCGCGCCGCACACCTCGAACGAAATCCGGTTAGCCACAACGCACTAAGCAAAACCCGCCCCGCCCGACGATCCCTGCGGACCACCCGGCACAACGTCGACATCGACGGAACCGGGGCCTCACCGCCGGCAGCCACCAGCCGACGCCTCAGCTCCGAGATATTACCCTCCGCCTCACCCAACAACTCCCACACCTCGTCCGACACCGCATACCCCCGCCGGACCGGCGCCTCCACACTCCCGGAAACATTCGTCTGCTCCAGCCAGCGCCACACCGTACGCTCCGAAACACCCACCACCTCAGCGACCGCACGCACATGCCGCGTCGACAACTCACGAAACTGAGACAGCATCAGCTGCCATGAGATAAAGCCCCACGACAGCAACGCCCACCCACGACCTCTCACCTCATGACAGTGCCGGTCCCGCCCCAGCACCCCACTGACCAGCACCGACACAGCACACCACCAGACCAGCACCACCGACTCTCACCGATCACTGACCCCAACCCGAGAGATCGCAGCGTGTCGTTTGCCTCTACGACCAACAACACCAACTAGGTAAGGATCCAAATGACCAGATTCCATGCCCCAGAACAAGAATCGGAAGGAGCACCAGTCATGCGGACACTGATAGCCAAGGCCCTCATCACTGCCACCCTTGCCAGCAGCGCCACACTCGCCACCGTCAGCACCGCAACAGCCGCCGAACCCTGCACACAACCAACAGGCGGCAGCCGCTGCGTCGTCGACGGGGCCGGCGTCGATCCCTCCAAGCAGCTGGCGACCGAGCTAGCGAAATCACAGGCGGCACAGAAGTGTAATTCCGGCCAGATTAGGACGAAACACATCAAAACCATTGAGATCCATAGTGACGATGGCTACTGGAACATCTTTGTAACTGCCAGGTGCTGGTGAGGAACTACCACGCCGACGTAGCCCCGATGGGTGTGGCTCTTCTCCGGGGAAGACCTGAGCTGGAAGAACGCCGGTTGACGGTGTGGGCGGGGTAGGCGTCCTTCTACTGTGGCGGGGGAAGTAGGGGGCGTCGATGGTGTCGTTGATCGAGGAGTTGGAGGCGCGGGAGGCCGCGGCCCGTGTCCGGGTGGAGGAACTCGAGGCGAATATCGCCGAGTTGACCGCGCGTCTTGAGGGCGAGCGGGAGGTGTGGTCGCGGCTGCGGGTGACGCGCGAGACGGTGGCCCAGGTGCTCGGCGAGTTGTCCGGGCAGGACGTGGTCGAGACTGCGACACCGCGGGAGTCGGCGGCGCCGGAGACGCAGGTGGAGCCCGAAGTGCGGGTGGTGGGGGCGATCATGGTGCCGCACTGGCGGGAGGGTCTCCCGACGGACGTACTGCCGGATGTCTATCGGGACATCGTGGAGGTGATCGCGGACGCGTCGGGGCCGATGCAGGCCAAGCAGATCGTGCCCCGGATCGGGCTGCCCGCGGTGACCGCGAAGATCGAGGGGACGCGGGGGAAGCTGAAGCGGCTGGTGGAACGGGGCTGGCTGATCGAGGACCAGCCCGGACGGTTCGCGCCGGCTCACCCGGGGCCGGGCGGGGAATCGGCGAACTCTTGGAATGATAAAGGCTCCTCGGCCAACTCCGCTACGACACCGCCCTGTCGGCGGGCTGGCCGATCGCCACCGGCGCGATCGAAGGCGCCTGCCGTCACATCGTGGGCGACCGACTCGACATCACCGGCAGCCGCTGGGGCCTCAAAGGCGCCGAGGCCATCCTCAAACTCCGGGCCCTCAAAGACAACGGCGACTTCAACACCTACTAGGCATTTCACCTCGCCCGCGAACACAAACGCCTCTACCCCACTCCCGACCACCCCAACTACGGCCTCACCGCCTGATCAGGAACGTCCCTACAGGAGAGCCACACCCATCAGCGGTTTGCAGACCGATAACGGATTGACCCTGTTACGGCACCCATGATGAAGCCGCGCCTGTTCGTGAGCTGCATGCCATGCCAGCACTGTGGGATGTCTCCACGAATTTCGTCCGTCCCGCAGCATGCAATCCGGCTGACAGTCCCTGCATGCGTCGCTGTGGAAATGATTTGGCCAGATTGCAATTGATGCTCGCATGGATGCCATCTGTCAAGTAGAGGCAGATATCACGGCGACGCTTCGGGCGACGGAACTCCGCGCCTCCCACGCCAATCGCAGGTGGCAGGCCGTTGCATGGCCGACCGACTAGGCATTGCGTCAGGGACAGTTGTCGTTCTCTCACGTCGTTCTCCCCACGACGGCGAGGAGTGGCACTCACTGCCCCTTCGCCGCATGGAACAGGAAATGCACACAAAGTGCGCTCGATGGTTCAGGAGATCGCCGTACGCGAAGGCGAGGCTAAACCTGAACTCAAGCCCACCTTAAATGAAACTTAAGAAGCGCACTGTACTGGCCAGTTGCCCTAATTTTCTCAATTTACGATCGCTAGCCTTTCCGCCGCACTCGCAAGGCTCAATGTCATAGGAGGACGAAGAGGCATGCGACACAACCCCTCACGCCATCTCTCCCGGCGAACTACGGCTTTCGTGTTCGGGACGGCGCTGCTGACAGCCGGTTCGGCGGCTCTTGTCGGAACGGCTCACGCCGGGGTGCTTCCCCGGGTACCGGCTGGGTCCTCAGCGCAGACGGTCGACGGCACCGGAGCAGCGGTGAAGGCCGCCGTGTCCGGGCTGGACGATCCCCACGAGAAGGAGATCGCCATGGAGCTGGTGTCGAGCGCGGAAAATTCCTCGCTCGACTGGAAGGCGCAGTACACCTACATCGAGGACATCCGTGACGGCCGTGGTTACACGGCAGGGATCATCGGCTTCTGCTCCGGCACCGGGGACATGCTCGAACTCGTCCAGGCGTATACCAACAAGAAGCCGGACAACGTGCTCGCCCCGTTCCTCCCAGCTCTAAAGCGGGTGAACGGGACAGACTCCCACAGTGGCCTGGGCGACGCCTTCGTCAAAGCCTGGCATACGGCGGCCAAGGATCCGGTGTTCCAGAAGGCCCAGGACGCCGAGCGTGACAGGGTGTACTTCGACCCCGCCGTGGAGCAGGCAAAGAAGGACGGCCTGCGCACGCTGGGGCAGTTCATCTACTACGACGCCACCGTCATGCACGGCCCCGGCGATGACAAGAACAGCTTCGGCGGCATACGCAAGACCGCCCTGAGCAAGGCAAAGACCCCTACTCAGGGCGGTGACGAGACCGCCTACCTCAATGCCTTCCTGGATGCCCGCAAGGCCGCCATGAAGACGGAGGGAGCGCACAGCGACACCAGCAGGGTCGACACCGAACAGCGGGTGTTCCTGCGAGACGACAATCTCGACCTTGAACCGCCGCTGCACTGGAAGGTCTACGGCGACCCCTACTCGATCAACTGACCCGGAACAGGAAAGCGGTGACACTGTGGGATTACACATCTCAAGGCCACGACGCAAGGCATTCGTCTCCGTTCTCGCCGCCGCAGCGGCCACGGGCGGGCTTGCCCTGGTAGGCATGGGTAGCAACGCCATGGCCGGCGAGGCACAGCGAGTGCAGCGGCCGGGGAGCACCGCAGACGGAGACGGCATGCACTGGGTGCAGCGTTGGACCGCGGATCCGGCAAGGGCGGGCCTGAAGGCGTTCGAAGGGGTCGAGGACGACCGGGCGAGCTCCGACCCTGGCGTGAAGCACGTCTACGTCCAGGATGGCGCGTACCGCTTCGACATGCCCATGAACGAGCGAGACTCCAGCCCTGACCGGCAGCGCAACGAAGTCAAGGGCATGCGGGCCGACGGTGCGGACCTGCAGATACTCAAAGGCCAGACATGGCGCTTCACCGACTCTGTTTACATCCCCTCCAGCCTGGAAGCGACCACGAGCTTCACCCACATCATGCAGTTCAAGAAGCCGGGGCCAGGCAGCGCTCCCATCATGGTGATGTCGCTACGGCAACACGACGGCACCCCCACGATCGAGTTCAATTCCGCCCTGAGCGGGAAGATCGTCGGCCATACGGCACTTGCCCCACTGCAGAACAAGTGGATCGGGGTCGACCTCCAGGTCACCTTCGACGACAAGGACGGGGCGATCAACTGGAAGCTCACCGACGGCTCTCGCACCGTAGTTGATGCACACGCGTCGAGCCTGGACACCTGGCTGAGCCAACGTGCCCGGCCGAAGTGGGGCATCTACCGCTCGCTCAAAGACAAGGACCACCTAAAGAGCACATACCTGCTTGTCAAAGGCCTGAAAGCCTATCAGCAAACGAGCTGAGCGGCAGAGCGTCAGCTCCTTGGATGAGATAGCTCAGGCGACGGCTCCGCCGTTCGCCTGAGTCTGAACCGGGGAGCCGGCAGCTGGCACCCCGCATGGGGACGTTCACAGCGGATCGCGCCCCGTGGACCCGGCGTACACATCGATGTGGGGCGATCAGCACTGGAAGAAGCCCCTCACCTCGAAGAAACGAAAAATGTCCCGTCACGATGCCGCT
>NZ_JBEXXQ010000151.1:0-4177 GCF_040630525.1 Streptomyces sp. NPDC005799
GCCAACGTCAGGTGAACTGGCAGTTCACCACCCACGACGCACGCATCAAACTGCGCCACCTCTATCCCAAAAATTAGCCACGACAGTCTACTAGTCCCGTACTTCGCGGGTCGTTGATTCGTATGGTGTGACCGGTCCGGGGTGTCCTGGGCCGGTGGTGTGGCGTTGGGTGGGGTGTGTCGATGACTTCCCGGTCCCCGCGGCCTCGGTCTCAGCGTCAGCGCCTTGATGTGGTGGTGACGTCCGTGGTGGAGAAGCGTCTGGGCGCTCTGCCTGTCGCTGCCGAGTTTCTGCGTCGGCTGGATGTCGCGGGGATCGTCGACGAGGTGTGTCCGGGAGGCGCGAGCGCGCATCTGACCCACGGGCAGGTGATCGAGGCGCTGGTGGCCAACCGGCTGACCTCGCCCGCGCCGCTGGTGCGGGTCGGTGACTGGGCCCGTACCTGGGCGGTGGAGGAGGTGTTCGGCATCGAGCCGGCTCTTCTCAACGACGACCGTCTGGCACGGGCCCTGGACGCGATCGCGCCGGAGCTGGAGCGGATCGCGGGGACGGTCGGTGCCCGGGCGATCGCCGAGTTCGGGATCGACGTGTCGAGGCTGCACTGGGACATGACCAGCATGTCTGTCCATGGCGCCTTCCCCGCCGGGGACCAGGACGAGCAGTACCCGGTCATCGGCTACGGGCGCCCCAAGGACCGGCGGGTGGACCTGAAGCAGGTCCAGGCCGGGCTCGCGGTGTCCGCCGACGGGGGCATTCCTGTCCACGCCCGTGTCTTCGGCGGGGGTGCGGCCGAGGTCAGCCAGGTCGTCGGCGCGATGAAGGACCTGCAAGGCATGGCTGGTGCACGCAAGTTCTTGATGGTCGCCGATTCCAAGCTGGTGTCCTATACGAATGTCGCCGCACTGCTCGCGGCCGGGGTGGATTTCATCGCGCCGGTCCCGGCTGCCCAGGTCAAGGACGAGGTCTACGCGGCCTTGGACCTTGCACAGGCACAGGCGGTGGACTGGGTGCCCGAGCGGGACGTGGACAAACCGGCCGCCGAGCGGGAGAGCTACCGGGTGCTGGAGGACGTCCACACCATGGCCGGGCGCCGCAAGCGGGATCCGGTGCACCGGGTGCGCCGGATCCTGGTGCACTCCACTGCTGTCGCGGCGGGCCAGCGCCGGGCCCGCGAGAAGCGACTGGCCCGGGCCGGCGAGGAAATGGACAGGCTCGCCGGCGCGGCCGGCGGCCGGCACTACGGCACCCACCAGAAGATCACGGCCCGGATCGGGGTCATCGCAGCCAAGCGGCACGTCACCTCCTGCCTGCGCTGGACGATCACCGGAGGCGAAGGCGAACCTCCCGCCCTTCAGTGGCACTTCGACCAGGACGTCCTGGCGGCCGAGGCTGCGGTGGACGGCTGGTGGGCGCTGCTGACGAGCATCCCGGCCGAGCAGGCCGGCCCGGACCAGATCCTTGTCCACTACAAAGGCCAGGGCACGGTCGAACGCCGGTACCACGACTTCAAAGGCCCCCTCGCGGTCGCGCCGGTCTTCGTGCAGCACAACCGGCGTGTCGCCGCTCTCATCCAGGTCATCTGCCTGGCCCTGCTCGTCTTCAGCCTGATCGAACGGCAGGCCAGACACGCTCTGGGGTCCGAGCAGACCATGGTCGGCCTCTACCCGGACCAGCGCCGGGTCCGCCCCACCGGCCGCATGATCTTCTACCACCTCGGCGAACTCACCCTGCGGATCGGCAACACCACCGATCCGCCCACCGTCCAGATCACCCGCGGCGTCCAACTCCACCTCCTCGACCTCCTCGACACCGACATCACACGAACCCGCTGGCCACAGACCTGAAACGACGACCTGCGAAGTCCGGGTCTAGTCAGGTTCGTCCTGCTGCGCCTCGCTGAGTGCCGGCACCGCTTGGTGCTGACCAACCATCACATCCTGTGGGACGGCTGGTCGCTGCCCCTGCTGGTGCGGGAGCTGGTAGCGCTGTACGAGCGGGGCGGGGACGACACGGGGCTGGCGCCCGCAGCCTCCTACCGTGCGTACGTGGCGTGGCTGGCGGGCCAGGACCGTGACGCGGCGCTGGCAGCGTGGCAGGAGGCGCTGGCGGGCTGTCGGCACCGTCGCTGCTCGCTCCTGGGCACGAGGTCGCCCGCAGCGCGGTCCGGCGCGGTCTGGTGACCCACCGGCTCCCTCAGGCCCTGACCAGCCGGCTGGGGCATGGGCGCGTGCGCGTGGCGCGACGGTCAACACCGTGATGCAGATGTGCTGGGCGCTGCTGCTGTCCGGCATGACGGGGCGTGAGGACGTGGTCTTCGGCATCACCGTCTCGGGCCGGCCCGCCGAACTCGCCGACGTAGACACGATGGTTAGCCTATTCATCAACACCCTCCCCCTCAGGGTCCGGCTGCGCGCCGACGAGCCGGTCGGCGACCTCGCGGCACGCATCCAGGACGAACAGGCGGCCCTCCTCCCCCACCAGCACCTCGGCCTCTCCCACATCCAGCGCCTTACCGACACCGACACCGGCGGCGACCTCTTCGACACGGTGATTGTCTTCCAGAACTATCCGCACGCCGGTCAGAAGTACTCCACCTCGGCCGCGAAACTTACCGTCGCCACCACGGGAGGAGACTCCCTGCACTACTCCCTGGCCCTCACCGTCGTACCGGACTCCGCGCTCCTGTTCCGGCTCGACTACCGCGCCGACCTATTCGACCAGCCGGCGGTGGCGGAACTGGCGGCACGGCTGGAGCGCCTGGTCGAGCAGGCCGTGGCCGATCCGCAGGCACGGGCCGGACAACTGGACCTGCTCGGTAAGGACGAACGCCGGCTGCTGCTGACGGAGCGGACCGGCTCCACGGACGACCTGCTCGCCGGCGGCTGGGTGGAGCTGTTCCAGGCCCAGGTGGAACGCACCCCGGACGCGGTGGCGCTGGTCGGCCCCGACGAGGACGAAGGGCCGCTGACCTACCGAGAACTGGACGAGTGCGCGAACCGGCTCGCGCACTGGCTGATCGGCCGGGCGGTGGGCCCGGAGGACATCGTCGCGATCGCCGTCCCGCGCGGCGTGCGGATGATGGTCGCGACCCTCGCGGTCCTGAAGGCCGGCGCGGCGTACCTGCCGATCGACCCGAACCATCCCACCGACCGGATCACCTCCATGGTTCAAGACGTGCGTGCCCGGCTCGCGCTCGTCACCGCCGCAACCGCCGAGGCCCTGCCCACGGTCACCGGTGTCACGGTCGCCATCATCGACGAACCGCCGATGACCGGCACCCTGGCCACGCTGCCGGACCGGCCCGGCTCCGGCCGGAAGCTGGTCGCCTACCTCGTCCCGGCCGCGCCCGCCGGAGCCGGGGCCCGCACGGCGGACCTGGACACGGCGTCCGTGCGGGACTTCGCGATGAAGACGCTGCCCGACTACATGGTCCCGATGGCGTTCGTCGTGCTGAAGACCCTTCCTCTGACGGCCAACGGGAAGCTGGACCGGCGGGCGCTGGCGACGCCCGACTCCACGGCCCTGGTCACGCTGCGCCCGCCGCGCACACCCCAGGAAGAAGTGCTGTGCGGGGTGTTCGCCGAGCTCCTCGACCTGCCGCGCGTGGGAGTCGACGACGACTTCTTCGCGCTCGGGGGCCAGTCGCTGCTGGTCATGCAGCTCGTGGCGAGGACACGGGCGCTGCTGGGCGCGGAGCTCTCCGCGCGGGACGTCTTCAAGGCGCCGACCGTCGCCGGTCTCGCCCAGCTCCTCGTCCGGGACGACTCGGCGCGTCCGGCGCTGAAGGCGGTGCAGCGCCCGGAGAGGGTGCCGCTGTCGTTCGCCCAGCGCCGCCTGTGGTGCCTCTACCAGCTGGAAGGTCCGAGCACCACCTACAACGTTCCCTTGACGCTGCGGCTGTCCGGCCGGCTGGACCGGACAGCCCTGGAAGCAGCCCTCGCGGACGTCGTGGGCCGGCACGAAAGCCTGCGGACGGTGTTCGCCGAAGTGACCGGCGTGCCCTTCCAGCGCATTCTGGCCGCCGGGGAGGCGCGTCCCGAGCTGAGGGTGAGCGAGGCCGACGCCGCCAGGCTGGACGCACGGCTGGCCGAGGTCGCCACCACGCCCCCGACCTGGCACAAGAACATCCGGCACGTCGCCATCGACATGTCGGCCACCTACCGCGCCGCCCTGCGCA
>NZ_JBEXXQ010000152.1:0-4158 GCF_040630525.1 Streptomyces sp. NPDC005799
CCACGACGTGACCCTCACCACGAAGGCCGTATAGTCCCAGCCTCCGCCGCCTTCGACCTCGGGAAGACACCCAAGACGGAGGTGGGCATTTTCGGAGTAGATCACCTGCTTCCAGCCCTTGCTGGACACCGTCGCCGACCTGGCAGGAACCGTCGTCACCAGCGACGCCATGCACCCCCAACGCGAGCACGCCGACTACATCGTGATCGTCAAGGGCAACCAGAAGAAGCTGCGCCGGCAGCTCAAGTCCCTTCCCCGGAAAGACATCCCGCTTCAGGGACGCACCCTGGGCATGAGCCACGGCCGCTCGGAGATCCGCCGGATCAAGGTCGCCACCGTCAACAGCCTCCCCTTCCCCGGAGCCCGCCAAGCCGTCCAGATCAAACGCCGCCGCACCGACCGCAAGACCGTCAAGACGGTCTACGCCGTCACCAGCCTGACCGCCGAACAGGCAGGCGCGGCCCAGCTCGCCCGACTGGCGGACCGCTCTCGCCGCCGGCTGCGGATCGGCTCCACTTGGCCCTGGGCTGAGACGTTCACCACCTGCTGGCAACGGCTGAGCGCCCTGTCGACCGCCCCAACGAGACAGGAAGGAACAGCCCGCACGACGTCTGGGTGCCGTGGAACCCCGGCGCAGCCGCAGCGACACGCGAAGGCCCACCCGCAATCACGCGGGACAAACAGAACGAATCATCAACCTAATCGGACAATCACGCCCACTGGCGAATCGAGGTTAACCACCGCACCCTGTAATGTCAGTTTCTTTGACGGTGAGCCAGTAGTTTTCGAAGCTGGAATTGTCGGGAGGCGGCGACACGCATCCGTGAAGATCTCCACAACGCGCATCCCCGTATATGCCGATCTCGCCGCTGAAATTCCCTGGTGCAGATGTTTTCGTCCATTGGTCTTTTTTCGCACCGAAACAATCCCCTCCAACCATGATACTAGAAACAGTTGCAAAGTCTGGCCTAATCATTAAATTTCCCTTGGCTGTGCCCGCCATAGCACTATCCGTGCCCATCAATGCGAACGTGGAGCCCGCAAGCACCGCTCCCACCGTTGCCGTAAACTTTACCCATCGCATACGCATGTCATCTCCATCACCTGCCGGGTACCCGGCACATTGCTGATCAATGAGGTTGTATTTAACCTCATGAGACATAGGCTGCCCATGGGCAATTGACCCCTGTTACTCAGGTTGAACTCGTGGAGTCCGTCGAGCCGTGACGGCTGTTGATCGTTGCGGTACGACGACGTCATGCGGTACGCGCATGGGGGCGGGATGACGCCCAGGGAACAGGAGAAGCGGGAGCTGGTGCGGCTTCAGGCGGCTGACCGGTTCGCTTGGGCGATGAAGACCGAGGCCGTCGCGCGGGATCTGCGGGTGACGGTGCGTTCGGTGCGGCGCTGGCGGCGGGCGTGGGAGCAGGGCGGCGCGGACGCGTTGCGCTCGGCGGGGCCGGCCTCGGCGGAACGGTTGAGCCCTGCGCAGTGGGAGTGGGAGCGGCTGGAACGGGAGTTACGGCGTGGTCCGTTCGCGCACGGCTTCGACGACGAGTTCCAGGGCTGGACGCTGAAGCGGGTCAAGCTGCTGATCGGGCGGATGTTCCACGTCGGCTTACACCCTGCAGGGTGTGTGGAAGCTGCTGCGCTGGCACGGCTGGAGTGCCCAGGTCCCCGTGCGGCGGGCCCTGGAGCGCGATGAGGAGGCCATCGAGGTGTGGAAGACTGGCCGCAGGTAAAAAGACCGCGGCCCACTTGGGCGCCCACATCTGCTTCGAGGACGAGACTGGTCAGGGGCTGAGGCCGCCGAAGGGCCGCACCTGGGCCCCGCGCGGAGCCCGGCCGGTGGTGCGAGTGCGCGGCCGCAACCGCGGACGGGTCAACGTCGCTGGGGTGGTCTGATACCGCGCCGGGCACCAGCCGCGTTTCTTCTTCAAGCTGCACATCTGGCGCGGCCGCCGGGGCGAGCCGAAGGCCTTCTCCTGGCGTCAGTACCGCGACCTGATTGTCATGACCCACGTGCAGCTCGGTACCCCGGTGGTGTGGTGCTGGGATGGGACAATCTGAACGTGCACCTGGTCAAGGAGCTGGCGACGCCTTGACGAGCTGGTGGACGCCGTGGACCAGCGCGATGAAGTCCCGTTCGCCCATGCTGCGACGGTTACCTTTGCCCGCTCGGTGGGTGCGCAGGCGGTGGCATAGCCGGGTCCGGGAGCCGAGGCGCATGGCGATCAGCCCGCCCACGGACAGGCGTCCCGAGCGTCGGCCGCTCACCGTCACCTGCGGGGTGCGGCCGCGCCGCCCCCAAGTGCGTGCCCTGGGCGGCCGACGGGTGAAGCCTGCCTCGTCCTCGAAGCAGATGTAGCCGCCGCAGGCCGCCCAGGCTCTTTTACCTCGGCCCAGGTCGCCTCCTTCCATGCGGTGACGGCCTGCTCGTCGCGCTCGGCGACCCGCCGTGCGGGAACCTGCGGGCTGAAGCCGAGCCGGTGCATCAACCGAGTGGCCCCCGGGACGCTACAGGAGACGTGGAACCTCCTGCCCATCAGCGTGGCCACCCGCGCCGCGGTCCACACCTGGTCCTCGATCCAGCCGTGCGCAGCCGGGCCCTGCTCCAGATACGCGACCAGCTCCTGAAGACAGCGCGGTAACAGACGGCACCGCGAACCGCTCGGGCCGCGACAGGCCAGAGCCTGCACACCACCGTGCGGCCACAACTGGTGCCACTGGTCTGCTGACTTCAGACTCACCCGCAGTTGCCGTGCTACCTCCGATGGCTTGACCTTCTGCTCGAACAGCCCGGCCACGTGCATCCGCAGGGTCTCCCGGCGCCGGCGTCCCCCAGCCGTCAGCCCGTCCCCATCCGCGTATCTCACACACCACGTGATAAGGCCGACGCCCCAGAGCCATCAGGGACTTCGTCAAAATTCACCCTGACGAGCCGAAGTCAGTAACACCCCACGCAGCAGCGGGCTATAGCGACTGTGCGGGGTGGTCAGCCCCGCAATCTGTTCGCCGAACGTCACCGATCTGCAGTCAGGGTTCTCGCAGCGGAATCGGCGCACGCACAACTTGATCACCACGCCGAGCCCGCCAACGGCGACATCGCGCAACCTCCGTACGTACCGACCATGCACACGAGCCAACCTCTGGCCGCACCGGCAGGCCCCAGTCGGCGCCCGTACCCGCGTCCTGAACACCACTGTTTCCGGCCGTCGTTCGACCTCCTCGATCACCACCGCGGACAGGTACGGAAACAGCTCCAAGAGCACATCACGAGAGCACGCGATACATGATCGCGAACAGTCGGCCCGTTCAGCCGTCCGGATCAGAAGATCGTCGACAGAACCGTCGATGCCTTCGGAGCACCCCATGTTGGCGGGAGGATACGATCGCGACGAACAGCGTCACGAGGTTCACCGAAACGCCCCGTGCCGGCGGGGAGGACGAGCTGCACGCAGAGGATCTGAACTCGATCTACGAAGCACCCCCTTGTCGGTGGAGAGGACTGTGCCAGCTTGTCCTAGACATCCTCGACTGTCGAAGTACCCCCGCGTCGGCGGGGAGGACGCCACCGGGGATCGGCGCGCTCTTGACCTTCGCGGAGTACCCCCGCGTTGGTGGGGAGGACAGGTCCTCCTTGGTGAATCCGTGGCGGAGGAAGGAAGTACCCCCGCGTTGGCGGGGAGGACGTCCCTGATGGATGAGATCTGCACCGGGCCTCCTGAAGTACCCCCGCGTTGCGGGGAGGAGCCTTCCTGAGCTGTGGCTTAATGATGGCTTTGCTGTCTTTTTGCTCGGGTGAGTGTGGTCATGCGGATGAGGGTAGCGGTTGCGGTGTGGGCGGGATGGGCAGGTCGCGCCGGTTGCGGTGGGCTGGGTGGTGTTGTTGGTGTCTCGTATTTTGTGAACCGCCCCGTGTCAGGTAGAGACTCGATTCCGTGAAGGGATTGAGTCATGGCACGATCCTCCCGTTACCCGCTTGAGCTGCGCCGTCGCGCGGTGCGCATGGTCGCCGAGGTGCGCGACGACTACCCGAACGAGACGGCCGCCCTGCAGGCGATCACGGACAAGCTCGGTATCGGCTCCCGCGAGAGGCTGCGGAACTGGGTGAAGCAGCAGGAGATCGACGCGGGGCAGCGTCCGGGGACGACGACA
>NZ_JBEXXQ010000153.1:0-4108 GCF_040630525.1 Streptomyces sp. NPDC005799
GCCGCCGGCGGGCGCCAGGGCCGGGACGCCGCTGCCCGGCGGCGGGGCGGGCGGGGCCTGGCCGAACCGAGTCCCCGCGGGACCCCCGCGCGGGCCACCGATCCAGGGCTCCTGCACATCCCGGGCGCGGGCGCCGAACCCAAATCCCCGCACATCCCGCGCACGAGCCGCCGAACCGAAGTCCCCGCGGGACCCCCGCGCGGGCCACCGATCCAGGGCTCCTGCACATCCTGGGCGCGGGCGCCGAAGCGGGCGGTGTGTGGGTGGGTGCGAGTCGGTGGTGTCAGGGCTCCTCGCCTCCGTCTGCCTCCCGGAGTTCCGTCACCCGCTCCAGCAGGATCGCCTCCCAGGCGCGGCGGAGCTGGAGGCCGAGCAGTGGGAGGGGGGCCGTGTCACCCCGCTCGATGTGGTCGGCGAGGCGGATCACCGTGTCGCAGCGGGCCAGCCACAGGCCACGCAGACAGGGGCGGGCGCCGTAGCCGGCGAGGGTGGCGGCGCGGACGGCGGCCGGGGAGCCGACGGCCACCGCGAGGCCCGCGATGTCCTCGGCGGGGTCGCCCACGGCCGCGTCGGTCCAGTCGAGGACCCCGCGCACCCGCCCGTCGGCGCTGACGACGAGGTGCTCGCCCCGAAGGCCGTGGTGGACGAGGACCGCGGTGCCGGGCTGCGCGGCGAGCTGGACGGCGGCCGCGGAGGTGAGCTGGTGCAGCCGTACCGGGTCGAACTCATCGGTTCCGGCGAGCAGGTGGGCGGCCTTCTCGGCGGCCCGGCGCAGGCCCTCCAGGGAGCGCGGGCCGGTACGCGGGACACCGAGCGTCTCGGCCTGCCGTACGGGCACCTCGCGCAGCCCGGTGAGCAGACCCGCGAGGTCGGCCTCGCCGACGGCGGAGACGTCGTGCTCCTCCGCCGTGCCGCCCGGCACCTTGGTGTCGAGCGTGTACGTCAGCCCGGGCGCCCACTCGGCGTGCGCCACGCTGGTCGGGACGGCGAGCGTGAGGTGGGGGCGGACGAGGTCGCGCAGCCGCAGTTCCCGGCGCTGGCGCAGGGCGGCCTCACGGTCCGGGGCGAGGCGCAGCACATGGCGGGCGCCGACCCACCAGGTGGAGTGCCCACCGCCCTCGGCGACGGGCCGCACCTCCGGACCGGCCGTCCCCCCGCCGTCCTTGAGCAGGGAACTGACCAGTCGGCGGACGGTGTCCGCGGTGGGTGTCGGTGCCTGGGTCATGGTCGCGCCGTTGTCACTCGGGGGTGTGCGGGGGCTCCTGGGACGCTCAGTCCACTATGACCATCTCGCGGTCGGTGGTGTTCAGCCGCCGGCCGCCGGCCTCGGTGACCGTCACGATGTCCTCGATCCGCACCCCGAACCGGCCGGGCAGATAGACGCCGGGCTCCACCGAGAAGCACATGCCGGGCACGAGCGGCTGCCGTTCGCCCTCGATCATGTACGGCGGCTCGTGCGTGGTGACGCCGATGCCGTGCCCGGTGCGGTGGATGAAGTACTCGCCGTACCCGGCGTCCTCGATGACCGCGCGGGCGGCCCGGTCCACCTCCTGGCAGGCCACGCCCGGCTTCACCGCCCGGACCCCGGCCTCCTGGGCCTCGCGGACCAGGTCGTGCACCCGGCGCTCCTCGTCGGTGGGCTCGCCCACGTGCACGGTGCGGGAGGTGTCGGAGCCGTAGCCGTCCTTGAGGCCGCCGAAGTCCAGGACGACCATGTCGCCGCGCTCGATGACCCGGTCGCCGACCTCGTGGTGCGGGTTGGCGCCGTTCGGGCCGGAGGCGACGATGGTGAAG
Organism: Streptomyces sp. NPDC005799; assembly: GCF_040630525.1. Lineage (NCBI taxonomy): Bacteria > Bacillati > Actinomycetota > Actinomycetes > Kitasatosporales > Streptomycetaceae > Streptomyces > Streptomyces sp. NPDC005799. The sequence continues at coordinate 1,795 of NZ_JBEXXQ010000153.1, forward strand.
TCGACCTGGGAGTGGCCGAAGCGCCGCAGCAGACCGGCGAGGTCGGCGCCGACCTCGGACTCCGTGCGGCCCGCGAAGGGAACCTTCCTGATCTCCTCGAACGTCGCGTCGGCGGCCGCGCCCGCGGCCGCCATCAGTTCCAGTTCCGCCGCGTCCTTGACGGCGCGCAGCATCGGCAGGGCCTCGGTGAGGGAGACATGGCTGGTGCCGGGCAGCGCCCGCTGCAGGCCGAGCAGGTGCATCGCCCAGGCGTTGTCACTGATCCCGAAGCGCCCGCCGACGTCGAGGAGCGCGGCGGTGGCGGCGTAGGGGTCCTTGCCGTCGGTCCAGTCCCGCAGATTCAGCGCGCCCGCGCCGGGCGCCCGCGCCACGTCGGGCGCCTCCAGGGTGGGGACGACCAGGACGGGGGCGCGGCCGGGGACGAGGACCAGCAGGGTGAGCCGTTCGGTGGCCGCGGGGGGCGTGTAGCCGGTCAGCCACACCAGGTCCGGGCCCGGGGCCACGAGGAGCCCGGCGAGACCGGCGTCCGCCGCGGCGCGCGCGGCTCGGTCCATGCGGGTCCGGTAGTCGTCGGCGGTGAAGGGCGCGGGCGCGGTGCCGGTCATCCGGGCCTCCCTGGGCGGGTTGAGGGACCTCAAGGGACTACGGGCAGCATCCTGCCCGGACAGCGGGGGTCGCGCGACCGGTCTGCGGGTCCTCGCACGCCTCGGCCGGTCATGACGTCAGCTCTCCAGGGCGAGGCGCGCACCGAGAAGCAGCAGCACGCCCCCGGAGACCTGTTCCAGGCGCCGGCGCACCCCGGCTCGGGAGAGCACGGTCCGCATCCGGCCGACGAACCACACGTACAGGCTGTAGTAACCGATCTCGTAGACCGCCCACAGCGCGGCAAGACCGATCATGGCGGGCAGGTGCGGGGCTCCCCGGGGCACGAACTGCGGCAGGAAGGACATGGCGAAGATCGCCGCCTTGGGGTTGGCGAGGTTCAGCAGCAGCCCGCCCCGGTAGGCGGCCCAGCCGCTCTTCTCTCCGCCCTCCCAGCCGGCCGCGGCGTCCCCGGTGTGCCGCGCCTGCCGCAGCGCCTGGACGCCGAAGGCGATCAGGACGACCGCGCCGACGATCCGCATCACGTCGTACGCCACCTCGGAGGCCGCGAGCAGCGCGGTCAGGCCGAAGGCGGCGACGACTCCCCAGACGAAGACCCCCGTCTCGTTGCCGAGCACGGTCAGCAGACCGGAACGCCTGCTGCGCAGCGACTGCTTGATGATCAGCACGGTGCTGGGGCCGGGCGAGGCGGCGATGAGGGTGCAGGCGCCGAGGAAGGCGAGGAGGGTGCTCAGCATGCGCCCCATGGTGGTCGGTGCCCGGGCAGCCGGGCCAGCGGTTTTCACCGCGCCGGCGCGGGCCGGCTCCGGGGGGTCAGGTGACGACCCCGGGTACGGCCGTCAGCCGCTGGTGGCCGCCGCCGCGGTGACGGACGGTCAGTGTGACCCGCGTGCCGGGGCGGGCGTGGGCGACGGCGCGGGCGAGGTCGGCGGCCGTGCCGACGCGGGTGCCGCCGAACGCGAGGAGTACGTCGCCGCGGACCAGGCCGGCCGCGCAGGCGGGGCCGGGGACGTGGACGCCGACGACCAGGGCGCCCGGTCCGCGGTCGTCCACGGCCTCCAGGCCGAGGGTCGCGGCGGCGGGCGCCGGGGACGCGGACGGGGCCGGGTTCGCGGACGCGTAGGACGGCGAGGGGACGGGGCGGGCCGGCACCGGGGTGTGCGCCCGGCGTTGCAGGTCGGCGAGCTTGCTCATGCCGATGACCGTGGCTCCGACGGTGCCGATGCCGACGCCGGACAGCACCAGGACCGTCCCGACGAACAGGCCGAACAGCACGGCCCTCAGCCGCCTCGCGCGTCGTCGCGCGGCATGCGGGCGACGGGCCGGGGTGCCGGGGCGGGCACCGCCGCCGGGGTGCCGGCCGGGCATCGGCTTGGGACGCAGCGCAGTCTGTTCCATGGATCGCCTCCGGTCGGAGCACTACCCGGGGCACCGGCGCACGACGAGCCACGAACGAGTGAGACTGACCCGCGGTCAAGGGCGGGAAGAGGCGTGTCGCCCGGGGCGGGCGCGAGGTCACCCGCGTGCGCCCAGCGCCCGCGCCGGCGTCGCCGCCACCCCGGCGAGTGACCCCACGGACGGCCACGTCCCCGTGGCCGAACTGCCCGGCCACCCCTGGCGGTTTCCAGTGATGGTTGCGAATCATCTGGATTGCAGTGCTATGCCCCAGTCTCGCATAGCCTCGTCCGGGGTGCGGTCGCCGAGGACCATT
>NZ_JBEXXQ010000154.1:0-4063 GCF_040630525.1 Streptomyces sp. NPDC005799
GCTCGTCACCCGCGCAGCCTTCGGGTTCCGCAACGCCACGAACCAGCGGCTACGCACACACTGTGTCACGACTCACCGAGCCCGTCGGCACCTCCGCACCGCTCAACCTTGAAGACCCAGGATCAGCGCAGTCCCGCGGAGAGATCGTTCTCGGGCAGGGCCCGCGCCGGTGGCACCCTGGACGCGTACGAGCTTGCGCACGCTCATGCCCTAATCCAAGCGAGGCCCGAACGCCTGACCGACGGCGATGCCCCAACGCCACACCTTCGAGCGATGACATCCCCGTGGCAGGATACGACCTCGTCCAAGGCCGGGGCGGCCAGGTGGAGATCCACGCCGGCTACCCCGGCCGCATTCCGGTCGGCGAGTGGCACTGGCGGAGCCGTCCGGGCCCCTGCGTGCTTGCCGTGGCACGCGATTGGCCCGGATCTGGGATCGGACGGGTCGGTGACGCGTCGCCGGTCATGTGCACCAGGAGGTGAGCACACGGGGCCGCCGGCGGCGGGGTCGTGCCGACTGCGAGTGGGTGGCAGTACCAGGGTGGGCCAGCGCTCGAAGACCGACGGCGGTGAGCAGCGCGACGGCCTGCCCCACCGTGTCGAATCCGGTGCCCCGTGTCAGACCTTGCTGGAAGCGGGCGTGGATCCCCTCGGCGATGACGGCGATCTTGAAGTAGCCCAGAGCGAGATAGAAGCCGAGGTCGCTGGGGTCGCGGCCGCTGGCCTGGGCGTAGTGCTGGGCGAGGTCGGCCGGGGCAGGCAGTCTCGGTCGCTGGTGGAGGCGGCCGATCCACTGAGGACCGGTGCGAAGGCCGGGGCCGAGTACACGAGATGCAGACCCAGATCGGCGAGGGTTGCCATCTCCCAGTCGACCACCGCACGAACGATGCCCGGGTCGACGAGGTCGAGGGTGGCGTTGTCGATGCGATAGTCGCCGTGGACGATCGAGGCGCCGCTCCCCGCAGGGCAGGCGGCGGCGAGGCGGGCGTACAACGCGTCCATGTCGACGAGTTCGCGGGTCCGGACGCGTAGCCACTGGTCGTACCAGCGCTGGACCTGGCGCGTCAGATAGCCTTGCGGCCGTCCGAACCCGGTCAGCGAGACCGCGCCGGGATCGACCGCGTGCAGGAGCGCGAGCACGTCGACCAGGCCGTGGGCACATCGTGCGATCTCGCGTTCCGGCAAGGCGTGCAGCTGCTCGACGGTCCGGATCACCCTGCCGTCGACTTGCGCACCCTCACTACCCACCGCCTGGACCTGGTCTTCGACCGCACCAGGCAGATCAACCGACTGCGCACAACTACGTATCGTAGAGGCCCTTCTTGGACGCCATGACCCCAACTATCCCTCCGGCCACGATCTCCACAGTAGGAGGGGAACTTCAAATCGCAGGGTCTGGCTGGACAGATCGATCGAGGACCGGTAGACAAGCAGGCGAAGCTCCTGCCGCACCCGGATGATCTTGGTCGGGAACCCGTCTACCAGGAGCTTCATCGTTCCGCAGGAGTGTCCAACCTCGTGGTCGGCACCACGAGGTTGGAAAACGCTCAGTTATCCGTGCAGGCCACTACCGCTTGATAGCCGCCGTTCACCTCGTCGATGCGGCTCGAGACGTCGTCACCCTTGCAGCTCCGCCTCATCTGCAGGTCGTCCGTTTCGGCCTGTGCCTCGGTTGCTCGAACCGGGCCGGTCCGGGTCCAGCTGCTGGCCTGGGCCTGAGCCGCCGTTACACCGACGAGCGCAGCCGCGGTCAGTGCCACTGCTCCGATCCCGCGGACGAACCCTCGCTTGCGTGTCCAATGCATGCTATTTATCCATTTCTCCTGGAGGGGGTGGAGGCTGAACTTGCCCCTCGTGGCTACTGGCGTCCAGAAGCCGCTCGGCCCCTGCTCCTAGGAAATCGCACTCGCTGGCTGGGTTGCCAGAGTCATATGCCATGTCAGTGGATCTTTCATGACAGGGCTTGTGAAGCTAAAAATGAACTGGTGCACGATACGGGGTCTTCAAGGTTGAGCGGTGCGGAGGTGTCCACAGGCTCGGTGAGTCGTGACACTGTCAATCCCCTGGCAGCGTGGAGACGAACTATGCGGCCAGTCCCTCTGTGAGGGTGGCCCGGTAGTCACGTTCGTAGTCGATCGGGCTCTTGAACCCGCATACGCTGTGTAGCCGCCTGGCGTTGTAGAAGTCGGTGATCCAGTTGGCGATCCTGATCCGTGCCTCGGCGCGGGTGGCGAAGGTGTGCCGGTGGACGTACTCGACCTTCAGCACGCCGTTGAACGCCTCGCTCACTGCATTGACGCTGATCGGAAAACCGATGTCCGGAAGGGCAGGCGGCAGCATCCGGGCCGCTTGCGGACCGGATGAGGTGAGACGGGCCGGTCAGGCTGATGCCGGCGTGAGGGCGACTTGGTGGCCGAGGGCCTGGAACTGGCGGACGAGATCGCGGGTTTTGCGGGCGGGGTCGAGGTGGCGGCGGTGCCAGTCGGCGCCGAGTTCCTGGTAGGAGGCGTCTGGGTTGTTGATCAGGTGCCATGCGATGACGAGTATCGAGCGGGCGACGGCGACCAGGGCTTTGGCGTGGCCGCGGCGTTTGACGATGCGACGGTAGCGGGCGCCGAGGAAGGTGTCGGTGCGGGCGGCGGCGTTGGCGGCCTCGCCGAGGGCGCCCTTGAGCCAGGGATTGCCCTGTCCGGCCGGACCCGTGCTGCGCTTCGCTCCGGACTGGATGGTGCGGGGGCATAACTTGGCCCAGGAGACCAGGTGTTCGGGGGTGGGGAAGCGGCTCATGTCCCGCGCCGATCTCGGCGAGGATGATCTGCGCGGTGGCCGGCCCGATCCCGGGGACCGCGTCGACCTTCTCGGCCAGAGCCTGTGCACTGATTGTCGTGGCGGACTCGCTGTCGGTGCCCGAGGGGTCTGGCGGGGTGGTGATCTCCTGCAGCGTCCGGGCGATCAGCCGGTCGAGTTCGCCGATCTGTGCGGTGAGATGGTCGACGGTGTCCAGCAGCACCCGCAGAAGCCGGGCGTGGTCTTCGAACTGCCCGGTCAGGGCCTCGATGAGGGCCGGCTTCTTCTTGACCAGGTTGCCTTTGGCGAGGTCGGCCAGGGTGCGCGGGTTGCGTTCCCCGGCGACCATCGCGTCGAGCATGGCTCGCCCGGACATGCCGAACAGGTCCGAGACGACGCCGGACAGTTTGATCTGCGCGTCCTGCAGGGCCTTGTCCACGCGGTGCTTGTGCCGGGTGCGTTCCTGGACGAACACGTTGCGGGTGCGGGTGTAGTCGCGTAGCTGCCGCACCGGCTTGGGCGGGACGAACGAGGCGCGGACCATGCCGCGTTCGGCGAGTTTGGCCAGCCAGACCGCGTCCAGCTTGTCGGTCTCCGGTCGCCCGGGGACGTTCTTCACGTCCCGTGCGTTGACCAGCCCTCAGTCCAGGCCGCGGGCCTCCAGCAGGTAGAAGAACGGGCGCCAGTACGAGCCCGTCGCTTCCATGACCACCCGCTCAACACCCTGGCAGACCAGTCGGTCGCCGAGTTCGAGGATCGTGTTCGTGGTCGAGGCAACCGTCCAGACCTTCTGAACGCGCCGGCCCTCGATGGTGTCGTGCGGGACGCGCAGGCAGACCATCCCGGACGCCTTCGCGATGTCGATCGCCGCGCCCCCGGCGACCGTGCCGTCGTCGTGGTCTTCTCTCAACTCCTCCATGACTACCCCCAGTTGTTATCGTGCAGGCAGGGGCTGCCCGGGAAGCCAAAGGGGTAACGGAGAAGCTGATCGGCGTGCTCAAAGCGACAGTGTGCGGCCCCCTCGGACGGCTCCCTCACCAGACTCCTATGCGGGCTCACAGCCCAAACATCAAGCGGCGTCAGCGGACAGCCCCTGTACCGATTTTCACGCCCGCGGGGATCCTGCTGGCCAAATGTCGTGTCCTGGGGTGTGGGGAGGCTGTTGGCACTGTGGTGGTCGGCCTTGTCGTTCCCGGCCTCTGGGGTGGGAGTCATGTCGTTGCGGCCGGAGGAATGGCCCGAAGTCCCCGCGCTCACGGCGCGAGTCGCACGGGCCG
>NZ_JBEXXQ010000155.1:0-4035 GCF_040630525.1 Streptomyces sp. NPDC005799
CGCCAGAACTCGGTAGACGACCTCGACGACGCGGCCCGAACGGTGCCGCATCATGGCCCGGCCCGCCGTCGGTGCCGCCGTGCTGTCGGCTTCGGCGAGCCAACGCTCTGCGGGGTCGTCGGCGACGAGGTCTGCGATCGGCTTACCGCGGACCTCCGACGCCGTCCAGTCCAGCAGGTCGGCGGCCTCCTGCGACCAGTCCAGCACGACACCGCGCTCATCGAGGACGACCGTCGCGACGCCGTCCAGCGACGACAGCCCTATGTCGATGTGCTGTGGGGAGGCGTTCATCTTCTTTCTCCCACTGCCTGACGGGTCTATGGGCGTGTGAGCGATGCGCTTGGCCCCCCCACGAGGCGGCTACATCAGAATAACGTGGAGCTGTCCTCTGCTGTCCTCTGCTGTCCGCCAAGGCCGACATCTGTTCCACCCTGCAGCTCTCGCACGTGTCCCACCACCGTCAGACGGCGAGATCACGGAAGTCCGGCATCCAGTGAAGGTCGGGAAGCACAGGGCGGAGGATGCCGGGCGGGGCGGCACACACGCGCGGGACAGCCTGCAACACCGTGGCGATCGTCGCCCAGTACCCCGGATCCGAGCCAGGCTCCTCGGGGTCCATGCCCGCAGACACCATCGTCTCGCGATCGACCATCCAATTGACCTCGGAGGTGATGAGCGGCTCTTCGTCGCCGGTGTCACGGAAGCCCAGACTGCGACGCTTGATAAGCGCGACGGTACGGGCGGGGACCTGCATGTCCCGGAAGCTCAGATCCACCAGGGCCAGCGCGAAGTCGTTCTCGTGCTCGACCCTGACGAAGTCGGCGCCGAGCATCCTGCTGAGTCCGAAGAGGCTCTGGAGGCTGTAGTCGTCGATGAACCGGGCGATACCGGCGGCGCCGGCCTCGAACTCGGCGCCTGTGCGTCCGTAGCCCATGACGGTCAGCGCGCGGGCGTCCCGGTCGCGGACGTCCCAGATCTCGCTGACCTTGATCGAAGTGACGTCCGTGCCCAGCCGGTCAAGGTGCCGACCAATCGCGCGGCGAACATCTCCGGACGGACTCCTGTGAAATGGAACGCGAATCTCTCCCCGTCTTGATGGTGGTCTTGCCTGTCCTGCGGTTGGTGCGACGCCGCTTGACCTCGATGGCCTGGACGGCGTGGGCGAAGAGCAGTCCGGGCTGGACGGTGCAGACCTTGAGCCGGCAGATCACGCGGCGTCCGTGTAGCTGGTCGAGGGTTCGGTGCTGGAGCGGGACCTCCCGCCAGGGCAGGCGGCGCAGCTGACGGCGGAGTTTCTTCTGGTTTCCCTTGACGACCAGGATGTAGTGGGCGCCTTGGGCGGTGATCTGCTTGACGTGGCAGGTCTGGGTGTGCAGCGCGTCGGCGGTGATGACGTGGCCACGCAGGTCGAGTGACTCAAGCAGCGGGGCAAAGGCGGGGATTTCGTTGCTCTTCGCGGCGATCTGCCGCTGGGAGATCACGGCCTGGCTCTCGTGCAGGACCGCGGCCAGGAGGTGGACGGCCGTCCGGTCGTCACGGCGGCTGGCGCGTACGGCCTTGCCGTCGACGGCCAGTCCCACCAGCGCGGGTGCCTCGTCCTGGAGTACCGGGCGAGCCAGGCACTCACGGCGTCATCGAAGGCGTTGCCGTCGATGCGGGACAGCAGGCGGCCCAGGGTGGTGGCACGTGGGAGACGCGTAAGGTCGATGCGTGACCCTGTTTCAGGGGCGGCGTCGACGGCGAACCGGGCGATGCCGGCCAGGGTGGTGGCACCGCCGAGGACTGCGAGCAGGCACAGGGCGTGCAGGGAGCCAGCCGGTAGCGGCGGTCCCTGACCCGCCTCGGATCGGCGAGCTGGTCCAAGGTCTCGCGGAGTGAGGTGAGTTGCTCGGGCGGGCGGGGCAGGCCGACGTGCCCGCAGGGGCGCTGGAGGACGTCGATCAGGGAGGATGACACGCGAACGCGCCCCCTGTTCGTGATCAAAGGCTTCGAGAACCTTGATCATCGGGGGTCGCGTTCACCGTCTCCAGTCCGGCCGCCTCCGCGCATGCACACGCGCTCAACTCATGTCGCCGGGTGATAACACATCAGCCTTGGGTGCGGGCGTCCTTACCCTATGACCCCCACCGGATACCCGAAGAGCCGGAAAAGCTTGTCTCGAAGGCGAGATCCGATTGGGTGCGGAATGGCGTACTCAGCGACTTCAGCGAGGCGCCGGGAACAGCTCGGGGACGCTGTCGGGTGTCGTACGGAAATTTGTTGCTTGCTCGTAGTCGTATCCCATGCTGAGCAGTTTTGACTCCGTGAATGGGAGGCCGAGCAACTCGACGCCGACTGGCATTTGCGTATCCGAGGAAAATCCTGCGGGTACGTTGAGAGCAGGGAAGCCGGTGTACGGTGAAATGCCGCAGTTATCCGCTGGCAGGTTCGTATCGTCGATCTTTCCGGCTGTTGCTTTGATTTCGGGATACATCATAGCGTCGAGGCGATTTTCGGCGAAGAGTTCCTTTAGTTCCGCGGCAGCGGTCTTACGATTCGCGAGTGCTTTCGCGTAGTCAGCGTCGTATGTTGATGACTCAGCGACCGCTGCGTACTGCTTGATTTTGGTGAGAACGGTTGGGGTTACTTCCCCGGATTTAATGATGTCAGAAAGGGTCAGTTTGTCAGCTGGCGCGGTGAGGCTTGCCACCTGGGCATCGTACCGAGCACCCGGTTGGGCAAGCCATGCATTCAGATCGCGCTGAAACTCGAACGTGGTAGTGCGCGCGCCAGCGAGGGCATCGACCAGGGTCTGGGGAAGTTGCAGCTCGACAACAGTTGCGCCTTGGGAGCGGAATTTATCAGCGGCAGCACGAATGATGTCGCTTGTTGGCTTCTCTGCCGAGCTGGTACCAAGCTTGTCCGTGAGCAGCGCAATCCGCTTGCCTTTCAACGCCGTCTTTGACAGGGTCCGCTCGTAGTGAGTCGAAGCCTTACCCTTGGCCGCGGAGGTGGCAGGATCTTCTGGATCGTAACCGGCCATGACGTCAAGAAGAAGGGCCGCGTCCTCCACCGTCTTGGTCATCGGACCGGTCACGTCCTGTGTGCTTGAAAGCGGCGCAACTCCGCTGATGCTCGTGAGCCCCTTCGTGGGTCGAAGACCGACAAGGTTGTTATAAGAGGCAGGCAGACGGATCGAGCCGCACGTGTCGGTTCCGAGCCCTGCGGCAGCGAAACTCGACGCGACGGCAGCAGCAGTTCCACCTGACGAGCCGCCCGGGTTCCGGGTCTGGTCATATGGGTCGCGTGTCTGGCCACCGAGCGAGCTGATCGTGGTGACACCCGCCGCAAATTCGTGGAGATTTGTTTTGGCGATGATGATGGCACCGGCAGCCCGAAGACGCTTCACCTGCGTCGAGTCATAGCGCGGTTGGAAACTCTTGAGCGATTCCGATCCCGCTGTGGTCGGCATATCTACGGTGTCGTAATTGTCCTTCACTACGATGGGGACCCCGTGCAAGGGCCCGCGGATGTGGCCCGCGCGGCGTTCGGCATCAAGTTCTGCTGCCTCCGCCATTGCGTGGCGATTAACGGTGATGATGGCATTAATTCCCGGCTGATTTCCGTAGGTGTTCTCGTAGGCGTCGATGCGATCAAGGTACGCCTTCACAAGTGCCTTCGATGTGGTCTCGTGACGGTTCAGCATCTGGCGGACATCGGCGATGCCGAGATCGACCACGGCCGGTGTGCTGGTGAGGTATCGCGGAGGCAAGCTGTAACCCATCAAGCTGGGTGTAGCAATTCCGATCGCCAGGCCGATCACAATTGCACGCGTACGGCGGCGGGAGGATTTGAAGATCGCTGGGGGCTTCATAGCCGGCATCTCGCTTCGGTAATCAGTCGACAGGGTCAGTGAGAGTCAAACGGAACTGTGTTTCACAGTTGTTTCGTCGAAATTTAAACCGATCGGTTTCCAGGTGGTGTTCGCAGGGAGGCTCGGGGGGGGGGGGGGGGGGTGTGGGGGGGCGGGGCCGGGGGGGTTGGGGGTGGGGGGGC
>NZ_JBEXXQ010000156.1:0-3933 GCF_040630525.1 Streptomyces sp. NPDC005799
GGCTTCCCGGGCCTACTACCAGCGCAAGAAGGACGAGGGCAAGCGGCACAAACAGGCCCTGATGTGTCTCGCCCGCCGCCGCGTCGACGTCCTGTCCGCCATGCTCCGCGACGGCACGTTCTTCGAACCTCAACCCGTCCCCCAAGCCGCCTGAAACATCACCAATCAACCGCCCCGCCCCTTGACGAAAGAGATAGGGGCACCCCCAGCGACTACTACCGGCACGGCATCACCAGCCTGTTCGCAGCTTCCAACATCGCCGACGACGCGTCATATCGGAGCCGCACTGTCGCCACCGGGCCGTCGAGTTCAAGAACCCCGCCCTCACTGTGGTGGCGGCTCCGGGCCGAGCGCCGGTCGTTCCGAGGAAGCACAAGAGCTGATCCCGCGGTTGCCCGCCGTTCTTCGAAGCCGTGCCCACGGCGTGCGCACAAGAGAGGGTGGCGCCGCGATGCCGGAAGCCTCGAATTCACCGCCCGGCCTCCCTGGCCGAACAACAGCAGGCACGCACCGCTACGTTGCTTGGTGGTGCGAGCCGTTGTGTCTCACGGGCCAAATCAAACGGTGGATCCGACCTTCTTGGGGAGTAGGTCCGTCACGTCGACGGAGACGTCGTTGAGCGGCACGGTGACCGCGAAGAGCGTCGGCCGGGCGTAGAAGCACGTCGCCTTGGCGTCGCATTTTGTCGTGTCACGGTACGGGGTCCGTTCAAGGCGGCTCAGACCCAGCGAGACGTTGCGGATGATGCCGCTGCCCAGGTTGCCGGGACAGAAGTCGATCGAGTCCTTCACGGTCAGGGTCAGCCTGTGCACGTTGAGGGTGACCACGGTCTTCCCGTTCGAGGTCTTCTCGATCAGTGAGTACTTGCCGACGATCGCCCGGTGGTCCGGTACGAAGGTCCCATCGGCAAGTGCCACGCCGCTCTGACCGCCCGCGATGAATCCCGGGGTGGTCTGCAGGTCGCTCCAGGCAATCGGAACATCCAATCCCAGACCAGCCTTATTGAGGTCGTAGTCTGTCCCGGGAATCGCGGATTTGGTGGCGACCTTACTCTTGAGGCTATTGACGATCCCGTTGACAGCCTTCTTCGTCTCCTCAGCGTTCCGGAACTCGGCGATGGCGTTCTTGTCGCGGACCTCGGTGCGTGAATGCGTTACCGGACCGGGCGTGAGATAGGCGTCATACAGCTTCTGCGCTGCCGGCATGTCGAGGAATTCGGTCCACGCTCCGATCGCCGCACTACCGGCAGCGGCGGCCTTCTTCGCGTCTGCGTTCTTGCTGAAAGCCGTGCACTGTGAGGGGTCCTGCTTTGCGAAGGGGGCCACGGAACGCGCTGCCCCACCCTGCCCCAGAGCGCCGCTGGGGGCCGAAGACGCATTTGCCGCCGCGCCCGTTGTGCCGGCGAGTAAGCCGGCTGCGACCAGACAGAAAGCACCCTGGAGTGTTTTGTTAATTTTCATGGACAACTTTCTTTGATCACCATTCAGACAACGATTCATGTGTGCAGTAACTGGGACCAAGCCCTCGCGGATCGGCGGCCGTGCCGGTCCGAGAACAGCGCGCACATCGGTGCAATGTTGCGGCACTGCTGCCGGTTGCCGGGGGGCCGCCGGTCGTGCTGACGTCTTGTCAGGTGCCCACTACTGGAATATGGTCCAGAGCCGTGGTTAGGCACGCCCATGTTGGGTGCACAGAGGCTGATCGGCCTTTGTCTCAGGCCTTCTCCATGTGCTGATGAAGATTTGCGTGAGGAGTGGCTACTCGAACGCCACGTTGATGCAGGCGAGGCGGGCACCCGCCATTCCGGCGTGGCCCTGGTGCGTGGTTGTGGCCATTTCGTGCAGCACCACTGAACGCGCACCGCCCTCGCGGAACCGCCAGTCGACGGTGCCGATGGACCGATCCGAACCGTCCTTGTCGGTCGCCAGGTCCAGCCACACCTCGTTGCGCGGGTTGGCGTAGGCAGGGTCGACCGAGGGCTGCGTCGGGTCCACACGGTCCTGGTAGTGGGGCCCGGCGTCCGTGGGTAGCTCGCCGCACGGCTTGGTGTGGACGTGCGCACCGTATACGCGGTTGGGAACCAGGTCCCGCCCTCGCAGTTCGATCCGCGTCCCGCCGTCTCGGCGAAGTTCCTCCTTCACTTGGATCCTGGCGCCCTCCGGCACCAGCTCGGGGTTGTAAGTCACCGCCTTTGCCTCACCCGCTTTGCTCGCCAGGGAGAAGGTCGATGCGACGAAGACCTTCCATGCCGGCGCCTTGGAGCTGCTCCGTGGCTCGCTAGCTCCTGCGTTCGCCACCAAGCCCCACGCGATGACCGCGACTGTACTCCCGGCCGCGGCGGCCAAGAGAATCTTGTGCTTGTTGGCAAACTTGCGCCTGGGCATAGCAATACTCCGAGGGGTGGCCGAAAAAGGGGAGAGACACAATGCAGCCTTGGAGAAGGACGCCTGGATGACAAATGGCCCAGCCACCACGGGCGCTGACGCCTGAGCGCTACCATTTTATGAAGACGCTGCTGCGGTCCCGCCAGAGTCAAATACCATGACATCCAGACATCCCATGGTGTCTGGATGTCAAGCGGTAGCGAGGTACGTATGGTGTGACCATGCGGTCGCTTCGTCGTAGAGGGTGCGGTCTTGAGGCATCCCTGGAGGATGACTGCGAGGCCGTTGCCAAGTTGACGGAGAGCGGGGTTGCACTGACAGTCGCGGGCTCGCTGCTTGTCGTAATAGCGGCGGGCGCCGGGCGAGCCCTGCAGGGGAGCAGAAGGCTTGGCGTTGTAGCTCAACGAGGCGGTTGTGCGGATCTGGTCGAGCGAAACTTCACCCGTCACGCCCGGGACCAGCTGCGGGGCACCGACATCACCGAACACCCCACCTTCGCGGGCAAGGTGTACTGCGCGGTCGTCCTGGACACGTTCTCCCGCCGCGTTGTGGGCTGGTCGAGCGCACGTCCCGCTACACGGTGCTCGTCCACCTGCCCCGCCAGGACGGCTACGGCGTCCTTCCCCGTAACAAGAACGGTCCGCCGCTGGCCGGTTACGGCGCGGTGACGAAGCGGGACAGGACGGCTCAAGAAGCGAATGCCGGTGGGCCGAAAGGCCAGGGGAAACCGGGACAGCACGTGCGGCGGCCTCTCCGCTGCGGTCCTGGCCAACTCGCCGGATACCGGGCCCTGTTGCCCGGGTCCGAAAGGACGCAGACGTGAGCCGGGTGAGCCTGTGGGGAGGGACGATGGCAACAGCGGCAGTACCGAAGGACAAGTTGGACGCCCCGGCGGTGCTCGGGGTGAACGGACCGGAGGGCGGCTTCTTCGCGGACTGGAACAGCATTGACTGGGACCGCGCGCAGGAGAACGTACGCCGACTGCGCCAGCGCATCTTCACGGCATCGAGGGACGGGGACCTGGCCAAGGTCAGGAACCTGCAGAAGCTTTGGCGGCTCTGGCACCGTGGCGCAAGCCGCGGGCGGTGCACGATCCCGGCAAGATCCTGCTGGATGTGGTGCTCGCGGTCGCTCTTGGCGGCGACTGCCTGGCCGACGTCGGCATGCTGCGGGCCGAGGCCGGCGGTGTTCGGGCCGGTGGCCTCGGACCCGACAGTCTCCCGTCTGATCGACACACTCGCAGCGGGCGGCCAACGCGCCTTGAACGCGATCCGCAGTGCCCGGTCCCACGTGCGCCAGCACGTGTGGACGTTGGCCGGGCAGACGGCGCCGGATGCGACCGGCTCGGTGACTGTGGACCTGGACGGCGTCCTGGTGATCGCGCACTCCGGCAAGGAAGACACGGCTGCGATCTGGAAGAAGACCTTCGGCCACCACCCGCTGATGGGCTTCGTCGACCACGGTTCGGGCGGGTCCGGCGAGCCGGTGGCCGCTGTGCTCAGGTCCGGAAATGCGGGCGGCAATACCGCCGCCGATCACATCACGACCA
>NZ_JBEXXQ010000157.1:0-3872 GCF_040630525.1 Streptomyces sp. NPDC005799
CCGGGAAAGAGGACACGGGCCGACCATCAGCCCACTACACTCACCGAAACCGCCCCTGAACAGGGAAAACGTCAAAGTGCTGCTGGAGTACTAGTGCCGCACTCACTTGCGCAGTCTCGGTCGTGCTGATGCCCAGCTTCTGGGCGACCGCTTTCATCGCGGCCCCCTCGGTGTGTCGTACTCCGGCCGCACCTCGGCGACCATCCGCACCGCACGACGGCGCAGCTCAAGCGGGTACTGGGAAGGACGTGCCATAACTCGATCCTCTCAAACGATCGAGTCCCCACCGAACCCGGAACGGTTCAGGTCACGCAGGGCCTGAGCCAGGTCACGCCGTCCGTTCAGACCTAGCTTGCGATAAGTATTGGTCAAGTGCTTCTCCACTGCTCGTTGCGTGACACCGAACTGCTCGGCAATGTCTCGGTTGGGCATGCCCTGAGCGGCCAGTTCGGCGATCAGACGCTGGGTGCGGGTGAGTGCGGTGGAAGAGCGGAAAGCCTCCCCCGGCGGACGACGACGGGCGGCCCCCGTGTGGCCGGCCAGTTCGGGTACTCCGCAAGTGTCGGCAAGCCGGGACCCCTCAGCTAGGCAGGCGTTAGCTTCTCGGGCCGCATCAGTATCCGGCTGTGCGTCGGCCAACCGCAAGCCGAGGCGCATCAGCGATCGGGCCAGCTCGAGTTGATGGCCCGAATCCCTCAGTACGGTCACCGATCGGCGGAGCAGTGCGAGGTCCTCATCCCCAGACAAGCCGTCCCGTGCCGACAGCAGGGCCTGCGTCCGCAGGGCTCGGCCGAGCCAGGCTGGCGCTCCCCACTCCTGGGCTGCTGCCACATCCTCTTCGACAAGACGCCATGCCGCTTCGGTGTTCTTCAACCGATGCTGAAGCACCGCCGCGAAAGTCCGCCACGGATGCAGCGCGCCCAGATGCCAACCAGACCGTTCCAACAGCCTTCCACATTCTAGGAACTCCTCCAAGGCAGCTTCCTGGTTACCGTCTCTCAGCGCCATCATGCCGTGCAGGATGTGTAGGAGACCTTCGCTGTGCAGGCTTTCTGTGCCTACAGTCCGTTGCCGGCCGAACTGCTGGACGATCCGGGAGGCGAGGTCCGTATCTCGCGCTTCCACCGCGGCCAGCGCCATGGCTCCCATAACGAAATCTCGGCGGTGAAGTTCACTCGAGTGACGGAGTTCGTCATCGGCCCATTGCCGAGCGTGTCCCACGGCTCCGTAGCGTGTCCACACCAGCGCCTGCTCAGCTGTAACCAATAGCGAGGTCAGTGCACCGCCGCGGCCACCCTCGCTCTGCCCTCCCGACCGCTCCGCCGGGTGGGCTGCCTTGTTCAGCCAGTCTGCCACGAGCTTCGGGGAGTCTGCGGCCAAGAATACCGGCACTAGTAGTCCCAGCGTGGTGTGCACGTGGTCGGGAACTGCTGGCGCCCGCTCAAGGATACGTTCCCCCAACCTGATCCAAGCCTGACGGTCAAGCTGTCCGCCAAATGCCGCCCCATGCGACAGCACAGCCGCCAATTCGCGATCTGCCGCCGTATCCACGGGAGGCTCGGAACCGAGCCGTTGAAGCCGTTCGGCTGCCGACACCAGCCCCTTCGCAGTTCCTTGCTCGATGTATTGGATCCGGGCCTCAAGCTGGGTGGCAAGTTCCCGTTCGCTGGACAGCGGCGTCCCACCATGACTCAGTTCATCCGCGACACTCCGGAGTTGTTCGTGGGCAACTGTGATGGGAAAGGTGTCGCCCCAAAGATCCAGCTGAAGTACCGCCCTGGCGCGGTCCGCTGCGGAATCTAATAGAGAGGTCGCCTCCAGCACATGTCGGGTGGCCGCGTCGGGGTCGTACCGCCGCTCCACGGCAGCCAATTCGGTAAGCAACCGGCCTCGAACCGCACAACCCGAGTCAACTTCGAGTAGCGCGCGGCGTAGACACCGTGTGGCATCCCGCAGCGCTCCGCGCTCCACTGCGTTCTGTGCGGCCTCACGGAGGACACCTATCGCCCAAGTGCCTTGACGGTTCGTCAGCGGTAGCAACTGCTGTGCGACGCTTTCGTTGGGGTAGCCGGACTCATACAGCAAGGCCGCCGCCTGGCTCCGCAGGCTCTCGATCTGCTCCATAGGTACTGACGTCCGCACAGCGTCCCAAAATCTGGGATTCACAAAGCGGGGCGGCGACTGAGGGGACAGCAAGCCCAACTGGGTAAGCTTGCGGATTGCCAAAGCTCCTCTCACATCATCAAGGTTGGCCAGCCGTGCTGCCAGTGCAATATCCACCTGATCGCCCAGCACGGCCATGGCCTGCGCAAACTCAGGGATTGGTGAAGTGGCCGAAGTGATGGCCATGACGAGCCGCTCCAGTAGGAGGGGCGTATGTAGGACCCCGGACGAAGCCGTCGGACTGGTTGGCGCCATCGTGACGTCGCATTCCGACTCAGCGGCAGCCAGTGCCAGGTACAGTGGGTTGCCGCCCGACGCCTTGTGACAGGCCGTCACGAACGCCTCGTCGAGGACCTCGCCGTAGTGTTGCTCTAGCAGGGTGCGGACGCCTGTACGTGACAGGGGTCGCAACCGCAGTACCCGCTCCGCGGCGGTGGTCAGTTCGCGGACCAGGGGACGCTCGGCTTGGAGATCGCCCTCCTGCACTGCAGCCACCATCACTATCGGCAGGTCCGTGAGTCGTTTGGCGATGTACGCGAGCCAGCGCAGTGACGTTGAGTCCGTCCACTGCACGTCGTCGATGAGAATCAGAAGCGGTTGTGAGTCGGCGACCCTCAGCAGCAACGCTTCCAGTGCACCAAGTAGCGTCGGGCAGGCCTCAGGAGGTAGTTGGCCGTCGTCCACGCCGTCGGCGTCGGACAGCATTCGCCGCAGGGCGTCGGGGATATCCGCCAGCCACTGCTCACGTTGCTCTGGCCGGGCGCGGATCAACAGCGGCTCGAACAGTTGGAGCACGACGCCAAAGGTGAATGATTGTTCCGCCTTCGCGCCCTGACCTGAAACCACCAAGATGCTACTTGCTCCCGCCAGCGCGCCCAGCGTGTTCAGCAACTCGGACTTGCCGATCCCCAGCGGCCCGGTGACGACCAGCAGGCTCCCGACGTTTGCTTCGGCTCGGCGAAGTGCATTCGCAACAGCCGAGCATTCGGCTTCTCGTTCCGCGATCATGTCATTCCTCTTTCCGTTCCGTGAATAGCGAAGGTCCCGGTTGAATCGGTCAGTACGGCCAGGCTGGGAGACACCCAACTCGCGGCGACGTGATAAGTAAGCTGCCCGAGTTTCGTAGAGTCCAGTCTTGACGGTTCAGATAGGCTGCAAGACTTGCTCTTGGCTCCGCTGGAAGGCTTGCTCGTACTCGACGGGCGGTACGCAGTCGCGTGCGGAGGGGAGGCATTCTTCGTCGTACCACGTGATTCACTGGAAGATCGTGCACTCGAACTGGTCGACTTCCTTCCAGGATGAGCTCGCTGTGAAGGTGCCGTTCACGGCCTCGGCCATCGCGTTGTCAAAGCTGTCCGACCGAGAGGACCGACGCTGCGGCGCCGATGTCAGTGAGCCGGTCAGGGGTCGTGCAAGTTCCCTGTTCGCGCGGGTGGTTGGGGTAGGGGCGCATAGCAGTGCGGACACGGGGTTCGTGATCATTGTGGTGTCTAGGCCATATGATCATGAAGGATTCCCGTGTCCGCTGCCCCATCCTCTCCGATCCCTGCCGTGCTCGCCAAGCTGGGCCCACTGGGGCCGGACGAGGTGGGCGACCTGCGGCCGTACCTGGAAGCGGTACCCGATCCGCGCTCGCGGCGGGGCCGCTGGTACTCGCTGGTCTCGATCCTGCTCGTCTGTGCGGCGGCAACCCTTGCGGGCGCCCGGAG
>NZ_JBEXXQ010000158.1:0-3696 GCF_040630525.1 Streptomyces sp. NPDC005799
TGGCTGGCCCGGCATGCGAGTGACCCGGCCGACGAAGGCGCCGTGGAGCTGGTGGGTGTGGCCGTCGACGGCAAGGCCGTACGCGGCAGCCGCACCGGCGAGAAGACGGCCGTCCACCTCCTCGCCGCCGTCCTGCACGAGGGCCAGGCCGTGGTCTCCCAACAGCAGATCGCCGCGAAGAGTAATGAAATCCCTGCTTTCGCCGCACTGTTGGAACGGCTCGACCTGCGCGGATGCGTTATCACCGCCGACGCGATGCACACCCAGACCGGTCATGCCGAGCACGTCATCGCCCGGGGCGGGCACTACATCCTGGTCGTCAAGGGCAACCAGAAGAAGCTCCGCCGACAGCTGCGACATCTGCCCTGGCGCGAGGTCCCGCTGCAGCACCGCACCCGCGAACAGGGCCATGGTCGACGCGAGATCCGCCGGCTCAAGGTCTGCACCGTCCAGCCCGGCCTCCTCTTCCCTCACGCCGTGCAGGCCATCGAGGTCAAGCGCCGCCGCACCAGCCGCACGACGAACAAGACCACCATCAAGACGATCTACGCGATCACCAGCCTCACTCCAGAGCAAGCCACCCCGGAACGGATCGCCGAACTGATCCGCGGGCACTGGCAGGTCGAGGCCCTGCACCACGTGAGAGACGTGACCCTCGCCGAGGACGCTTCCCGCGACCGCACCGGCACCGCACCCCGCGCGATGGCAACGCTCCGCAACCTCGCCATCGGCCTCATCCGCCAGGCCGGCTGGACGAACATCGCCGCTGCGACCGACCACTACCGGTCACGAGCCGACCACGCCCTCCAACTACTCGATCTTGAAGCCTGAGAACGCATCACCCCTGCCTTCGGGTTCCGCAACGCCACGAACCAGCGGCTACGCAGACGCTG
Source organism: Streptomyces sp. NPDC005799 (assembly GCF_040630525.1). Classification (NCBI taxonomy): domain Bacteria; kingdom Bacillati; phylum Actinomycetota; class Actinomycetes; order Kitasatosporales; family Streptomycetaceae; genus Streptomyces; species Streptomyces sp. NPDC005799. The sequence continues at coordinate 894 of NZ_JBEXXQ010000158.1, forward strand.
CGTCACGACTCGCCGAGCCCGTGGGCACCTCCGCACTGCTCAACTTTGAAGGCCCGGCAAGGATCAGAACGTTCCTGCGTGACGAGCTCAAGCTGGAACTGTCTGAGTCCAAAACCCTGATCACGCACGCCACCAGCCAGGCGGCGCGCTTCCTCGGCTACGAGATCAGGGCACAGCATGCCGACACGAAGATCACCCGGAATCGCCGGGCGGTCAACGGCGCCATCGGGGAGTGTCATGAATCAGGCCCTGTCTCACATTCGGTGGTAACAGGCGGTGATGATGGTTACCTGTAGCGATTTGCCCAGCTCAACCGCCTATCAGCATCTGGATGATGAGCTCGCCACAGGCAGCGAAGCGAGGTTGCGGGCATGTACCCGCGCGGTTTGACTAGGTGTTCTTCCCGTGACTTTCAGTTACCACCGAATGAGAGACAGGGCCGTTAAGTTGACACACCCGGTGAGGGGGCAGTCAGCCGAAAGGTATCCATCACCGCCGGTGACGGTCATGGACAGGAAGCCCTCGTGGACGACGAGTTTGAGTCTGACTTTTCTGGTGTCGCTGTGTAAAAGCTGTCCCGCACTCCACGGCGGAGCGGAGCGGCCACTGCCCGCCCATTCCTTTACGCCGGGGTTACCCGATGCCCAGCCGGTTCAGGCGGTGGGCTGATAACAGGCTCCTGGCCCGGTGCCACGGGCCGAGCCGCGCCGACTACTCGGGCAGTGCCGCCAGTTCCTTCGCGAACGTGGACACCTTAGTGTAAACGCCCGGCTTACCCGCCCGACCACATCCCTCTCCCCAGGAAATGATGCCTGCCAGGCGCTCTTCCTTCCCATCCGAGATGAGTAGCGGCCCACCACCGTCACGCGTGCACGCGTCGACGCCCCCCTCTTGCTTTCCGGCGCAAACCATCTTCCCGGACGCGTAGTCACCCGGGTAGGCCCGCTGGCAGTCGGAATTGTGGAGAACATCGACATTTGCTTCCCGTAGTGCACCGGTTGTTTCTTCAGTCTCTTCGGACGTGGTGCCCCAGCCGACTATTCGGGCCTCCGTACCGGCCTTGTACTTGAAGCCGGATGGGACCCATTTGACCGTCTTGTAGTTGCTGGGAAGGGGCTTGGCGAGATGGAGCACAGCGATGTCGTTGGTGGGCACGTCCGAGGTCTTGCCCTTGCTGTCGCCGTAGCTGTAGTCGCTGTAGGAGCGGGGGAGCCACCAACCATCGGGCTTCATCTTGATGCCCTGCTTCTCGTCAAGTGCGTTGGACCGGCCGGCGATCACCTCCGTGGCCTCCGGCCGTGCGGCGTGAGTGAGACACGCGGCATTGGTGACGATCTTAGTGGACGATACCGCCGTACCTGCACAGAACGTATCTTCGACCTTGATCACCACCAGAAACGAATTCTTGTCGATCTGGGCAGACTTGCCGCCGACGATGGCCTGCGCGGATGTCGCGGCGACGACCGCGGCGACCGCAACCCCTGCCACCGCAAAACCGGTTCTCGTTGCCTTCTTCTTGTTGGAAACGGTGCGCTTATGCTTGAGCATTACGAAAGACCTCTCAGTGAATTGCAGTAGTAAAGACAGGCGCAAATCGCAGGGATTGGGAAGGCTTCAGAAAGTGGCATCCTATGACCAGCATGACGGGCAGTCTGCTTTTCGTGAAAAATATAGCAAAATTCCAGCTCCGCTACGTTTGACGTGAATGTGCCGGTGGGGTGGCAATCAATTTCTTTCAGGGTGATAAGGGTAACATCAGGATCGTGCGGGTCCGTGGTCATGGCGGCGTGGCCACACCCCACGGATACCAGGTATGTCAAATAGCGATTGCCTCCAGCCCGTTCCAGATGTGCAGGGCTGAATGGTCGCCCCCGGGTAATCCGGACTGGATGAGGTAGACGTCATGGTAACCGGGCGGCAGTTCGTTTACTTGTCGGCCCGGTCCGTAGCGTGGATCTGCGCCTCCGCAACCGCTTCGGAGCTGCGCGGGCGGCGATGGAGCCCGAAAGCCGGTTGATTTCCGTCATCGGGCGCCTGGTCTCCATGCCCACATTCAGACGTCGAGTACGCATCAGCGGTCAGCTGGGGACTCCACCTTGCAAAGATCTTCCCAGGGGGGCATTGACCCAGGGAAGTGTTACCGGCCTCATTTCATGACCGCAACAGCCCTCGCTTATCCGCGTTTTCCAGGTGGGGTGCTTCGGTCGCAAATACCCCCAGGGATGCATACGGCTACATCCGCACCGGTAGCGTAGATCTATCTTTTTCCGGTGCGGCACGAGGAGCCCCTGGATCTTATAAAAACTGTGAGGAGTTGCCGAATTTGACGGCATGGCAATGACTGTCCCTCAATTCTCGGCGGGCGAGTACGGATAGCTTACATCCAGATATGCGGATGCCCCTCCGCTTTGCGATGCACCGAATCTGACGCCGCACGCTGACCCGTCCGGGGATTGCGGAAGAGCCTTTAGACCGAATATGCATCTCCAGCTGGCCCGCCATCCTGCCGATCCTGACAGGAGACTCCGAGCCAGGATGGCAGCCTGATCATGTCTGACAAGGTCCAGCGCTGTGAGAGTCAAATATCATTGAGCCTGTTTCAGCCTGAAGTTGCTGGTCGTCAGGGCGTGATCAAGTTCCGGCGAGGTTCGTGTTGTGAGTGATGCCCAGGATGGGCAGGGCTCGTTCGGGATTGTCGCGGATGGCGCGGGTGGTCTTGGCGATGTTGGTGGCGCCTGCGGCTTTGAGAGTGCCGATCGCGAGGTTGCGGAGGGTGGCCATGGCGCGTGGGGCGGTGCCGGTG
>NZ_JBEXXQ010000159.1:0-3671 GCF_040630525.1 Streptomyces sp. NPDC005799
CATCCTTGAGGGGACGTTGATTCGCCTCCAGGTCGACCACCTGCCCGGAGGAGGGGACCCGCTGCCGGTCTGGCTGTGGTCCTCGAAGACTGGGATGACCAGCGCGGACGTCGATCTGAGCTGGCAGGCGTTCCTGCGCCGCTTCGATCTTGAACACACCTTCCGCATGATCAAGCAGACGCTCGGCTGGACCCGGCCGAAGCTCCGCACTCCGGAAGCGGCGGACCGCTGGACGTGGCTGGTCATCACCGCCCACACCCAACTTCGGCTCACCCGTCCTCTCGCCGAGGACCTCCGCCGCCCCTGGGAGAAGCCCGCGGAGCCCGGCCGGCTTACCCCGGCCCGGGTTCGCCGAGGGTTCAGAAACCTCCGGCCCGCCTTGAGCTGCCCCGCCCGTGCGCCGAAACCCACCAGGCCAGGCCCCGGCAGACCTCTCGGTTCCAAGAACCGGCGGCCCGCCACCCGCTACGACGTGGGCAAAACCGTGAAACGACCCGAGACGATCACCGAACGCGACCAAGCCAGACCATAAAGAACAAGATGAGGACATACAGGCGTAACGGTCGTCCATCATTCGGTCGGTTGTCGAACAGTCCCGGCAGCAGGGTGTGGAGCAGACCGACGACGGCCAGGCTCAGGAGGAGGGCGGCTCCGACAAGGCGTGCGCCGCGGTCGATGCCTTCCGGACGACACCAGCCAGCCGCCGGGCCGCACCACGCTGGACCCTGTCGCGCGGGTCTGTCCAGCCAATGGCCCTGTCTCACATTCGGTGGTAACTGAAAGTCACGGGAAGAACACCTAGTCAAACCGCGCGGGTACGTGCCCGCGACCTTGCTTCGCTGCCTGTGGCGAGCTCATCATCCAGATGCTGACAGGCGGTTGAGCTGGGCAAATCGCTACAGGTAACCATCATCACCGCCTGTTACCACCGAATGTGAGACAGGGCCGTTAGATTTACACTCCCCACGACCGGAGTACCCCCGCATTGGTGAGGAGGATCCGTCAGTTCGCGGCGGAGATGCGGGAGTTCTGGGAGTACCCCGGCGTTGGAGGGGAGGACGACAGCGCGGAGCAGGCCGTGCAGGTCTGCGCCGAAGTACCCCCGCGTTGGCGGGGAGGACGCGCGACATGGGGGCCGGGGCTAATCGATTCGCGGAGTACCCCCGTGTTGGCGGGGAGGAGCGGTCCGGCTACTTGAACGAGGTCTTCGCCAAGTGGAGTACCCCCGTGTTGGCGGGGAGGACCCCTTCCTGAGTTGCGGATTAGCGATGGCTTTGCTGTCTCTTTACTCCGGTGGGTGTGGTCATGTGGATGAGGGTAGCGGCTGTGGCGGAGGCGGGATGAGCCGGTTGCGGTGGGCTGGGTGTTGTTGTTGGTGTCTCGTGTTTTTGATCCTCGCTGCTGGCGGATTCTTCTCGTTGCGCGTCGCCGGGGCCCTCCGCGCTCGGGTGCCGGAGGAGGCCGGCGCGGCAAACGTGGGAAGGGCACGGGAGCGTTACGCGACGCCGTCGGCTACTGAAAGATGCCGTGGAGGGGCCGATCGGTGTCCAGTGCGCCCAGGGATCGTGTGCTGCGGGTGGTGTACCAGCCACGTCCCTGCCGATCCAGCCCTGGTGGCGAAGGAGTGTGAGAGGGCGTACAGCCCGTTTCCAGCCCCTCCTGGACACGCTGCCCGACCTGTCCGGCATCGACGTGACCAGGGATGCCAGGCACACCCAGTAAACCTCGCCACCTCTCTGCGTGGGCGGGACGCCCACTACACCGTGATCGTGAAGCGCAACACGAAGAGGCTCCACCAGCAGTTGACCCCCGTGCACGTGCATCCGTTCATGCATCTGCATGTGAACAAGGCTATGATCCGGGTCAGTTGACCTCTGCATCACTGGCCCCAAGGCCACCGCACCACCGGGGAGCGACCTGTGGACCACGACGTGTACAACGGCATGGCGGCCACGGAGCTGGACGGGGTGGCCTGGCAGAAGAGCCGGCACAGCAACTCCCATGGCTCCTGCGTGGAGTTCGCCCGGCTGCTGAAGCGCTGCGGGCTCGCGTGATTGAGCTCAATTGGGCGGAGCGGTTCGTATGAAGACGCCTGCTGATGATCTTGAAACACGCTCCCCGGAGTGCGCGCTCGCCGCTCGTCCTGACTACGCGACACTTCACGCCGACTGTCGCCAGACGGAGAACATCCCGCTTCCCGGCGTAACTGGAGTCCTTCTCACGCGTCGCTGCACGTGTCCGTGCCATTGAGGCGCGAACCCGCCAGGTTCCTCAGTCTGAGCCTTTGGCCGGTGGCCTGCTGTCGGCGTACGGGATCAGATGTACACCGACAGCGTGGGAGGTACTTGGCCCAGGCGGGCGGCAACGTGGCGGCGCTGCACCGGCATCTGAAGGCATACGGCCCGAGGCAACACGCGGGGGACGTGGGACGCCCCGGGCCGTATGGGCACCACAGCAACCCAAGAGTCCCCCCTCGAGTGCTCGCGCGCCTTGCCGCACGCTGTGGTTCCTCCATGATCACCCTTGGGCTCCTGACCCAACAGAGTCATACGACCCGCCCGCACTCTCAAGTCGAGCCGAGGTCGGATCGTTGAGACGGGACAGTCGGGCCCTGACCACGGGCGTGGGCGTATTCAGGCTTGCCCCGTCCACGGCTGGTTAGAGGCGGCCAGCGGCTTCTGCGCGCTGTCCTTGTCCGGATTTGCCGCTGTCCAAGTGTTCGTCCACAGGTGCTCATCGTCCCACACCATGACGTTGTGCTGGGTGTCCTGACGCAGTGGGATCTTGCGCCCGTCAATCTGGAGCGGCTCCGGGGCGATCAGCGAGGCCAGGTTCCATCCTGCGGCGTCCCAAACTCAGCCGTCGGCGTCCACCGCATGGGGCCCGCGGCGGATGTGGCCCCACACCTGTACCAGCTCGGGCTCGATGGAGGCGAACAGATCGGCAAGGTCGCTGCCATAAGCGACGGACATGTCGTCGGGCTTGATCCCCAGCAGCGCCTGTTCCCACAACAGTACTGCGAACCTCAGATGAGCGGGGGAGAGCTGGCTCGACAGGCGAGGATGCGCGGCGGGTGCTGCTTGCTGGAGGGCCAAGGCTTGCGCTGCCGCTGGCCCGCAGCACGGTCAGCAGTCCGGTGTAGGGGAGGTTGGCGTCCGACCCGCTCCGGGCCCGGTATTCGCTGTGAAGCCGCTGCCACTCGTGTTCGATCTTGTCGGGGAGCCGGTACAGCCATTGTACGGAACGTGATCTTCGCAGACCCGTTCCTACCAGGGGCTTCACTCATGCCTGACGCCGAGTCACCATCCCGTCGTCCGGCATCATCACACACCGCAACCGTCACGTTGCCGAGAAGAGTTCACTGACCTGACATTCGAGGGCGGCGAAGCTCTTTAGGGCTTGCCGGGAAACAAGTCGTGGCTTCCGGTTGCGGCGATCGTTGTTCTGGTATAGAGAGACAGGGCTTGATCAAGTTCCACAGTCGTGCGGTTGGTCCGGGGAATGACGGGTTGGGGTGCAGAGCAGAGCAGGCACGGGCTCGTGATCATTGGGGTGTCTAAGCTCAACGATCATGAGGCGGACGGTGGAGGCGTCTTCGGCGTAGGTCACGTCTCTGACGTGGTGCAGGGCTTCGATGCTCCAGTGGCCGCGGACGGCGGCGGCGGGTTCGG
>NZ_JBEXXQ010000160.1:0-3605 GCF_040630525.1 Streptomyces sp. NPDC005799
GCATGCGCCTCGACGGGGGCGCCGGAACGTCCGCTCCCCCATCGCGGTTCCAGGACCAGTCCGCCACAGCCTGTTCGGCGCACCTGGCACGGCTAGCGGCGGCCACATCCACCTCGCCAATGCAGCCCACATCTCGGGTGCCCTCTACCGGCGACGATCGGTTGGGTGACGACGGAACGTACCGGTAGACGGTGAGCACCGGTATCAGAGATGCCCGCGCCTTCCTTCTGATTGGCACCTTAGCGGCACCAATCAGCACGGGCACTTCTCACCACGGTGGATTCAGCACTCAGTGGGCGATCACGGGCTCGCCCTCCGACGGCGCCAGAGCCCTGTTCGGCATCAGGAACGCCGCCAGCACCGCACCGACCACGAAGATCCCGGCACCCCACGCCAGGGTGGCCGTGTAGCTCTCCACCCCGGCCTGCGCCACGGTCAGCGCGCCGGGCTTGTGCGAGGACAGGTAGTCGGTCGCGGCCGACGAGGCGACGGTGGTCAGCAGGGCCGTGCTGATCGAACCGCCCACCTGCTGGCTGGTGTTGATCAGTGCCGAGGCGACGCCCGCGTCCTCGTGGTGCACGCCCGCGGTCGCGCCCTGGAACGAGGTGGTCATCACCGCACCGATGCCGAGGCCCAGCAGGATCATGCCCGGCATGATGTTGGCGACGTAGGCGCTGTTCAGCGTGAGCTGCGTCAGCAGGGCCATTCCGGATGCGGACACCAGGAAGCCGGCGGTGACCACGACCTTCGGTCCGACCCTGGGCAGCAGCAGGGACGGCACCGTGGTCGACGAGGCGACGATGCCGCCGACCATCGGCAGGAAGGACAGCCCGGCCTCGATCGGCGAGTAGCCGATGCTGGCCTCCAGGTAGTAGGTCAGGAACAGGAAGATCGAGAACATCCCCATGCCCAGGACGAACACGGCCAGGAACGAACCGCCCCGGGTCCGGTCCAGCACGACGCGCAGCGGCAGCAGCGGATGCGCGACCCTGGACTCCAGCCAGGCGAACACCCCGAGCAGCACCACGCCGCTGATCATGGAGCCGAGGGCGACCGGGTCGGTCCAGCTGGTGGATTCGACGTGCGCGAATCCGTAGACGATGCCGAACAGCGCGGCGCTCACCACGACGGTGCCGGGAACGTCGATCCTGGGCCGCTCGGTGTGTGCGGGTTTGGATAGCAACAGCAGCGCACCGGCCAGCGCGACGCCCGCGAAGACGACGTTCACGTACATCACCCAGCGCCATGACGCCCATTCGGTGAGCATGCCGCCGAGCAGGAGTCCGACCGCGGCGCCCGCACCGGACAACGCACTGAAGATGCCGAACGCCTTCGGCCGCTCGGCCGGGTCGGTGAAGGTCACACTGAGCAGGGAGAGCGCCGCGGGCGCGAGCAGCGCGGCGAACAGGCCCTGGGCCACGCGGGCCGCGACGAGTATCTCGAAGCTGCCGGCCGCGCCGCCGACGACGGACGCGGCCGCGAAACCGACCAGGCCGGTCACGAAGGTCGTACGTCGGCCGAACAGGTCACCGAGCCGGCCACCGAGCAGCAGCAGGCTGCCGAACGCCAGGGCGTACCCCGTGATGACCCACTGCCGGCTGCCGTCACTGAAACCGAGGTCATGCTGCGCTTCGGGCAGCGCGATGTTCACGACGGTCGCGTCGAGCGTGACCATCAGCTGTGCCACGCCCAGCACGACCAGCACCCACCAGCGCACGGCATGTGAGCCGCGGCGGCCCGAGTCTGTTTTCCCGGAGGCGGGCGCTCCGCGGTCGAAGGTGGTACTCACATTTCCCCTTAGTCGCTGGTCATGGACCGACCATCAGCCGGAAACCGATCTGTTTCCAGCTAGAAAAACAGATCAGTTTCCACAGTGCAAGTTCGGGTCGCCTCCGAGCCGGGAACGACCCGGGAAGTCGAAGCCCACGTGGGGCCGGTGACGCGCGGCCGACTGCTCGGCGACGCGGCACGGCTGCTGTCGCGAGCCGGCGATCTACGGCGCCACTGCGGACGTGCGCGGCCCGATGCTGTCGCCGTCGAAGGCGATCGGAGTGAACACGCCGCCGCTTACCGGGACTTGGGGCTTACTTCGGCATCGACATGTTGCCGCGATCACGGTGCGGGGGGTCGCATCCCGTAGGGAGTAGCCGCAAGCGACGGCCGGGCGGAGCAGCCCCGTGCGGCCGCGCGCCGAGGACGACACACCGACAAGCCGGTGCCCGCCACTTCCGGAGGGGACCCCACACGCAGGGAGCCGCGACTCGCCGACACTCCACCGGGGCTCACTCGACCGCCTGTTCCGCCTGCCCGCACTCACGGCGATAACCGCAGCAGTGGTTCGCACAGATCCACCACATCGACGCGGCGCCCGGCTCGGCGTCCAGACTGCGAGGCGACCGCGTCACCATCTATGTCGAGAGTCCCCGGAATCAACAAGTACGGAAGGCGCCGGTGAAACCGGAACCTCGCCGGGCTTGCGCTCGGAAACCGATCGGTTTACCTTAGCGGAAACCGATCGGTTTCTCGATCCCGACAGGCAGTCATGACCACTTTGAAGAACGCGAACGTCTTCGTCACCGGCGGCAGCCGGGACATCGGCAAGGCGCTCGTGCAGGAGTCCTCCTCCCCCTGACGTCGCCGCACTCGCCCTCGTCGAGACCGAATCCCACGAAGTACTCGCCTGCGACATCTCCCGCCAGGCCAAAACATGCCTCGCCGACGATCTCGCGGCACTCTATCCCCAACTGGCCAACCAGCACCCCCCTTACTGCTCAAGGAGCCGGCGACATGCCCACCCAGGACCCCCGCCCCACCCTCCACATCCCCGGAACCACCACCCACACCATCGCCCCCCGCACAGGACGCGCCAGCCGCGAAGGAACCCTCCGCTACCTCAAAGCCGGCACCGGCACCCCCCTCGTCCTGCTGCACACCGTGCGCACCCAGGCCGAGCACTACCGCCACCTCATCCCCCTGATCGCGGACCACTACACCGTGTACGCCCTCGACCTGCCCGGAATGGGCTACTCCGAGATCGTCCCCGGCGCCTCCTACGACGAACCCGCCATGCGCGCGGGCGTCGAGCGCCTCCTGACCGAACTCGACCTGCACGACGTGACGTTGGTCGGCGAGTCCATGGGAGCGGTGCTCGCCCTGACCACCGCGGCGGATCTGCCCGAGCGGGTGCGCCGCGTCGTAGCAGTGAACACGTACGACTTCCGGGGCGGAATCGCCCGCTCCAGCCTCCTCGCCCGCGTCGTCGTCAGCGGCGTCCTCACGCCCGTCGTGGGCCCGGTGATCGCCGGTGTGGAGCCCAAGCCCGCCCTCACCAAGATCCTTCAGGGCGGCCTCGGCGACAAGAACGCGCTACGGGAGGACTACGTGGACGAGCTCCTCCAGGTCGGCAGCCGCGCCGGCTACCCGACCGTCGCCCGGGCCGTCTACCAGGCACTGCCCAGCCTCATCGCCGCCCGCTCACGCTATCGCGAGGTCAAGGCGCCGGTGCACCTGGTCTACGGCGAGAAGGACTGGTCCCGGCCCTCCGACCGGGAGGCCAACAAGCAACTGCTTCCCTTCGCCGACTTCACACAGGTCCCCCAGGCAGG
>NZ_JBEXXQ010000161.1:0-3596 GCF_040630525.1 Streptomyces sp. NPDC005799
GCTTCCTTCGTACTCACCCTTCCGGGCTTTCCTCCGGGCGCTTCCCTTCGGTCTTGCGTTTCCGACTCTATCAGATCCTTTTCCGATCCGATTTCTTCGGTGCTTTCCAGGTTCCCGCTTTTGTTTCGCGGTTTCCTTTCCGGCGGTTCCGACTTTATCAGAAGATTCGAGCCGGTCTGACCGGCCGCTCATTTCCGATTCATCGGGAGGTGGCTTCTTCGAAATCGATGTTCCGAGAAGCAGACAGATACTCACTGCTGCCGACCGGATTGGATCCAGTTCCAGGCAACTGTTCGAATCTACCTCCCCGCCTGGTCCGTGTCAACGGCTCCTGCGGGGCGAAGGAGAGACTAACAGCTCGACGGGCGTGCCCGCACATCAGGCGGCCGTAGGGACCGTGGCGCTGCGCTCAACCGCCTCCACGTCGCCTGTCTCTCCGCTGCGCGCTGCCCGGCCGCCCAGGACGAACACGTACAGGAGGAAGGCGAGCTCCGCGAGGATTCCGATGCCGATGCGGGCCCAGGTGGGCAGGCCGGACGGGGTGACGAAGCCTTCGATGGCGCCGGACACGAACAGGACCAGGGCGAGACCGATCGCCATGCCGATGGCGGCACGGCCTTCCTCCGCGAGGGCCGTGCGGCGGGTTCGGGGGCCTGGGTCGATGACGGTCCAGCCGAGGCGGAGCCCGGTGCCGGCGGCCACGAAGACCGCGGTCAGTTCGAGCATGCCGTGCGGAAGGACCAGGCCGAGGAAGGTGTCGAGACGGCCGGCTGAGGACATCAGGCCGAAGCCGACGCCGAGGTTGAGCATGTTCTGGAAGAGGATCCAGAGGACGGGCAGACCGAGGAAGATGCCCAGGATGAGGCACTGGGCGGCGGCCCAGGCGTTGTTCGTCCAGACCTGGGCGGCGAAGGAGGCCGCGGGGTGGCTCGAGTAGTAGGTCTCGTACTGGCCACCCGGGCGTGTGAGTTCACGCAGCTCGCTGGGGGCGGCGATGGACGCCTGCACGTCGGGGTGGGTGCCTATCCACCAGCCCAGGATGATCGCGATGACGGTGGAGATGAGGGCCGTGGGCACCCACCAGCGCCGTGATCGGTAGACGGCCGAGGGGAAACCGTGCGCGAGGAAGCGGGTGACGTCCCTCCACGAGGCGCGCCGGGTGCCCGTCACGGCGCTACGCGCGCGTGCCACGAGTTGGCTGAGTCGTCCGGTCAGCTGGGGATCGGGGGCGCTGGACTGGATGAGGGAGAGATGGGTGGCCGTGCGCTGGTAGAGCGCGACGAGTTCGTCGGCCTCGGCTCCGGTGAGGCGCCGGCGTCCGAGGAGGGCGTCGAGACGGTCCCATTCGGCTCGGTGGGCGGTGACGAAGACGTCGAGGTCCATCGGTCTGCCTGCTCCTCGGCTGCTCGTCGGCGGCTCGTCCTGGATGTCAGCTTGTCGTACTGCGGCGCGATGCGCCCTCAGCTTGGCAGACTGGCCGTTGCGAGAGCAGGCCAGGGGAAGGGCGACGGGCGTGAGTGAGCTGGTGACGGGCGAGGCGGTGGCGCTGGAGTTGCGCCCCGCGAGGCTGCCCAGCAGGGCGCTGGCGGTGTTGCTCGATCTGGTCGTGGCCGTGGCGGTCTACGTGGCCCTGACCATCGTGCTCATCGCCGCCACCGCTTCGTTGGACGACGCGGCTCAGGTCGCCGTGTCGCTCGGGGTGTTCGTCCTGGTCCTGGTCGGCGCTCCGATCGCGGTGGAGACGCTGAGCCATGGGCGTTCCCTCGGGAAGCTGGCGTGCGGGTTGAGGGTGGTGCGGGACGACGGCGGTCCGATCCGGTTCCGGCATGCGCTGGTCCGGGGCGGGATCGGTGTGATCGAGATCCTGATGACGTTCGGCGTCATCGCCTGCATCGCCTCGCTCGTGTCGGCTCGCGGGCGGCGGCTCGGGGATGTGTTCGCCGGGACGCTCGTCGTACGGGAGCGGGTGCCTGTCGCGCGCACCGGTTTCCTGCCTCCGCCGCCGCCCTGGCTGGCCGGGCGGTTCTCGGCGCTCGATCTGTCCGCGGTTCCCGACGGGCTGTGGCTCACCGTCCGCCAGTATCTGGCCCGCATGCAGCAGTTGGATCCGCAGGCGGGCTGGGCCATGGCGGAGCGGCTCGCCTCCGACCTCGCTTCTCACACCGGAACGCCGGTTCCGCAGGGTGTTCCGCCGGCTGCCTATCTGGCGGCGGTGCTGCAGGAGCGGCAGGCCCGGGAAGTACGGCGGGCCTTCGCGAGCGGGGCCGGGGCAGGCTCCGATCCGTACGCGGCTCCTTCCGGCGCCACGTACCGAACGCCGTCCCCGCAGCCTGCGGCCCCCGCCGCCGGACAGGCCGGTCTCGGAGGCCGACTCCCGGCGCCGCAGTCCGCATCTCCGGCATTCGATGCGCCGACTGGTCAGCCGCACGCTTCACCAGCCGCCCCGTCACCGGCCTCGCCGCTCACGGACCGCCCGGCCGTCGAAAGAACGGGGTTCGTGCCTCCGGCCTGACCCTGCGTCCGCTGCGGCCTGACGACGCGCCCTCCCGGCAACTCGTCATACAGACCCGGCGCCCTGCTGTACGCCCCTCGCCCCCTCACTCGAACATCGACGGCGGCGATTCGAGGTCTTCCAACTCGATTCCGGGCGCCGCGAGGACCACGTCGCCGGCGATGTGCACGATGTGCTGTTCTCCCGTGTCCAGGGCTGTGACCTGGTATTCGTCCACGGTCAGAGGGCCGTTGTCAGTGGCGTGTGCTTCTCTGTTCACCAAGGTCCAGGACTGGTCCACGGTGCGCGGGGCGAGGACGGGATCGGTGAGGGCTACGAGGCGAACGCGAGTTGCCGTGGCGGAAGGGGTGAGGCGCAGGAGACGGGTGGTGGCGATGAGGAATGCGGGGGATGTGCCGGTGAAGGCGTGGGCGCGCACGTTGCCTTCCGTGGCATGGGTCCCGGTCGGGTCCGTACGGACCCAGGTGACGCCGTCCAGGGCGGCGCCGCGTACCTGCCAGTCCGCGGCGTGGAGTTCGAGGCGGATGGGGCGGCCCAGGTCGTCGAGGGTGAGGTCCACGGAGCCGTGGTGGTCTCCCGACGGCGTGGTCAGTCGGGAGACGTAGCGCCAGCCGGAGGGGCCGGGGGCGCACTGGAAGTGTTCTTCGGCGAGGGGGGTGTGATCGTGCGGATCGTGGAGCGAATAACGGCCGCGGGGCATGGGGGTCCTGGGGCGTGAGGGCTGGTCCGGCCGACGGACCGGGCGGCCGAAGGGGCAGGCCCCCGACACGGGGGTGCGGGGGCCTGCCTCGGAGGTGGGGCTGCTGGTGAGGGTGTCAGCGCGCCGACGCGCTCACCAGCAGGCCGTGCCGTACCGCTCGGCGGCGGTACGGGTCGCTCAGTAGCGGTAGTGGTCGGGCTTGTAGGGGCCCTCGACGTCGACGCCGATGTAGGCGGCCTGCTCCGGGCGCAGCGTGGTCAGCTTCACGCCGAGGGCGTCCAGGTGGAGGCGGGCGACCTTCTCGTCCAGGTGCTTGGGCAGCGTGTACACACCCGTCGGGTAGGCGTCGGGCTTGGTGAACAGCTCGATCTGGGCCAGCGTCTG
>NZ_JBEXXQ010000162.1:0-3589 GCF_040630525.1 Streptomyces sp. NPDC005799
GCTTCGTGGGCTGTCGCCAACAGGCAGATCGCCGTGGGCCTCGAACCGGAACGCGCAGCGCTTGATCCCCTACACCACGTCGCGGGACACGACCGTATCCCGGCGGTCCCGCGCTGTCTGAGCTGCTGAACAAGCACAGAGCCAGGACAAAGTAGACGACCGCGCGGGCCGGCAGAAGCCGTCGGCGGCGCTCGACCTTTCCGGTCAACTCCAGTACCTCGTTGACCACTTCGGGGGTGATCTCTTCGGTGAGTACGCCGAGCCGGATCCAGTCCCCGAACTGCGGCTCCCGCCCCCTTCGGGGGCTTCGAGGGGACACCGGCCGGACCGCCGCGGTGACGGTTGAGGCAGCAGCGATGGCAGACTGAGCGCCCAACGGGGATCCCTCGCAGATAGTCGGATCTTGGTCGATCTCCTGTCCTACCGGGAGCCCCGTTCCCCTGTCTTGAGATCATCTGGCGCATCATCAGAACGTGGTGGATCGCCCTGTGCGTCCCAGGGGCCAACTCACCCAAAACAACCATCACCGAGCGCTCTACCTGCACTGATGCGCTAAATCACCGGCATTGCAGTTCAAGGGCACTTTCCGTGTTTCTGATCAACTCCTGGACAACCCACCTCGTGAAAGCGCGAGGTTAGGCATACGGCCCGAGAACGCCGGGGGGACGCCCCGGGCCGTATGCGCACCACAGCAACCCGAAACTTCCCCCACGAGTGCTCGCGCGCGTCGCCGCACGCTATGGTCCCTTCATGATCGCCCTTGGGCTCCTGACCCAACAGAGTCATACGACCCGCCCGCACTACTCCCGCTTCGTCGACATGGCCCAGACATGATCCGCCTGATCCTCTCAACGCCCGCTACGCGGCCGATCACCCGTCCCGGCGTCAAATCCGCCCGGGCGAGAGATCGGCTCTCACAGCCCCAGTAGAGTGATCCACTGAACTGAGGACCGGAAGAGACGATGCCTGAGCGGAACATCGAGTTCGGCAAGTTCGGCAAGTACGGCGCCCGCGGCGTCACGGGCCACGAGGCCGTCGCCCGCCGGCTGGACGCGCTCGTCGGCTACTTCGCCACGCCCGTCACTGCCCGGCGAGGCCTGCTGGCGCGTCTGCATTACCCGCAGCGACCACGCCCGCGCCGCGGCCTGGGCGGCCGGCCTGACGGTCACCGACCGCACTCTGCGCGCCTGGCTCGACCGCGAGGGCCGCGGTACCCGTGTGGAGATTCACCCGCTCAACCAGTCCGGTATCGACCGGCCGCGTCACCGGGTGGTGGAGTTCCGCTCCCTGAACGTGCGCCGCTGGGACCGCATCGTCGCGGCCTGGGCGGCTGGCGACGACCAGGAGCTCGATGACGCGTGGGTCGACCAGGTCGTCGACCTCGGCTCGCAGTGGGGCAGTACGAGTACGTCACCAACATCGGGTTAGCGGCCTGACAACTAGCTCAAGCGCTAACGGCGTGGTGCCGCGAGAGCGGGGTTGGCCGGGCCATGTGGCATGAGGAGAGCCGTACGGGTTGGGAGAGTTGTGAAGCGATCCTTGGTCCGTACGGCTCTTTCGCATCGTATCTGCACGGGTATCTCGTGGTGGCGATGTGGTCTGCTCGTCGCCGAGTTGGCGGGGGCCGTGGACCTCGGAGCCGCCAGCATCGCCAAGACCACCCGGGCAATCCGCGACCAGCCCGAACGAGCCCTCCCACTCCTGGGCGTCATCAACAAGCCGGACGCTCAGGGAACTTGATCAAGCCCTGTGGGGACGCCCGATGAGATGAGATCGGCGGGGGTGTGTCGGTGGGGTGTGGGAGGGTGCCGGGTATGCGTAATGAGCTTCCGTTGACGGTGATCGGGAATCTTGTGGATGACCCGGAGTTGCGGTTCACGGCCGCGGGTGTGCCTGTGGTGCGGTTCACGGTGGCGTCGACTCCGCGGACATTCGACCGGGATACGAATGCGTGGCGGGACGGGGAGCCGACGTTTATGGACTGTAGTGCGTGGCGGCAGTTGGCGGAGAATCTGGCGGGGTCGGTGTCGAAGGGGTCGCGGGTGGTGGTGGCGGGCCGGCTGCGGACCGACCGGTGGGAGACACCCGAGGGGGAGAAGCGGTCCCGCATGGTGCTGGACGTCGACGATGTGGGGGCGTCCATGACGTTCGCGACCGTCACGATCACTCGTACCACGCGCCCGGTCCCGCCGCGGGAGACCGCGCCGGACGATCCGTGGGCCACGGCCAGTCCTGTCCGGCCTGCGGCGCCCGTCGATGGGGGCGAGGGTGAGGGCTCGTCTGCGGAACCCCCGTTCTGATGGCGGCCGACCGGGATGCGGTGGCCGTGTGCGTGCGCCTGTTCCCTCGGGAGCCGCCGTATCCCGTTCAGGACGGGGCGCGCCTCGCTGACGGCGGGGGAGCGTAACAGCGAGGCGCGTGATCACATGGTGACAGTCCGTCGTCGGTGCTCGCCAGTAAGGCTACTGCCGTGTGCGGGCGGAGGCCGGCTGGGATGGTGGAGAGGGCCTGAGTTGTGGTCGATGCGCCCGCTCGAGAACCGTTCGCCATGAGGTGACGTCCGGGCGACGGTGCAGCAGTGTTCTGCGTTCGCGTTCGGTCATGCCGCCCCACACTCCGAACTCGATGCGGTTGTCGAGGGCTTCGGCCAGGCACTCGGCACGCACCGCACACCCGCCACACACCGCTTTGGCCCGGTTCTGCTGGGCGCTTTGGGTAAACAGTTCGTCCGGGTCGCTGTCCCGGCATGCGGCGCTTTCGGTCCATTGGGCGCTGGCCACAACAGCTCTCTCCCTTCACGCTCGGCAATAACTGTGCTGCGAGCTTGCCGCGCATGGTTCCCTGGCTCCCAGGCCTCGGTGGGCCGGGGACCCGGGGTGGTGTGCCGTGTATCGCCGTCACGCGGTACACGGCACACCGTGTTGTGAAGCGATCATCACTCTATCGGCCCATCCGGTACCCATTACGGGTCCTCCGGGTCCGTTCGGCGCCGCGGTCGGCCGGGGCGGGGGTGAGGGGCTGAGCTGAACACCGGACCGATGCAAGCCGACCCGTCCCGCACCCCAGACACCGAGCCGGCGTCCACCCGAGACGCGACACCCGGGCACTCTGTCTGCCCGCCCCTGGCCACCGACAACACTCGGTAACCGTCACCGTGACCAGGGGAATGTCGCGGACCTGACGGCGCTCGAAGCCGATGCTGTCGCTCTCGCCCAGCGCGCTGCCACAGCCGCTACAGGCGGCGGGCAGGTGGTCCGAGGTGACATCGGGCTCAGCGACCATGACCAGTCCGGCGCCGCCCGCACCGGGCTGACGCCCCCGCCTGCGCCCGCTCTTGGCCTGCGGCTTCTTCACCGGCCGTCCGAACGTGTCCGGGGACGGCGGCATCGAGGAGTTACCCGAATTGCGGTCCAGCCGCCGCTCCAGCTCCGCAACCCGCGCGGTCAACTGCTCGTTCGCAGCGGCCAACTCCTCGTTCTGCCGCTGGAGCGGCCTGTCAATCCCCTCGCAGTGTGGAGACGATCTATGCGGCCCGTCCCTCGGTGAGGGTGGCTCGGTAGTCACGTTCGTCGATCGGGCTCTTGTAATC
>NZ_JBEXXQ010000163.1:0-3576 GCF_040630525.1 Streptomyces sp. NPDC005799
CACTTTTCCCCTTAGTCGCTGGTCATGGACCGACCATCAGTCGGAAACCGATCTGTTTCCAGCTAGAAAAACAGATCGGTTTCCACGATGCAAGTTCGGGTCGCCTCCGAGCCGGGAACGATCCGGGAAGTCGAAGCCCACGTGGGGCCGGTGACGCGCCGCTGACTGCTCGGCGACGCGGCACGGCTGCTGTCGCGAGCCGGCGATCTACGGCGCCACTGCGGACGTGCGCGGCCCGATGCCGTCGCCATCGAAGACGATCGGGGTGAACACGCCGCCGCTTACCGGGACTTGGGGCTTACTTCGGCATCGACATGTTGCCGCGATCACGGTGCAGGGGTGCGCATCCCGTAGGGAGTAGCCGCCAAGCGACGGCCGGGCAGAGCAGCCCCGTGCGGCCGCGCGCCGGGGACGACACCACCGACAAGCCGGTGCCCGCCACTTCCGGAGGGGACCCCACACGCAGGGAGCCGCGGACTCGCCGACACCCCACCGGGGCTCACTCGACCGCCCGTTCCGCCTGCCCGCATTCACGGCGATAACCGCAGCAGCGGTTCGCACAGATCCACCACATCGACGCGGCGCCCGGCTCGGCGTCCAGACTGCGAGGCGACCGCGTCACCATCTATGTCGAGAGTCCCGGAATCAACAAGGACGGAAGGCGCCGATGGAACCGGAACCTCGCCGGGCTTGCGCTCGGAAACCGATCAGTTTACCTTAGCGGAAACCGATCGGTTTCTCGATCCCGACAGGCAGTCATGACCACTTTGAAGAACGCGAACGTCTTCGTCACCGGCGGCAGCCGGGACATCGGCAAGGCGCTCGTGGAGGAGTCCTCCTCCCCCTGACGTCGCCGCACTCGCCCTCGTCGAGACCGAATCCCACGAAGTACTCGCCTGCGACATCTCCCGCCAGGCCAAAACATGCCTCGCCGACGATCTCGCGGCACTCTATCCCCAACTGGCCAACCAGCCCCCTATACCGCTCAAGGAGTCGGCGACATGCCCACCCAGGACCCCCGCCCCACCATCCACGTCCCCGGAACCACCACCCACACCATCGCCCCCCGCACAGGACGCGCCAGCCGCGAAGGAACCCTCCGCTACCTCAAAGCCGGCACCGGAACCCCCCTCGTCCTGCTGCACACCGTGCGCACCCAGGCCGAGCACTTCCGCCACCTCATCCCCCTGATCGCGGACCACTACACCGTGTACGCCCTCGACCTGCCCGGAATGGGCTACTCCGAGATCGTCCCCGGCGCCTCCTACGACGAGCCGGCCATGCGCGCGGGCGTCGAGCGCCTCCTGACCGAACTCGACCTGCACGACGTGACGTTGGTCGGCGAGTCCATGGGAGCGGTGCTCGCCCTCACCACCGCGGCGGATCTGCCCGAGCGGGTGCGCGGTGTCGTAGCAGTGAACACGTACGACTTCCGGGGCGGAATCGCCCGCTCCAGCCTCCTCGCCCGCGTCGTCGTCAGCGGCGTCCTCACGCCCGGTGTGGGCCCGGTGATCGCCGGTGTGGAGCCCAAGCCCGCCCTCACCAAGATCCTTCAGGGCGGACTCGGCGACAAGAACGCGCTACGGGAGGACTACGTGGACGAGCTCCTCCAGGTCGGCAGCCGCCCCGGCTACCCCACCGTCGCCCGGGCCGTCTACCAGGCACTGCCCAGCCTCATCGCCGCCCGCTCACGCTATCGCGAGGTCAAGGCGCCGGTGCACCTCGTCTACGGCGAGAAGGACTGGTCCCGGCCCTCCGACCGGGAGGCCAACAAGCAACTGCTTCCCTTCGCCGACTTCACACAGGTCCCCCAGGCAGGCCACTTCATCGCCCTGGAACGCCCCGACGTGCTGGCCACCATCCTCAACGCGGAGGCGTGAGCACCGCGACGTCGGGTGGACTGCCTGCCGCAGGGCGGGCAATCCACCATGACAACCACCCCAACCCCTTCGTCCCTAGGGTTTGCGGAACCAGGGGCACTCCCCTCTGTGCTGCGAAGATGACCAAGCGCACGCCGGCCCCGCGACCAGCAACTTCAGCCCGCACAGCGCTCGTTGGGCTTCGAAGCGTCCGTCACGAGGCGGTCGGAGACGTCGATGGCCAGGGCGGTGAAACCGGTTATGCCGAACCGGACACCGTTGCGGTCGCCGATCTGCGCGCTGTGACCGCGTACGGCCATGACGAGGTCGTGGGTGCCGTCGTCGTTCGGGCCGGCTCCGGGCACGAGGCTCAGCACCGCCGTGGTGCCGCCGCTGTTCATGCCGGCCAGGGACACCGAAGTGACGCCCCTGGTGCCCTTCAGGTCGGAGGCGACGGTCGCGAGAATGGCTGGGTCAAGGGGTCTGCCGACGGTGGCGGAGTGGATGACGACCATGAGGGGGCCGTTGTAGCCAGGGCCGAAGGCTTCAGTGACCAGGTTGCAACTCTGCCGCTGTGCCGTGTCGGGGTTGTAGCTGGCGCCGGACGGCTGGCCCATCTTCATACCGAGAGCGGGCACGGCGAGTACCAGCGGTATCAGGAGCGCCGCCGCGAGAGCGGGGTACTTGTGGCGGACCAGGAGGGAGCCCCAGGCGGTGGCCCGTGTGTGCGCGGTGGAACTCGGCCGCCGTGACCTGCGTCGGGCTGTGTCCGAACAGATGGGCTCCCCGACCACGCCGAGCAGCGCGGGCAGCAGCGTCAGAGCCAGCAGGACGGATATGGCGACGGTGTCCGCGGCCGCGGCCGCGAGGGCCATGGTGGTGAGCAGCGTGATGCCGACGACCAGAAGGCCAGCCAGGGCGATGACGACAGTGGCGCCGGCGAAGAGGACGGCGCTGCCCGCGGTGCCGGTGGCGCGGCCCGCCGCTTCGTGCGCGTCCAGTCCCTGGTGGAGGATCAGACGTCGTTGCCGGATGACGATGAACAAGGCGTAGTCGATGCCGACCGCGAGCCCGAGCATCAGGGCCAGTATGGGCGTGCTCCTCGCTCGAGGAGCTGGATGCCGCCTTCATGGCATGGGTGCCGCAGCGGCGCGCCCGCACCCACGCCACCCATCACGAGGTCATTGGACACAGGGCCGGATGGTGTCCCGCCGCCTGCAAGCCGTTGCTGCTCCCGCCCTATCTGGTGGCTGAGCGGCACCTTCGCCGGTTGGGAAGGAATGCCTGGTCGCGTTCGGCGGAAACCTTTACTCGGTGCCCGCCCGCAAAGAAGATCCTTATGCAAGGCCCCCTCAGTGCCTAGTAGGGCTTGGTCAGGTCCGTATCGGTGTGGGTATGTCGCGGTGGCAGGTGGGGCAGGCACCGGTCCAGAGTGCGAGGAGTGTCTGTAGCTCGCGGACGACTTGGTAGAGGCTCAGGCCGGCGCCGCGTCTTTTGGGGTTCGGGCCAGTCGCTGCAGGGTGCAGAAGGCGTGCGCGACGGAGACGAGGGTCACGTGGTGGTGCCAGCCGTTGAAGGTGCGGCCCTCGAAGTGGGCAAGTCCCAGGGCCTGTTTCATCTCCCGGTAGTCGTGCTCAATCTGCCAAGCACACTGCACCTATGAATGGGTATCAGGTAGGTGATGTGCCGGTAATCGGGCGTGAGGGGCTGTTGCGGC
>NZ_JBEXXQ010000164.1:0-3496 GCF_040630525.1 Streptomyces sp. NPDC005799
CTATCAGTTACGTGGAATCTGACCGCAGCGGAGATCATCTCCCTGCGGTACGACCACGGACTGAGGAGATGTGTTGGGCACGGTGGTGCTGGAGGAGAAGTGGCCGGTGCTCGGCCGGCACGAGCAGGCGGCCGGGTGGTTGCAGGTGTGGACCGACCTGGGGCGGGCGCCGCGGACCATCGATGCCTATGCCCGGGGGCTGGCCGAGTACCTGGAGATGTGCGAGCGGGAGAACGTCGACCCGCTGACCGCGAACCGGGCCCATATCGCCGTCTACGTACGGGAGTTGACCTCACGGCCGAGCCGTCGGGGTGCGAACGTGGTCTCGATCGACTCGGGCTCCGGTCTGGCCAACGCCACCATTCAGCAGCGCCTGGTGCCGGTCCGGCTGTTCTACGACTTCCTCATGGAGGACGGGCAGCGCGACTCCAACCCGGTCGGCCGTGGCCGCTACACGCCCGGCCGCCGACGCGGCGGGCACGAGCGCGGTCTCGTGCCGAGGCTGACGAAGCTGCCGTGGATACCGGCCGAGCAGCAGTGGATGGATGTCCTCGCGGTCGCCGCCGAGGAGCCGGTACGCAACAGGGTGATGCTCGCCCTCGCCTACGACGCCGCGCTGCGCCGCGAGGAGCTGTGCTCCCTGCGTACCGACGACCTCGACCCGGCTCACCGAACCCTGCGAGTACGGGCGGAGACGACCAAGAACCGGCTGGAGCGCGTTGTTCCGTACTCCGCGCCGACCGGCGTCCTGCTGTCGGGCTACCTCGCTCACCGGGCCCGGATCAGCCGGGCACGCGGACCGCTGTTCCTGTCGGAATCCCGGCGCAACCACGCCGAGCCGCTGAGCCTGTGGACTTGGTCGAAGGTGGTCCGCCGGATCGCCCTGGCCGCTGATGTCCCGCGCTTCTCCACTCACACCACGAGACATCTGTGCTTGACCGACCTGGCCCGGATGGGCTGGGAACTGCATGCCATCGCCACTTTCGCCGGCCACCGCCACACCGACTCCACGCTCACCTACATCCACCTCTCCGGCCGAGACCTGGCCGACAAGCTCAACCGCGGCATGGAGCAGATCCACGGCTGGCGGGTTCAGATGCTGGCCCGCCTGGGCGAGCCCGTGGTGCAGGCGGGCCAGCAGTGACCGCGCTGACCGCCGCGTCCGCCCTCGCGACGGACGCGCCGCTGTCCTGGCCGTGGCCGGTCGAGCCGGACCGCTATGACCGACGCCCCGAACTCATCGGCGGCGAACGGGAGGCGCTTGCGTCCCTGGGGACGGACCTGCGCCGCCACCCCGGCAGCTACGACCCGCAGGCCCCTCAGTGGAAAACCGTTCGGCGACTGCTTCGCCCGCTCGACGAGGTGCGCTCATCGCTGTGGTGTCCCGATGACGGCAGCTACCGCCGCGGCGTCGACGACGCCATCGCCCTGATTCTCCTGCGCTGCGCCGAACGCGGCCGGACGGTCTGGGTCTGGTCGGCCGAGGACTGGCTCGCGCTGATCGGCACCAACGCCAGGCAGTTCACCGCAAACGCCCCAGGATGGGCCGAGGGAACCGCGCGCCCGTATCTGGCCGCATATGCCTACCTGCTCAGCGGCTTCACCGAGTTCGACCGACTGGGAGGCTTTCAGCGCCTGCCGCTGGCTTGGCGAGTGTTCGGCAAGCGTCCGGTCGACGAAGCACAGCAGCAGGTCGCGCAAGTCCTTCGTGGCTGGGGTTATCAGGTCGAGGATGGCATCGACCCACGGATCTCCCCGGTCCTGTGTCAGACGCTCCTGCTCAACCGCAGCCCGATGCTCGAAGACCTGACGACCGAGGCGTTCGACCGGATCCGTCAGCACCCTGACCTGCCGGATCGTTACATCGGTGCCCTCTACGGGATCCAGCGCGCCGTGGCCGCGCTCGGGCACTGCTCCCTGCCGCCGACTCCGTATCGCGGGCGGATGCCCGAGATCGAGGGGACCGCGCGTTCGTGGGCCGAATGGATCGAACGCTGGCACTCCACCAGCACGTTGTCGCGCAGGGTCCGAGACAACCACCGCTCTCTGCTGTCGAAGATCGGACGGTGGCTCGCCGCCGAGCATCCTGAGATCACGGAGCCGGCTCAGTGGACCCGTCAGACCTGCGCGGCCTGGGTTGCCGCGGTGGACAGACTCCGTGTCGGGGACTACGTCCAACGAGTCGCCAGTCACGAGAAACGGGCAGGTCAGCCGATCACTCCGCACAGCAAGTCGGGCTACCTCACCGCGACCCGGGCGTTCTTCCGTGACCTGCAGGAATGGGAGTGGATACCCCGACGGTTCGACCCCGTGCGCGCGCTGTCCACGCCCCGAACCATCGCGTCGATGCTCGGCCCCGACCCGCGGGTGATAGCCGATGACATCTGGGCCAAACTGCTGTGGGCCGGGCTCAATATCGGCCCCGATGATCTGCCGACCAGACTCAACAGCCTGCGCTACCCGTTCGAGCTCCTCCGGGTGTTGTCCCTGACCTGGCTGTTCAGCGGCCTGCGCAGCGACGAGATCGCGCGACTGCGCGTGGGCTGCATCCGCTGGCAGCACGAGGGGTTTCCGATTCCCGGCGACTCCGACGAAGTACTGGCACGGGACGCCGTCTGCCTGCTGGACGTCCCCACCCACAAGACCGGCACCTCGTTCACCAAGCCCGTCGATCCGCTGTTGGGCAAGGCGATCGAGGCATGGCAGGAACTGCGGCCGCAGCAGCCGAAGATGCTGGACCGCAAGACCGGCGAGCACGTCGACCTCCTCTTCGCGATGAGGGCCCACCGGGTCGCCAAGACCTACATGAACGGGACGATCATCCCGTCGCTCTGTCAGAAGGCCGGCGTCCCGACCGCCGATGTCCGGGGCAACATCACCAGCCACCGGGCCCGCTCCACGATCGCCAGCCAGCTCTACAACGCGAAGGAGCCGATGACGCTGTTCGAGCTGCAAGCCTGGCTCGGTCACCGGAGCCCGGAGTCGACTCAGCATTACGCCAAGATCACCCCGAACACGCTGGCCAGGGCCTACAACGACGCCGGGTACTTCGAACGCAATGTCCGCACCATCGAGGTCCTGGTCGACCGGGACGCGGTCACCTCCGGAGCCGCAGCGTCAGGCGAGCCCTGGCAGTACTACGACCTTGGTCACGGCTTCTGCACCTACACGTTCTTCGAGCAGTGCCCGCATCGCATGGCCTGCGCTCGCTGCGACTTCTACACGCCGAAGGACTCCAGCAAGGGGCAGCTCCTGGAGGCCAAGGACAACCTCCAGCGCATGCTGGCGAGCGTCCCGCTCAGCGACGAGGAACGCGCCGCCGTCTACGACGGCCAGGCCGCACTCGACCAGCTGCTGGAACGGCTGGTCGACGTTCCCACGCCGACCGGGGCGACGCCCCGCGAGATCGGCGTTCCGGCGACGGCGACGCTCCTGCCGATCGTTGCCGTCAACCAGGGCAAAGACTGAGCTACTTGACAAATCAGATTCCACAGAA
>NZ_JBEXXQ010000165.1:0-3493 GCF_040630525.1 Streptomyces sp. NPDC005799
GGGCAGACCAGCGGACACCTCCTGCCCGCACACCAGCCGAAAGCCCAGAACCCGCCCTCGGAGAACTTCGAAATCCCGTCGGTGGATCAAGGCTTAGCCTCGCCGTTTCACTTGGGTACGACTGGCTTTGAGGCGGAAACGCGAAAGTGCCTTCCTGACCTGGGACGATGAACCTTGCTGAGGGGTTCTGTCGGTCCAGGCGGAGGGCACTTTCTACGTGCAGACTATCGGGTTGCGTCCCAAGGTTCGTGTCAGTGCCGATGGTTCGGGGGTGGTCGGGCATGCCGGAGCACGGTTGCTGACGGATCTTGCTGATGCCACCGGGCTGACCGCTGCGTACTCCGCCGCTCTCCGGCCGCTTCGGCCGCGCGGGACCGGGCACGACCCGGGCCGGGTCGCCACCGATCTCGCGGTGATGCTCGCCGACGGCGGTGAGGCGATCGCGGATCTGGCCGTGTTGCGGGACCAGGGCGAGGTGTTCGGCCCGGTCGCATCCACGCCCACGGCTTGGCGATTGCTCGCCGACACCGACGAGGCTGCACTCGCTTCGCTGCGAGCGGCCCGCGCTTCGGCCCGGGAAGTCGCCTGGATGCAGGCCGCCGAGACCGGCGAGGGCATACCTGCCGCTCGGGCCGGCGGACAAGAACTTCCCGGCCTGGTCCTGGATCTCGACGCCACGCTGGTCGCTTGTCACTCGGAAAAGGAACAGGCCGCCCCGACCTATAAGGGGGCTTCGGCTTCCATCCGCTGCTGTGTTTCCTTGCGAACACCGGCGAGGCCGTGTCGGGGCGGATGGCGTCCAGCCAGGTGGTGTAGGGGATCAAGCCACCGGAATCCGCAGGCCAGGGAAGGTGGCCCCGCTCGATCGGGTGTCCAACTCGTCTTACCGGCACGCTTCGTGGGCTGTCGCCAACAGGCAGATCGCCGTGGGCCTCGAACCGGAACGCGCAGCGCTTGATCCCCTACACCACGTCGCGGGACACGACCTCGGGGCGGCTGCGGCCCGGGAACTCCGGAGCCAACACGGCCGCTGATCACGTTGTGGTGCTCGACCAGGCACTCGCGCAGATCCCCGACGCACACCGGCACGGCACCGACATCCTGGTCCGCGCCGACAGCGCCGGATCCGCGAAAGCCTTCCTCACCCACATCCGCGACCTGCGGAAACGAGGAATCCGTACCTTCTTCTCGGTCGGATACGCCATCAGCGAGCCCGTCCGCCGCGCGATCCGCTCGGTGCCCGACCACCTCTGGCATCCCGCCCTGGACCAGGACGGGACGCTGCGTGATGGCGCAGAGGTTGCCGAGCTGACCGGCATGGTCGATCTGGACGGCTACCCGGCCGGCACCCGCATCATCGTGCGCCGCGAGCGGCCACACCCCGGAGCCCAGCTGTCCCTGTTCGATCAGGACGAGGGCCTGCGACATCAGGTGATCCTCACCGACACCCCGTACACCGGTGGTGGCTCCGCCCAGTTACTCGAGGTCCGCCACCGCGGGCATGCCACAGTCGAGGACCACATCCGGTGCGGTAAGACCGCCGGCTTCGGCCGCTTCCCCTCCCGCGGCTTCGGCGTCAACGCCGCCTGGCTCGAACTCAGCCTCGCGGCGATCGACCTGCTGGCCTGGACGCGCGTCCTGCTGCTGGACGCGGAGCTGGCCACTGCCGAGCCGAAGAAGCTCCGCTACCGGCTGCTGCACGTTGCTGCCCGCCTCACCCGCGGCGGCCGACGCCTGCGCTTGCGGATATCGGCGACCTGGCCATGGAGAAACGAACTGGTCGCGGCCTTCCACCGTCTCGCCGCACTGCCCCTTCCCGCCAGCTGACCAGCAACTACCCTGCCCTCCCACGACCCGAAGGACTCCGGAGAACCCGACCACCGTGCCGGGATTCCGCCATGTCCGAACACCGATTTAGCGTCGGTCAGCCCGCAGTTGTCCCTCAGCGACGCTTCATCGCCCCAACCGAAACGGCGAGAGCGTGTCTGAAAGATCGTGTAAGTCCGTGATGTGACAGGCTGACCGGAGCCCAGGCTCGGGCCCTGGTCAGCCGGGACGGACACAGCATGACGGACAACGAGAACACCTCGGCTGTCGAATCGGTCGAGGAGAGGCTGGTGGACGAGGTCGTCGAGCGTCTGATGGACCGCGCCGACGCCTCCGGAGCCGCTCTGCTGGGCGAGGGCGGGCTGCTGACCGAGGTCACTCGGGCCGTGCTCGAGCGAGCCCTGGACGCCGAAATGAGCGAACATCTCGGCTATGAGAAGCACGATCCGGCCGGCCGCGGCTCGGGCAACAGCCGTAACGGGACCTCACCGAAGACCGTGCTGACCGACGCCGGCGCGGTCACCGTGGCCATTCCCCGGGACCGCAACGGCTCCTTCGAGCTGAAGCTCGTGCCCAAGCACGCGCGGCGGCTGGCGGGCTTCAACGAGCAGATCCTGTCCCTGTATGCCCGCGGCATGTCGGTGCGGGACATCCGCTCCCACCTGGCCGGCATGTACGGCGTCGAGGTCTCCCCGGACCTGATCAGCAAGGTCACCGACGCGGTCGCCGACGAGCTCGCCGCCTGGAACAACCGCCCGCTGGACGCCGTCTGGCCAATCATCTACATCGACGCACTGTGGATCAAGATCCGGTCAGGATCCGTCGCCTCCAAGCCGGTCTACCTCGCCGTCGGCGTCGACATGGACGGCTGCAAAGACGTCCTTGGCCTGTGGGTCGGCGACCAGGGCGAAGGCGCCACGACCTGGATGACGGTGCTGTCCGAACTACGCAACCGCGGAATCGACGACGTCTGCATCGTCGCCTGCGACGGCCTCAAGGGCCTGCCGGACGCGGTCACCGCGACGTGGCCCAGGGCCACCGTCCAGACCTGCGTGATCCACTTGATCCGGGCATCACTGCGGCTGGCGGCCAAGCAGCACCATCCGGCGGTGGTGTCGGCGCTCAGGGCCATCTACACCGCGCCGACCGAACAGGCCGCCGAGCAGGCCCTCGCGGACTTCACCGCATCGGAGTTGGGCCAGCGTTACCCGGCCGTCGTGCGCACCTGGCGGGCAGCCTGGAGCGAGTTCACGCCCTACCTGGCCTTCCCGCCCGAGATAAGGAAGGTCGTGTATTCGACAAACCTGATCGAGTCGATCAACGCGCGGCTTCGCAAGACCACCCGCAACCGCGGGCACTTCCCCTCCGAACAGGCCGCACTGAAGGTGCTCTACCTCGCCGTCCGCGAGCTGATCGCCCCCAAGGCCCGCGACGTCAACCACGTCGCGGCACACTGGAAGAAGGCGCTGAACCAGTTCTCACTCTTTTTCGAGGACCGGCTCAACACCACGTGACCCCCGAGGACTTACACAAAGTCACTGACACGCCCAACGGCGAGGCTAGTGCGTTGTGCAAAGGGAGTCCCTGTTCGATGAGCAGGGGCTTCTTCGTGTGCGGGGCATGATCGGCCGGGGGTAGGGGCAGGCAGCGGGCGGCTTGTTGTGGA
>NZ_JBEXXQ010000166.1:0-3424 GCF_040630525.1 Streptomyces sp. NPDC005799
CATCGCCGCTGCGACCGACCACTACCGGTCACGAGCCGACCACGCCCTCCAACTACTCGATCTTGAAGCCTGAGAACGCATCACCCCTGCCTTCGACACTTCAGCAACGATTCACTTGCGTTCGTCTTCCTGATCCCGACCTGACGCCTCTTACGGCGCCTTTTCCTCAATCGCTCACCACGACAGTCTTCGGCTAGCCTCGATTCGTCAGTGGTCGTGAGCGCATGACGGTGTGGCTGGTTCACTCCGTTTGTCCCGCGTGATCGCGGGCGGGGGCTTCGCGTGTCGCTGCGGCTGCGCCGGGGTTCCACGGCTCCCGGAGGTGGTGCGGGTGTCCTCCTTCCTTATCTGAAGGGTCTGGTGGGCCGGTCGTCAGGTCAGGACTGGGAGGGTGGAGCCGCCAACATCGCCAAGACCACCCGGGCAATCCGCGACCAGCCTGAACGAGCCCTCCCACTCCTGGGCGTCATCAACAAGCCGGACGCTCAGGGAACTTGATCAAGCCCTGGACCACCTGCTTCCAGCCGCTGCCGGACACCATCGCCGACCTGGCCGGAACCATCGTCACCAGCGACGCCATGCACACCCAGCGCGAGCACACCGACCACCTCCTCGGCCGCGACGCCCACTGCATCGTGATCGCCAAGGTCAGCCAGAAGAACCTGCGCCGACAGCTCAAGTCCCTTCCCCGGAAAGACATCCCGCTTCAAGGACCCACCCGGGACACCGGCCACAGCCGCCCGGAGATCCGCCGGATCAAGGCCGCCACCATCGACAGCCTCCTCTTCCCCCGAGCCCGCCAGGCCGTCCAGACCAAACACCGCCGCACCGACCGCAAGACCACCGCCAAGACGGTCAACGTCCTCACCAGCCCGACCCCCGAGCAGGCCACCACGGCCCAGCTCGCCGAACTCGTCCACGACGACCGGAAGATCGAAGCCCTGCACCACGTCCGCGACCCCACCTTCGCCGAGGACGCCTCCCAGCTGCACACCCGCAACACACCCCGCACGATGACCACCTGGCACAACCTCGCCATCGGAGCCCTCCACACGGCCGGGTGAAGAACATCGCGGCCGGCCCCCGCCACAACGCCCTCGACCCGCACCGCTCCCTCGCATTCCTCAGCCTCGGATGATCACGAACCGGACCTACGCGACTACGCCCAAGCCCTGAGCTACCCACCACCCGAGCACCCACACAACGCCAACTCACGACGCGCCCAGTACGCAGAAAACTGACGCTGACACGAAGTAAGGCGATTTGCCTCTACCGATACAACGCCCTCAACCGCAAAGTCTTAATTGAGGAGATCGTCAGGTGTGGCAAATCGACCACACGGTCCCCGATGATGAGGCTAGCCAGCAGGATGTCGCTAGCACGTCTAAAGCCTGTTCGTAATCCGCAGTGGGGCAGCGCACGGCGTCAGATACGTTACATCGCTAGGTGGGGAGCAGTCCTTACACTGGACGCCTTCGGGCGATTCTGCCCCCGGGCCAGAGATTACGGAACAGCCTTGGGTCAACTATCTTCCACCATCTCCTTTGCGGTCCTGTAAGAGCCAAGGAAAGGTCTGCACTAAAATGGCCAGTTTCCATATCAAACGCACGAAGAGGGTCGCCATCGGCTTCGTACTGGCAGGCACTGCAGTACTTGGTGTTTCCGCTCCGCTTCCTGCGAACGCAGCGGCCAATGAGGTAGGCGCTTGGATACTCATCGTTAATGCTGGGCAGACGACCCAGACCAGGTCTATCCAGATAATCTGGAAGAGCCCTCAGGGCTCGGATGATCTGGTTTGCTACAATGTTACGCCAGGAAAGAGCGCGACATACACCCAGAGGGGCATCCTGCACACTCCGGTGCTCATCTATGAATGGCCTCAAAATAATTGCACAGGTGCAGTCAAAGGCGGACCGGATCAGACTTTTGATTCACCAGGTGCCCTGGGGACGAAGCAGATCAACGTCTGATTGATCCCTTCTCGGTAACGTCTCGTATCTCTTAGTGAGCTCTTTCGGTTTCTGTCCGCGAGGGGGAGACCGTGTCTCTTTTCAGGTCGGTCACCGATCGGGTGACGGAGCCGTGGTGGCGGTAGGCGGGACCGAGCACGATTTCGCTGGTCGGGCGTCAACCTCGATTTTTCCGAGGGTTACGGCGGTGTTGTGAGCGGATGGATGCCTGATATGTCCCGTGCCGTGTCGGGACTGGCCGTCGCGTGACGCTGCGGGTGTGTCGGGTTCCACGGGCCCGAGGGTGGTTCGGTGCTCTCCTCTCGTGTGTCGTCGGGGCGGGGCCGGCCCGTCAGGTGTGGGCCGGAAGCTGGCTATCCCGCTGCCAGGCCGTGGTGAATGCTGCTGCCCAGGGTCAGGTGCGGTCGAGGTGGGGGGGGCCTCCCCCTGAGTGGTGGACACGCTGATACTGGATCTGCTTGATCCGGAGGAAGCGAGAACACCGCCGATGGCGATGAAGGACTACTCGGACGAGTTCAAGGCCGATGCCGTGGCCCTGTACGAGTCCACGCCCGGGGCGACCTACAAGAGCATCGCCGCTGACCTGGGCGTCAACAGGGCGACTCTGCGTGAGTGGGTGCTGCGGGACCGGGAGCGTCGCGGCGTCGCCCCCGCGGCCGCCCGGTCAGGTGGGTCTGCGCCGGCCCGGGCAGGACAGCCGGCACCGTCCGCCGACCCGGACAAGCGGATCCGGCAGCTGGAGGCCCGGGTGGCCGAGCTTGAGGCGAACGAGCGAAAGCTGGCCACCGAGCGGGACATCCTGCGCAAGGCAGCCAAGTATTTCGCCTGGCGAGACGAACTGGTGAGGAGCCGTAAGGAAACTACTGTCAGATTCCGGCCAACGTCTCGGTTTGGTGTGGTAGTTGGCCTGTTGTGGCGATTCCGGATGAAGTCCTGGCGGTGCTGGATGCGAAGTTCGCGGTGGTGCTGCCGCATCTGGACGAGCGGCAGCGCCGGCTGTATCTGGCTTCCGAGGCTGAAGCTTTGGGGCATGGCGGGATCGCGGCCGTGGCCAGGCTCGCGGAGGTCTCGGAGTCGACCGTTGCGCGAGGGCGTGAGGAGCTCGCGGGCGGAGCAGAGCCGTTGGGGCGGGTGCGCAGACCCGGCGGCGGACGGAAGTCCGCCGCCGAGCGTGACCCCGGTCTGGTGGCGGCTCTCGAGTTGTTGATCGAGCCGCGTGAGGTGGGCGATCCGGTGTCCCCACTGCGCTGGACTACCGCCTCACTGCGGGACTTGTCCCGGGAGCTGACCGATGCCGGTCATCCGGTCAGCGCCCCGGTGATCGGCAACCTGCTGCGTGCGATGGGTGTCAACGGCCATTTTCGTTCGGCTCTGATCCACTTCTTGTGGTCCGATCGCGGAGCGTTACAGTGCTCAGTCCGCGAGGAGGATCTGCCGGCGAAGGAGGTCGAAGC
>NZ_JBEXXQ010000167.1:0-3389 GCF_040630525.1 Streptomyces sp. NPDC005799
ACGATCCGTACCGCCCCCTCGCGGAACTCAGCGTCGTAAATGCGCTTCCCGGATCCCATGACCCCCAACTATCCCTCCAGTCACGGTCTCCACAAAAGGAGGGGAACCTCAGACACGCACGGACGCTGCACCGCTCAACTTCGAAGACCCGGCATGCCCCGCCAGGGACTGGATCTTCTGGTCGCCCAGGGCGCCGACGCGTGGCAGCGGCTTGCCGACCCTGACCTGACCCGTCGCACCGGCCGTCCCCGCCAGCGCCCCGGCTCGCGGAATCGGTCAACTCGAGTACCATCACCGCGTGCTGGCCGCGGTGCTGCGGGCCCCGCCCGGGTTGCCACGACCGTGCTGACCACTGAACTCTTTCAGTTGCTGCCCGGGAGGGTGAGACCGTGTCCGCCGTTGACGCTCGCCCGCCCAGCGAAATCGTGCTCGGTCCCGCCTACCGCCACCACGGCTCCGTCACCCGATCGGTGACCGACCTGAAAAGACTCACTGAGATCCTGGGCCGGTTTCCCCGTTGTTGGCGAATATCGCGCTTTACGTTCTCGATGAGGAGTGGCAGAACGAAGGACGCCGGCTGGGGTGCTGGTGAGGTACTGCGATGATTTCGTAGTCCTGTCGCCGACGGAGCAACGGGCCGAACAGGCCCGTGAATTGGCGGCGCGGGTGCTAGAGGCTCGGGATACGATTGCATCCCAAGAAGACCGGATCGTCTGCCTCACCCGAGGCGGCCAAGGCTTCGACTTTCTCGGCTTCCACCACCGGAAGACGAAGTCGTGGAAATGGCGGGGCAGGTACTACTTGCACCGCTGGCGCTCGGCCAGGGCGATGCGAGTGCTGCGGGACAAAGTCCGTGCGGCGACCGCTCGTTCGAGGACTGAGCGGCCGGTAGCTGCCGTGGTAGCCGATCTCAATCCCGTGCTGTGCGGCGGGGACTGGAGACGGAGCCGAAGCCACCGCGCCAGTCCCCGACCCTACCAAATATCAGGTTATATGCCTCTACTCTGAGACCTTTGTGACTGGTGAGACTTGAGTGCTTACCTACGCCCGGGCTGTGAGCGCCCCACGGGCGATCTTTGCGGCACCAGGCAACGAAAGGCAGCTAAATGCACCAAAGGGGCTTTCACCGGCTGAAGCGACGGCGGGTGCTGATGGGCACGTGCGCGGCCCTGACTCTGAGCGGTCTCGTGGCCGGCTGGGCTACCGCGATGGCGACCGAGTCCGCCCATGCGTCCTCCACTCTGCAGTCGGACTTCGCTGCCGCCGCGACGGAGTTCAATGTGCCTCTTCCGGTGCTGCTCGCAGTCTCGCGCCAGGAGTCCGGGTGGCAAGGTCACGGTGGCGGCTACAGCACCGACGGCGGCTACGGATTGATGAATCTCACAGATGTCACACCTTCGATGTTCAGGGCCGGTGGTTCAGGGGCGGCAGGACGGCATGAACTGCCGAAGATGGCTGCCGATCCCGCACTCCACACCCTGCGGACCGCGGCGAAGCTGATCGGAGCATCTCCCAATGAGCTCCGCACTGACGACCGTCAGAACATTCGTGGCGGAGCCGCCCTCCTCGCCTCGTACCAGAGGAGGCTGACCAGCGGCACTCCAGCCGATCCGGCCGATTGGTTCGGTGCCGTGGCCCGCTACAGCCAGAAGACGGACAAGGCGGGCGCTCGCCGGTTCGCGCAGGCCGTGTTCCGCACTGTCGCTGAAGGGGCTTCAGCCACGACTCACGGTGGGCAGCAAGTCAAGCTTGCCGCCACGCCGGACGCTACGCCGCGCACTTCCCAACTGGACGTGCTGCGGCTCACCACCGCTGACACAGCGGCGGAATGCCCGCCAGAGGTGACGTGCACCTTCGTCCCCGCCGCCGACACCAACTTTCGGCCGGCCAACCGGCCGGCCGACCGTCTTGACATCCGCTACATCGTCATCCACGACACTGAGACCTCGTTCGACACCGCGGTGTCCGACTTCCAGACCCCCTCGTTCGGCGCCGCTGCGAATTACGTCATGCGCTCGTCCACCGGCGCCGTCACCCAGATGGTGTCCAACAAGGACGTTGCCTTCCACGCGGGCAACTTCTGGTTCAACATGCACTCGATCGGTATCGAGCATGAGGGCTTCGCCGCCGACGGTGCCACTTGGTACACGGAGGCGCAATACCAGGCCACTGCCGACCTGGTGAAATACCTGTCAGCCCGATACGGCATACCCCTCGACCGCCAGCACGTCATCGGTCACGACAACGTGCCCGGACCCAACAGCAAGCTGGTGTCGGCCATGCACTTCGATCCGGGGCCGTACTGGGACTGGACCCACTTCATGCAACTGCTCGGTGTCAACATCCCGCAGGGCGGAAAGGGCGGTGTACCCAAGGTCGGCTCGGCCGTGACAATTGCCCCGGACTTCGCAACGAACAAGCAGAGTATCGAAGTATGCGGCCAGCCGACTGGAGTTGGCGGTGCTTCAATGCCCCCCACGGGTGATGGTGCTGCTTCAACGCCCTCCAGCACGCCATGCACCACGCAGACTGAACGGTCGAGCATCCTGTTCGTGCGAACCGCGCCGAGGGACAATGCGCCGCTCTTTCCTGACCAGGCCCTGCATGCGGATGGCAGCGCGGGCAGCGACCACATCGACGACTGGGGCAGTACCGTCACCGCAGGTCAACAGTTCGTGGTCGCCGACGTCAGCAGTGACTGGACCGCAATCTGGTACGGCGGTGCCAAGGTCTGGTTCTCGAATCCGGGTGGTGTCAACACCACTTCCGCCAAGGGCGTCACGATTCTCAAGGCTGCCAGCGCCACCACCGCGCCAGTCTACGGGCAGGCGTACCCAGAGGCGTCCGAGTACCCGGCTGGTTTGGCCCCGTCGACCCAGGCGCCGCTCAGCATGTACACGGTCCCGGCTGGTCAGGCATACGTGGCAACCTCCGCTGCAGTTCCGGCCGATGACTTCTTCGCTAAGGCGTCAGGGGGACACTCGGCAGACACGGTGGTAGTCGGGACCAAGAAGTATTACACGATCCAGTACAACCACCGGGTGGCCCTGCTCGACGCCGCCGACATGACGGTTGGCTAAGGGCGTATCTCCGAACAACACGCGGGTCTACGTCCCGGTAGTGCCGACCTCGGCGTATGCTCGGTGCAACCTGCAAGCTCTAAGTAGGGTCGGGGACTGGCGCGGTGGCTTCCGCTCCGTTTCCAGTCCCCGCCGCTTCAAACCGTGCATGCAGTTCTCCCGCACACGGCTTTCCGACATCGTTCACCGACTGGCATGCACCGTCGCCCTGTGTACGTTTCCGGTAAGACGGTAGACACCGAGCCGGGTGATCCACCCATAAGTAAACCGAGTGGTCCAGTTCCTGCCCGCAAGTCTGTGTTTCCGGCT
>NZ_JBEXXQ010000168.1:0-3297 GCF_040630525.1 Streptomyces sp. NPDC005799
GTGTCTCTGGGCCTCTGGACCTTACGACGGCCCGTCCAACCCACGAACAAGGTAGGACCCTCTGTCAACACACTCCGCATCTCGGGGGAAGCTCAGGGGGAGACCAGCCAAGGCCGTGAGTGGGGCGTGCGGAGGGCGGTCGCCTCTCGGCGAGGTGCTCCATGGGGCTTCAGTCGGACGCTCTCCCCGTGGGCTGTAGGTGAGGCCCGGGGGCACTGTCCCCTCCGCCAGACATGTACAGGTGAACGTTCAACCGCCTCGGGTTGTTCCCCGCAGAACCCGAGGCAAGGCCGGGCGGCGGCCGAGGAGTGGCCGCTCTGGCCGAGTCAGCCGGCGGGGGCCATGACGTACGAGCAGGACTCGACCACCACAAGCTATGGGCAGGCCGATGCGCCTTTCATTTGCCTCGAATCAGTCGAATTGCGACGGCTATCGCCGTTCCCGCGACGGCTCCTGAGAGCGCCCAGGGAATGCTTGGGTGGCCGCCGTTGCGGTGGTAGCCGATGGACGCGGTGAGAAGGGTGACCGCTAGCCTCGCGCCTTCATGTGCAGGGCGTCCGGTGGGTGATCAGAAACGCGGAGAGTGCTCCTGACCTGCAACGATGGGACTTGTCTAGGGTCCAGGTCGTCGCATGAAAGAAGCACTCTCCAGGTGAAGAAGCGTATCGGGTCCTACCCGCGTGTCCGCGTCGAGGGCGGCGGTCGCGGAGTGGTCTCTAAGAGGGCGGTATGTGAGTTCATAGACGATTTGCCGTCACCTGAACGTGTGGGACTGCGGCATCCCAGTCGGTCGGCGGGCTCGGGCGTGCTGGGCTGGTCGCCGTGAGCGAGCGCAAGCCCTACAAGACCGACCTGTCCGATGAGCAGTGGGCGCTGGTTGAACCGGTGATCGTCGCGTGGAAGGCCGCACACCGCTCGGTCAGCGGCCACCAGGGCCGGTACGAGATGCGGGAGATCGTCAACGCGCTCCTCTACCAGGGCCGCACCGGGTGCCAGTGGGACCTGCTTCCGCATGACCTGCCGCCGCGCGGCGCGGTGATGTACTACTTCACCAAGTGGCGTGACGACGGCACCGACCGGACCATCCACGATCTGCTGCGCTGGCAGGTGCGGGAGAAGGCGCGACGGAAGGCGGACCCGAGCCTGGTGGTGCTCGACACCCAGAGTGTGCACGCGGCGGCCGGGGTGCCCGCGCAGTCGACGGGGTGTGATGCGGCAAAAAAAGTACCGGGCCGCAAGCGCGGCCTGGCCGTTGACGTGTTGGGCCTGGTGATCGCGGTGGTGGTGCTCGCCGCGTCCGTGCACGACAACGCCGCCGGCATCGCGCTGCTGGACAAAGTCGCCGCCGACACCGACACCGTTCAGAAGGCCCTGGTCGACCAGGGCTTCAAGAACGCCGTCGTCGCGCACGGCCAGACGGTGGGTATCGAGGTGGAGATCGTCGAGCGCAACCCGGCCCAGACCGGTTTCGTGCCGATCCCCAAACGGTGGATCGTGGAGCGCGCCTACGGGATCTTGATGCTGCACCGCAGGCTGGTGCGCGACTACGAGCACCTGCCGCGCAGTTCGGAGTCGCGGGTGTACTGGGCGATGACCGCCGTGATACTGCGCCGGCTGACCGGGGCCACCGCTGCGGCCTGGCGCAGCGTATGACCGGCGGGGAGCTGACCCTCGGGGCGGTGCTGGTGCGGCTGGAGGAGCAGGAACGGGAGATCACCGCACAGGCCGAGGCGACGAGGGAGCAGATCGCGCAGCTGACCGCACGGCTGGACGAACTCGGCCGGGCCGCCGAAGAGGTCCGGATCACCCGCAAGACACTGCTGGCGCTGCCCGATCCGCAGCCGCCCGCGCCGCCGCCCCCGAAGCTGCCGGACCATCCGGCCTACCAGCAGATCATGGCGGTGTTCACCACGGCCGACACGCCGCTGCGAGCGCGACAGGTGTGCGAAGCGATGGACATGGAGATCGCGCCCAACAACATCAACAACACCCGCCTGAAACTCAAGCGGCTCGCCGAACGCGGAATCCTGGCCGAGACAGAGCAAGGCTTGTTCACCCAGCCGCGGCCGTAGCCGCCCGACGACGCCCCAGCCCGCTTATCCCTCCCGAAACAGCGAAACGGACATCAGGTCACGTACCGCCCTCTTATGACTGTCGGTGCGGAGTGTGCGTGTCGAGTTGTTGCCAGCGTCGTGCGAAGTCGGGGGTCAGTCCTGCGATGTAGTGGGGGGTGATGGGTTTGTTGTATTGGGCGGTGATGCCCAGCAGGGCGCATTCGTGGGCTACTGCGGCTTCTCATTTGGGTGTCACGGGGTGACGCGGTGGGTGTCGTGTGTTGGTGCTGGTCAGGGTGATGGGTTGTATATCGAGTGAGGGTGTTTGGGGGCATCGTGTGAGAAGTCCGGGCGTGCTCGGGTGAGATGGCCAGGGGGATGATTTTTCTGGGCGGCAGCACTGGGTGTGTCGATCCCAGCTAGTTGATCTTGGTCGGCCGTGGAGTGATGCCTGGTACGTGCGGCAGCCGACGCCGGTACGGGCGTACTGCCCCGGGGGGTGTGCGGTGGGCCGTGGCCGGCTGTCCTGCCGGCCAGGTACACGGAGGGACCCCCACCGAGGTGGGGAGGCGGTGGCCCGTGCCTATGCCGCCGTTCATGGGCAGGAGGGACCCCCACGGGGTGGGGAGTGGGCCCTGGTCGGGGGCCTGATGGCCGGGTACACGGAGGGACCCCCACGTGTGGTGGGGAGGGCTAGGCCGGTATCGAGGTCACCACCACAGCGCTGGAGGGACCCCCACGGGGTGGGGTAGACGTCCGGGCCGTGCTGTGCGCTGACGCGGGGGTGGACGGACCCCCACGGGGGTGGGGAGGCGGTGGCCCGTGCCTATGCGGACGTGCATGGGCAAGAGGGACCCCCACGGATGTGGGGAGGGCGTGTTGCCGCGTGGTGGAAGCGTCACCTGCTCGCTTGGCGCGTGTGCAACGGCGGGTTGACCCCCACGGTGTGGGGAGGTGGCGGGGCTGATACACGCTGCCATGCAGGAGCGGGAGGGACCCCCACGGGTGTGGGGAGGGCCGGCCCATCAACCCTGCGACTCTGTGCCGCTATGGCTGACCCCCACGGTGATCCTGCTGGCCAAATGTGAGGTCACGCGGCGAGTGTGAGGTCGAGTCGGGCGAGGTGGCTGGTGCGGGTGTGGTCGAGTGGCTGGCCGTTCCACCAGGCGTCGAGGCGGATCAGGTTGAGGGCGACGGCGGAGTAGACGTGCTCGAGGTGGGTCTTCCTGAGCCCGCGGTAGCG
>NZ_JBEXXQ010000169.1:0-3267 GCF_040630525.1 Streptomyces sp. NPDC005799
CGCGCGACGGCGCAGCTCAAGCGGGTAACGGGAGGATCGTGCCATGACTCAATCCCTTCACGGAATCGAGTCTCTACCTGACACGGGGCGGTTCAGCCACGTCGGTCTTACGGCCCGGCACGTTGTGCATGTGATGGGCGTTCAGCAGCCAGCACGCAAGGCGGTCCTCCAGCGCGGCAAACACAGGCTTCCAGTAGATCCCGGTTGCCTCCATGCCCGCCAGCTCGATGTGCTCGGCGACCAGCCAGTTACCGAGCTCACCGAGACCGCGCACGGTGGTCGGGTAGGTCCGGGTCTCATGATGGCGGCTGCCCCGGCGCTTGCCGGGAACCCGGATCGCGGCGACCGCGGTGTCGCGGTGCACGTCCAAGCCGGCGACCCGGTCCACGATAACGTCCATCCTCGCCTCCCCGACGATCGACCGCTGGCGGTGCCGCCCGAAGGGGCCTACCAGTCGAAGAGTCTGAGATTCGCGCTCGTGGCAGCAGTCAACGATCCCTCAGGCCCCAACGTCATACTTTTTTCGCGGACTCGAAGTACCACACGGCACCGACGTCAACCGGGCGTCACCATCCGCAGGATGACCCTGGCGAGCCGATGGCGAACAGTAGCGCTGGGCTGGCGTCCCCCAGAGGCGATCCCGCCCCGATTCTCATCCCGCCACGGTGGCGCCGCGCAGCGGCGGCATGACTACTTTTACCAAGATCTAACCCGAAAATGCCCACCTCCGTCTTGGGTGTCTTCCCGAGGTCGAAGGCGGCGGAGGCTGGGACTATACGGCCTTCGTGGTGAGGGTCACGTCGTGGCCGAGGGCCTGGAGTTGTTGCACGAGTCCCTTGGTCCGGGCGGCGGAGTCGAGGACCCGCAGGTGGTAGTCGGATCCAAGGTCGTGGAACCGGGCCTCCGGATCATTGAGCAGGTGCCAGACGATGACGAGCATCGAGCGGGCGACGGCTACCAGAGCCTTCCCGTGGCCTCGGCGCTTCACCAGCCGTTTGTAGCGGGCGCCGAGGAAGGTGTCAGTCCGGGCAGCGGCCATCGCGGCCTCGCCCAGGGCCGCCCTCAGCCAGGGGTTGCCCTGCCCGATGCCGCCGGGAAGATTCCGTCCGGCGGACTGGATGGTTCGTGGGGAGAGCTTGGCCCAGGAGACCAGATGGCCCGCAGTTGGGAAGATGGCCATGTCGAGTCCGATCTCCGCCAGGATGACCTGGGCGGTCGCCGGACCGATCCCCGGAATCGCGTCCAGGCGTTCCTGCGGCGTCAGAGCGTTGCCCCTGCGCGGTTCGGCCTCGCCGGCACCGGCCAGGTCGGTGAGTGCTGCCTGTATGCGACTGGTGAGACCGTCGAGCTGTGTCTGCGTCCGGTCGATCGCCTCCAGAAGCATGCTCAGCAGGTAGGCATGATGCTCGTCGAACTGCCCGGTCAACACCGTGGCCAGCGCTTCTCGTTTGGCCTTGGCCTTGCCCTGGGCGAGCTCCGCG
This sequence comes from Streptomyces sp. NPDC005799, assembly GCF_040630525.1. Classification (NCBI taxonomy): domain Bacteria; kingdom Bacillati; phylum Actinomycetota; class Actinomycetes; order Kitasatosporales; family Streptomycetaceae; genus Streptomyces; species Streptomyces sp. NPDC005799. The sequence goes on from NZ_JBEXXQ010000169.1 coordinate 1,482, forward strand.
AGTTGCTGGGGATCGCGTACTCCGGCGACCAGCGCGTCGAGCATCATGCGTCCGGAGAGCCCGAAGATGTTGGTGAGGACCGATGACAGCTTGATCTGAGCGTCTTCGAGGACCTTCTCCACCCGGTGCTTGTGGCGGGTGCGCTCCTGGGTGAGCGCGGATCGCAGCCGCGTCAGATCCCGGATCTTCCGCAGTGGACGCTGAGGTACGAACGAGGCGCGCAACATTCCCCGTTCCGCGAGCTTGGCGAGCCAGATGGCATCCAGCTTGTCGGTCTTCGGCCGACCCGGGACGTTCTTCACGTCCCGGGCGTTGACCAGCCAGCACTCCAACCCGCAGGACTCCAACAGGAAGAAGAACGGCTTCCAGTACACCCCGGTGGCCTCCATCACCACCCGAGTGATTCCCAAGCCGGACAGCCGAGCTCCGAGTTCGAGGATGCCCGCAGTAGTCGAAGCAACGTTCCAGACCTCCTGAACCCGCCTCCCGGCCCGGGACTCGTGCGGAACCCGGGTACACACCATCCCGCTGGCCTTGGCAACATCAATCGCCGCGACCCTCTCCACCAACTCCGATTCAAGATCGGTCTCTTCGGCCGCCATCACCCTCGCCTCCCCACCACCCGGTCGCACGGAACAGTGACGGCCGCCCGGGGGCCGGCAAGGGAAAACGAGAATCTAACCCGCGTGCTCGAAGCAACAATGCGCAGCCCCTCTGGGCCGGCCCCAGCACCAGACTCATTACGGGCTCCAGGCCCACAGATCATCGGCGTCGGACGGGCAGCCGCCACACGACCCCATTTTCACGGCTGCGCCGACGTCCGGTATGCCGGATACAGACACTCGTTCGCCTTCTCGACTTCGGCCAGCTCGCGGCGAACGCGACGCAACTCCTCACGCTCATCCGTCGTCAGCGCGCCCGTCGGCTCCTCGCCCCGGTCGGTCCTGTCCTGCTTGACCCAGCTCCGCAGCCCCTCAGGGCTCACTCCCCGCTCCCGGGCAATCTCGGTAACGTTCCGATGCGGCGAGGACCGGACGAGCGCGATCGCGTCCCGCTTGAACTCGGCCGTGTACCGCTTACTCATGTTGCTCTTGCCGCTCACTATCTGGACTGCTTCCTCCGGGACTCAACCGTCCCAGTATCAGGCTGTTCAGTTCAGCGGGGGAACTTCAGGGCTACGTCGGCGTGGTAGTTCCTCACCAGCACCTGGCACGCACAGTGACGTGCCACTTGCCTGAATATTGACCTTGAGTTGCGTTAATGGTGACATGTTTCGTCCTGATCTAGCCTGAATTACACCTTTCTGCCGCGCGTGATTTCGCTACTTCTGTCGCCAGTTCCTTGGAGTAGCGATCGATGCCCATCGCGCTGACGACGCAGCGGCTACCCTCATCCACATGACCACACCCACCCGAGTAAAAAGACAGCAAAGCCATCACTAATCCGCAACTCAGGAAGGGGTCCTCCCCGCCAACACGGGGGTACTCCGCGAATCGATTAGCCCCGGCCCCCATGTCGCGCGTCCTCCCCGCCAACACGGGGGTGTTCCGTTCAGCGAGTCGGCCCCACACGTCTTGCGAGTGTCTTCCCCGCCGACGTGGGGGCCCCTCCGTAGCACCGAGCCGTCCGTTGAGATCTTCAACGGCCATCCCCCTGGCCACCTGCCAGGACTTCTCACTCGATGTCCCCAAACCGTTCCTAAACAGTGTGCAAGGGGTGACATTTGCTGTCAGCTCCTGGAACTGCGCGCGTCCCGAACGGTGTTGGATGCGCTGGTCTCCCGCGT
>NZ_JBEXXQ010000170.1:0-3022 GCF_040630525.1 Streptomyces sp. NPDC005799
TGCTTGTCGAAGACCTTCTTGCCGGCCGGGGTGAGTCCGTGTCCGTGGTGAGCGCTCTTCCCGACATCCAGGCCCAGGAAGACGCCTATCTCGTCTATCTCGTCGTACTCGTTCAAGCCGTCCTCCCGAACGGGGCGTGCGATGCGGAGAAGCACGAGGGCGACTACAGGTGCCCGTGCATGATGGCGCGGTTGATGCGGCCGGTGAACTCCTGCCGCATCCGGCGAGCGGAGACGCCCTTGAGGCTGTTGACCAGTTTGGAGACGGCGACCTTCGGCGGGTAGTGCACCTGGAGGTGGACGTGATCGCGCTCGCCGTTGAACTCCTTCAGCTCCGCTTCGAAGTCCTCGCAGACCTTGCGCATGATCTCTTCGCAGCACGTCAGCATCTCGTCGTTCACTCCACGCCGGCACTTCGTCACAAAGACCAAGTGCACGTGCATCGCTGAAACCACGTGCCTGCCACGCCTGTAATCGTTCTGCCCATCCATGAGACCAATCGCAGTAGGATCTTGGTTTGCAGCTCCGCTACACCTATCGGGCTCTCCAGCGGACAATTCAAACGACGGCGGGCAGTGCCGTCGGGCCTGAATACAGGCGTGGCCTCGCCTTGTCGTTCCGCCCGAGACAACCGCCCCGCGGCTGCGGCCCATCCCACGCCGCTCCGGGCTGCCGTCGGTCTGTCCATCCTCGAACGGAGACGCCTCCGCATGACGTTTGCTGCCTATACGGACATCCACCTCGCGCAGGGCGCTTCTCCCACGCGCTGGGGAATCCTACGACGGTTTGCCGGTCTCTTCCGCAGGTGTCGTGTGCCGCTGCTCGCCACGATGACGACGCTCCCGCTGTATCTCGTGTGGGCGTTCCTGCGCGCCAATGGCGGCGGTGACCTCGCGGCCCAGGACACTTGGGCACGCTTCGCTGCCGAGCACGGTGACTCGGCGTACGGACTGTTCTGGTTCGGCGGGCTACACACGGCGAACTACAGCTTGCTGTCGCCATATCTGATGGGCTTCTTTGGCGTGCGCACGATCGGTGTCGTCTCCGGGCTGGTCGCCGGCTGGCTGGCCGGCGTCCTGCTTGTTCGCTCGGGGATCCGAGGTCCGCTGGCGCCCGCACTGATGGCAGCGTTCGGACTATGGGTCGATGTCGCGGCGGGCCGGGTGACGTTCGCGCTGGGCGTCGCGTTCGCTCTGGCCGCGTGTGTGCTGCTGGTGGGCGAACGGCGTCTGGTCCTGGCCGCCGGGTACGTCATGCTCGCGACGATGGGCAGTCCGGTGGCCGGGCTGTTCCTGGTGGTCGCGGGCGGGGCCTACGGCCTCGTCCGCGACTGGAGGCGCGCTGCCGTACTCACGCTTCCGCCGTTCGTGGTCGTCGGGGCGACCACCCTGATGTTCCCGTTCAAGGGCGAGGAGCCGATGGCGACGGGACGGATCTGGTGGCCCGCGCTGCTCGGGGTCGCGGTTGCCGTGTTCGCACCGCACGGCTGGCGGGTGGTACGGCTCGGCGGCGCCGTGTACGCGGCGGGCGTCGTCGTCACCTACTTCACGCCGTCCCCCATAGGCTCGAACGTCGAGCGTCTGGCGCTGTTGTTCGCCCCCGCTGTCCTGCTGGCCGGCCTGCTCAACACGGAGCAGCGCAACCCGTACCGCCACCGTGGTCTCGCGCTAGCACTGGCCGGGTCCTTGTTCTGGCTGGGTTCGGGCACGGCCACCTCCTTCCTGAAGGGCTCGGACGAGATCCCGGCGTGGGCCGCCGACACTCACGGGCTGGTACACGAACTCGACCGGCTGAACGCGGATCGTGGACGGGTCGAGGTGGTCCCGACCCGCGACCACCGTGAGGCCGCCGTACTCTCCTCGCACGTCAACATGGCACGCGGCTGGAACACCCAACTGGACATGGAACGGGGCCGCCTCTTCTACGACGGCACCCTTTCCGCGACGACGTACCGAGCCTGGCTTGGCAGGTGGGCCGTCGGCTATGTGGTCGTGTCCGACGCCGAGCCCGACCAGTACGGGGCGGCGGAGGCGCACCTGGTGCGCGGGGAGCCGGCCTGGCTGGAGCCAATGTGGAGCGACACGCACTGGCAGCTGTACCGGGTACAGCACGCGGTACCGCTCGTACCGGCGCCCGCGGAGGTCGTGAGTTCTTCGGACGCTTTCCTCGTCGTACACATGCCGAAGCCCGGCTCGGTGACGGCAAAGATCGCGTACTCACCATGGCTGCACGCCGACAACGGCGGATGCCTGCGCCGGCAGGGCGAGTTCACCCGCCTCACGGTCGACGCCCCGGGCTTTTACCAGATCTCGTCCGAATACGATTTTACGCAGGGCTCGGAGACGTCCTCAGGTCAGCCGGTGTGCTGATGTGTGCGGTACGGAGTCGGCGACGGTCTCAGCGCCTGAACTCCCACGTGATGCGGGAACCCGTCACCCGGGTCACGGTCACCGGGATGGCTACCGTGGTGCCGTCGTTCTTCTTCCCCGTGCAACTGATGGTCGTACCGACGACGTTCTCCAGGTCGATGGGACAGGACACCTGCACCCGCTCTCCAACCCAGGGAAGCGGGTGGTACTTGCTCTGGGTCCGACCCGCGACGATCTTGGGCGCGAGCGCTGTGTGGCCGTCCACCACCACGGTGTCGAACTCGTCGATCCGGTGCCGGCGGCCAGGCGGGTACCGATGCCACCGAGGACGAGCACGGCGGCCGCGCTTGCGGAGACGCCCACGAGATACCGACTGTCCGGCACAGCTCTCTCCTCCCCTGGGAGGGTCCGAAACCAGCCTGATCGTGTACGCCCCAGACACCTGGGCTTCGAAGGCACCGCCACAAAGGCGCTGGCCTCCATGCGCCGCACGGTCGGTGTCCTGCGCGGCCGGTGACAACCCTGAACGCCTCGACACCCGCGTTCCGCGCAATTCGGAGTGATGCCGTGCACCCGCTGCGCCCGCTCGATGCGTGCCGGGGAGATGTAGCCGGAATCGACGACATGCTCAGCGGGCAGCAACTGCCGCTCGGC
>NZ_JBEXXQ010000171.1:0-2994 GCF_040630525.1 Streptomyces sp. NPDC005799
TTCTTGATCCTCCGTCTCCACAACGCCGTCTCCAGTGCGTCCAACGGCAGTTCGGTTCGCATGTGGTTCGCGACCTGCCAGCCGACGATCATCCGCGAGTACACGTCCAGGACGAATCCTCAGGTCGAGCTGATGACGCTGGTCGAGACCGGCACCCGAGCAGTCATCGCGGCGGTCTTCGGCCCCACCCGGGAGGGCGAAACCTCCTACGCCACCAGGCTGTTGCACCATCTGGGCCCCGAGATGCTGGTGCTGTGGGACCGGGGCTTCGACAGCAACGACTTCCTCACCGCCGCGCACGCCACCGGCGCACAGGTCCTGGGCCGCATCCGCCAGCGCCGCCGCCCACCAGTCCTTCAAACTCTCGCCGACTCCTCCTATCTCTCGGTCATCGGTGGCGTCCCGGTGCGCATCATCGAAGCCCAGGTGAGTATCACCTGCACCGATGGCAGCAACTTCGAGGGCTCTTACCGTCTGGTGACCACGCTCCTGGACGCCCGCCGCTACCCCGCCGACCGCCTCGTGCACCTGTATCACGAGCGTTGGGAGCACGAGAGTGCCTACTACGCCTTGCGCCACACCATCCTGCACGGACGGGTCCTGCGCTCGCACGACCCGGCCTGGCGTCGAGCAGGAGGTGTGGGCTCTGCTCACCCTCTACCAGGTTCTGCGCCGCACCATGGTCCAGGCGGCGGAGTCCCAGCCAGGCACCGATCCCGACCGCTGCGGCTTCACCGTCGCCCTCCAGACCGCCCGTGACCTGCTGGTAGGTGCAGAAGGAGTCTTCGAGCAGGGCATCGGGGAGATCGGCCGCCGCGTCCTGTCGGCGCTATCGCCCGCACGCCGGGGCCGCGTCAGTACCCGCAAGGTGAAGTCACCCATCTCCCGCTACGCGGAAAGGAAACTGGACGGCCGCCCCGACGCCAGCAATGCCGTGACCTCGACGGCGATCACTCTCCTGCCGCCGCCGGCGCCGGAGCCCGCACTGCCCACGACCACGGTCCCCCAGTACGTCGGCCCCGGCCAGACCAGCAACCGCATGACACGTGTCCTCACCATCCTGCAGGCAGAACCCGAACGGCTCTGGCGCTCAAGAGAGATCGCCGAACTCCTCGGCGACGTCACCCTCGTCGCCACCTACCGACAACTCGCCCGCTGGACCAAGAAGGGAATGATCAAGAGGGTCCGCACGGGACGCTACGCGGCAGTCGCACCGGAGACGACCCCCCTTGAGTGACTGCAAAAACGCTAACTACCCGGCCTTGGGGGAAGGCCCACCAGCGCCCAAGTCGACTGGCACTTCACCACCGACGATGCACGCGTGAAACTACGCCACCTCTACCCAACCACACAGCGAAATTAAGCAGCGACAGTCTATTAGCGAGTTGGTGACAGATCGAATCGGATAAGCGCATACCATATCAACGAGGCGAATCGTGGGAAGCAACAGCCTGATTCTCTGCGAGCCTGTAGACCAACCCAACCAGCCATCGACCCCCACCACCGGATTTCAATTCATGGTCCTGCCTCAACTGAAGCGTATCGGGAGCCGTTGGGGGCCACGGAGGAGCAGTCCCCCTCGCCAGGACAGGGCGGCAGGATGAATGTCCAATGTCAGGTCCGGGCACCGTTCAAGGAGAGCGCGGATCGCTACCCGTGCTTCCAGCCGCGCCAACGGCGCGCCCAAACAGTAGTGGATGCCATGTCCGAAGGCGACATGTCCATGCGTCTCACGTCGGATGTCGAACCGGTCCGGATCCGCAAAGCGGACAGGGTCCCGGTTGATGTCGGCGATGGCGACAATGACCAATTCCCCGCCGCCGGGAATCATGGTTCCGGCGATCTCGACGGGCTCCTTGGTGAAGCGGTAGGTCGATGTCTCGACCGGACCTTCGTAGCGCAGTATCTCCTCAATCGCGTTCTCCAGCAGAGAGAAATCGTGGCGTAGTGCGGCCAGTTGCTCGGGATGGCAGAGCAAGGCCAGGACGCCGTTGGAGATGGCGTTGACGGTGGTCTCGAAGCCCGCCACCAGCAACAGCCAAACCGTGCCAATCAGTTCCCTAGGAGACAGCCGGTCGCCATCCTCATCTGCCAGACGGATTAACGCGCTAAGCAAGTCATCGCCCGGATCCTTCTGTTTCTCCGCCAGTAAGTCATTGAGAATTAGGAATGTGACGTCCTTGGCTTCCCGACGTTCGTTCACGTCAGCGGAGGATAGGGCTACGCCTGCCGCGATGGCGAAGGCAGTGCGATTACGGACCGGCACACCGAGAAGCTCGCAGATCACGGTGATCGGCAAGGGAAAAGACAACATTTCTACGAGATCAGCGCGGCCGTCCTGGGCGGCCAGCATGGTTTCGAGGAGCTCGTCCGTGATTTGCCGTACCCGGGCTTCAAGTGTCGCTATTCGCACAGAAGTGAACTCTCTTGAAACCAGCCTACGCAACCGGGTGTGGTCGGGCGGGTCTGAAGAGAGCATGCTGGGACCCGGGATCAGGGTACTTAGTCCGAGAGCCGGGGAGATGTTGTCCCAGTCTTTCGAAAGCCGTGGATCTGCAAGCGCTGCGCGCCCTGGCTCATACCCAACGACCAACCATGCAGGTGCGCCCTCGGGTAGCCGGATCCGGTGCACCGGGCCGCTCGCCCGTAGGCGTGCGTACACGGGATAGGGATCCCGGGTGAAACTCTCCCCCAAAGTACCAAGATCGACCAATTCGTCCGTCTGCTTCATATCTGGCATTGGCAGCCCCAAAACTTATGATTGCGTGATTGACTGGTGGATCACCGGAAATCACCCTGTCAACCTGCCAGCCATGCGGAACAGAGGCAGACGCCCCGCTACCGACGTTGACTTCGGGCAAGCCTCCACAGCCAGCCCTTCCGACTCCGCACTGACTTGACCTCGATTCGTCAGTGGTCGTGAGCGCATGACGGTGTTGCTGGTTCACTCCGTTTGTCCCGCGTGATCGCGGGCGGGGGCTTCGCGTGTCGCTG
>NZ_JBEXXQ010000172.1:0-2730 GCF_040630525.1 Streptomyces sp. NPDC005799
TCCGTACGGCCGCTGCTGCCAACTGCCCAGCCGGAGATGCCCACCCGGTACTGCCATCCGGCTGCCGCGCGCCGACGCTCATACAGGCAGGCTCGTAACTCTTGCCCGTCAGGCATGATCACGGTCACCCGGGCCGCGTTCTGCGGCATTGCGACCCCTTCCATCCTGCCCAGCATCCTAACCGGACGCTTTGGCAAGTTCATCGGGGGCCTTCCTTCGTGGAAACCCCGGCCGACTTCCGTCCGAGACCAGCATGAGCACTCCGAGCACCGGTCACGCCAGCCCTTTGACCAGCAACTTCAAGTGAGCGAAGGCTCGCTGCTGATAGACCCGAACCGCCTACAGCGCTTTGCCGTCGGTGCCCGGCTCATCGGTCTTGAAGCTCGTGGGGTGCACGACGAGGTGCTTGGCGAAGGTGCTGGCGTCTTCGATCTCGTGGCGGATCGGCCCGCACTGCATGGTGATCACTGGGTCCATCTGGTCCGCGCGGCAGGGGGTCGCGGACAGGCCGACCCACCGCGGCGCTTTCGCTCTGCGGATCGCGGCTTCAGCGCCGGGCGCTCCCACGGCGTGACACTCGTCCTCGATGACCAGTCCGTAGCCGTCGAGCAGGTCGTCGGGGGCGTCGCGGTGGGACAGTGTCTGGAGCATGATCAGGTCGACGATGTGGCCGCGGCGTCCTTGCCACTGCCGAGTGAGTCGACCTGCCCGTCGCCGAGGTCCAGGAAGCCAGCCAGCCGCTCCTTCCACTGGGCCAGCAACTCGGCCCGGTTCACGATCACTGCGGTCGGGGTGCGATGGTGGGCGATCAGGGCGCAGGCCATGACGGTCTTGCCGGAGCCGGGCGGCGCGACCAGGGTGCCCGCCGGGTGCTCGGTCATCGCCTCCACGGCCGCCTGCTGGGTGGCTGTCAACTTGCCGGCCCTGTCTCACTTGCGGTGGTGACAGAAAGTCATATTGGTCATGGCGAAGTGGCGGTGCGAGAACTCTGCTGGTCAACGGGGCCGAATCGCATTCAAACGGGGTCTCGGCCGGGGTGTCGGGTGCTCGCCGAGCCTGGGCCGCCCACCCGTGGCGTCCGGGGGTACCAAATCTGCAACCGACCAGGTCAGAGCACCGACCCGCACGGGAATATCACTGACAGTGACACCCGGAACGCTCCGTCACCACCGACTATGGGCCAGACCCAACTTGCCGGTGAAGCGGGCGGTGATCGGCGGGGGTTGGGGCAGGTCGTTGGCGATGGTGAGGGTGCCGCCGGCGGTGGCGATGAGCTGGCGGCCTCGTCTGCCAGGAGCACGGGGCAGTCCTAGCCAGTCGGGATCGGAGGCGTTGAAGCAGCAGACGAGGCGCCGGGTGTTGAAGGTGGCCAAGCGCTGGTTCTGCTTGCGGTAGAACTCCGGGTTGTGGAACGACGCCGCGTGCTTGAGCGCGGCCAGCAGTTGCGGCGGCAGCCCGGTCGTGGAGATCGCCAGCATCGCCGAGAGCTGGGCCTGAACGCTCGCGGGCGCCTTGCCGAGGGCCTTGCGGCGGGGCTTGGGCCCCGGCTGAGGGGTGGTCGGGGATGGGCTGGCCTTGACGGGGCCGAGTTTGTCGACGAGCGAGGCAACGTCGGCCGGAGACAGGCGCTCGGTGAGCGAGAGGTGGGGAACTGGTCCGGATACGGCTCCCAGGTGTCGGGGTCCACGAAGACGGTGGTGCCCCTGGCCCGGGAGACCCCGTGAAGTGGCAGCGCGATCAGGTTGCCGAACCGGAAGCTGCCCTTCGCCCGGGTGGGCAGGAAGTCCTGCGCAGGGAAGAGCCGGTCGTAGCTGGACAGCGCCATTTGCCCGCGGGCGTCGATCGCCCGGCGCGGGTCTGTCCAGCCAATGGTGTAACTCGGGTGGTGTGAGTTAGCGGCGGCCGACGGAGAGTCGGCCGTCGAAGGCGATGTCGAAGGCCTGCAGGGCGGGCTTCCAACGCATGGTCCATCGTTTGCGTCCCTGACCGGTGGGGTCGAGGCTCATGACGGCCATGTAGACGCATTTGAGGGCTGCGGCCTCGTTCGGGAAGTGCCCGCGTGCCCGGACGGCTTTTCGTATGCGGGCGTTGACCGACTCGATCGCGTTGGTGGTGCAGACGACGCGGCGGATCTCGGTGTCGAACTGGAGGAACGGCACGAACTCGGCCCAGGCGTTCTCCCAAAGCCGCACGATCGCCGGATACTTGGCGCCCCATTCCTCCTGGAACTCCAGGAACCGGTCCTCTGCCGCGCTCGCCGTGGGAGCCGTGTAGACCGGCTTGAGAGCGCGAGAGATCTTGTCCCAGTCCTGGCGGCCCGCGTAGCGGAACGAGGCCCGGATCAAATGGACGACACAGGTCTGGGTCACCGCCTGGGGCCAGACAGCCGAGATGGAGTCGGGCAGGCCCTTGAGTCGCAGACGACCATGCACACGTCCTCGACGCCGCGGTTCTTGATCTCGGTCAGGACCTGCAGCCAGTACTTGGCGCCCTCGCCGCCGTCGCCGGCCCACAGCCCGAGGATGTCGCGTGTGCCGTCCACCGTGACCGCCAGGGCGACGTAGATGGGCCGGTTCGCCACCTGCCCGTCGCGTACCTTCACGTGCACGCAGTCGATGAAGATCACCGGATAGACCGCTTGATTTCCATCGATGGTTGCGAACGCTCAGGAAGGAGATCGTTCGCATGCCTCGCGGAGGAGCCAACCGCAAGCCGACGGCGGCCAGACAG
>NZ_JBEXXQ010000173.1:0-1305 GCF_040630525.1 Streptomyces sp. NPDC005799
TCAGCCCTTGTTGGCGCCGAGGGTGAGGCCGCTGACGAACTGGCGTTGCAGGACGAAGTAGACGATGAGGGTGGGGATGGCGGTGAGGAGGGCGCCGGCGGCGACGAGGTTGGGGTCGGTGAAGTACTGCCCGGAGAGGTTGTTCAGGGCGGAGGTGATGGGCATGTTCTCGCCGGTGGAGATCAGCACGATGGCCCAGAAGAAGTCGTTGTAGATCCAGATCGACAGCAGGGTGGCCAGCGCGGCCATGGCGGGTTTGCACAGTGGCAGCACGATCTGCCAGTACATCCGCCATACGGAGGCGCCGTCGACGAGGGCGGCCTCGGTCAGTTCGTGCGGCAGCATCCGCATGTAGTTGGACAGGACGAAGGCGCAGAAGCCGGACTGGAAGGCGACGTGGATGAGGACCAGGCCGAGGGCGGAGTCGTAGAGCTTGCCGCTCATGGTGATGCCGGGCAGGTCGATGAGCAGGTACATGCGGTACAGCGGGGTGATGATGACCTGCTGGGGCAGGAGGTTGCCGGCGGTGAAGACCAGCAGCAGGAAGATGTTGAGGCGGAAGTCGAAGCGGGAGACGTAGAAGGCGACCATGGAGGACAGCAGCAGGGTCAGCAGCACGGCCGGGACCGCGATGATCAGCGTGTTGCCGAAGTAGTGCAGCATGTCGGACTGCGTGAAGGCGTTTTTGAAGTTGTCCAGGGTCAGCTTGCTGGGCCAGGAGACGTAGCCCTTGTCGCTGGTCTCGGCGTACGGGCGCAGGGCGGCGTAGATCGCCCACAGCAGCGGGGCGAGCCAGGCCAGCGAGGTGGTGATCAAAAAGGCGTGCAGCAGGATGCGGGCGGGGCGCACGGGCGTGCGCTGTTTGGTGATGACAGCGGTGCTCATGCCTGGCGCTCCTTGCGGAAGGTCGCGATCAGGTAGGGGATGATGACCGCGAGGGAGATCACCAGCAGGACCACGGCGATCGCGGAGCCGTAGCCGATCCGGCTGGACTCGCCGATGATGTTGTTGGTGATCAGGATGGACAGCAGTTCGGTGCCCTGGGCGCCCTTGTTGAAGACGAACACCAGGTCGAAGGCGCGCAGCGCCTCGATGATCGTGACGACCAGGACGACGGTGTTGGTGGGGCGCAGGGTGGGGAAGATGACGTTCTTGAACGTCTGCCACTCATTGGCGCCGTCCAGGGCGGAGGCCTCGCGCAGGGAGGGGTCGACGCCCTTCAGGCCGGCCAGGTAGAGGATCATCATGTAGCCGGTGTGCCGCCAGGACGCGGCGACCAGCACGGCCCACAGGTTGAGGTGGGGA
>NZ_JBEXXQ010000173.1:1403-2724 GCF_040630525.1 Streptomyces sp. NPDC005799
CGCGAAGATCTGCTTCTTCTGGCGTTCGATGGACGACAGCAGGCTGTCGATGCCCTTGGGGTTTTGCAGGAACTTCTGCAGACCCGGCTGCATCACCGTGGAGGTGAAGTCCGGCCGCGAGTCACGGTCCATGAACTGCGTCAGCGACTTCGCCCCGCTGATCATCGTGTACGCCTTCTTCTGCAGCGGCGTGTAGGAGGAGGTGTCGGCCTTGCTGGAGGCGGCCACCACGGACGAGTCGGCCTTGAGATAGATCTGCTCGGCCTCCGGCGTGCCCAGGTACTCCATCAGCTTCGTGGCGCCGGCCTTGTTCTTGGGGGCCTTGGAGACCATGAAACCGTCCGTGGGGGCCTCCACCGTGTCCTGCCCGAAGGCGGAGTTCATCTCCGGGAAGGCGAAGAAGTCCAGGTCGTCCGCGTCGGCCTGGTTGGTGAACTGCTGCGCCACGAACGTGCCCAGCAGATACATGCCCGCCTTCTTCGACACCAGCGTCTGCGCCGCGTCCTGCCAGGTGCGGCCCATGAAACCGTCCTGGTGGTAGGGCAGCAGCTCCGACCAGTGGTCGAAGACCGCCTTGACCTTCGGATCCGTCCACGACTCCTTGCCCGCCATCAGCGACTTGTGGAAGTCGTAGCCGTTGAGCCGGAAGTTGATCTGGTCGAAGGTGCCCATCGCCGGCCAGGCGTCCTTGTCACCGAACGCGATCGGGACCAGCCCGTCCTTCTTCATCTGCCTGCACAACGCCACCAGCTGCTCCCACGTCGTGGGAACCTGGTAGCCGTGCTGCTGGAAGACGCTCTTGCGGTAGAACAGCGCCCACGGGTACGTGTACAGCGGCACGAAGTAGTACTTGCCGTCCTCACCCTTGGACAACTGCTTCATCGCGTCGGGGAAGTTGCCCCCGATCGTCTGCCACACGTCGTCGATCGGCGAGGCCAGGTTCTTCGCCGCGAAGAACTGCATGCGGTAGCCCGCGAACCAGGTGAACACGTCGTCCGGCGTGCCCTGCAGATACGAGTTGATCTGCTCCTGGAAGGTGTTGTGGTCCTTGGTGTTCACATCGACCTTGACGCCCGTCTTCTTCGTGAAGGCGGCATAGATCTCCGCGAACGCCTTCTTGGGCACCGCGTCGGAGGAGTTGGAGCCGAGGCTGACGGTCTTGGCATCCGAGGAACTGCTCCCGCTGCTGCCACACGCACTCAGCAACGGGACACCCGCACCGGCGAGCAGCGCGGCACCACCCACACCACGCAGCACACTGCGCCGGCTGGGCGAAGGAAGAGAAAGACCCGAGGGAGAGAGGTCCATGTACGGCTCCTGA
>NZ_JBEXXQ010000174.1:0-2721 GCF_040630525.1 Streptomyces sp. NPDC005799
GTCCGGGAAAGAGGACACGGGCCGACCATCAGCCCACTACACTCACCGAAACCGCCCCTGAACAGGGAAAACGTCAAAGTGCTGCTGGAGTATTAGGCATAGCGAATTACGCGGAACGCAGGTGCATCACGTACGCACTTTGCACTCACGCGGGATCCTCACCTATTTCTCCGTTGGATACGCCGTCACCGAGCCAGTCCGCCGCGCGATCCGAGCCCTGCCCGAGCAGGCCTGGCATCCCGCACTCGAACAGGACGGCACCCTGCGCGAGGGCGCGGAAGTCGCCGAGCTCGCCAGGCATGATCGACCTGGCCAACCATCCGGACGGCACCCGGATCATCGTCCGGCGCGAACGCCCGTACCCCGGTGCCCAGCTCTCCCGGTTCGACCTGGACGAGGGCATGCGCCACCAGGTCTTCCTCACCGACACCCCCTACGGCGAAGGCTTCGTGCAGCACCTGAAGGTCCGCCATCGTGCGCACGCCCGCGTCGAAGACACCATCCGCAACGGCAAGACCACCGGCTTCGGCCGCTTTCCCTCCCGCCACTTCCAGATCAACGCCGCCTGGGCTCGAACTGGCACTGACCGGCGCCGACCTGCTCGCCTGGACTCAAACACTTCTGCTGGAAGGCGAGTTGGCCACCGCCGAGCCGAAGAAGCTCCGCTAGCAGTCCCAGCCCACCCACGACCTTAACTCGCCGCCGTACTACGCGCTTTCATGCGTTGTGCGCAGCCGTCGCATGACCCAGAGTACATCACCAGCAGAGTCACGGTGTTGCACGAAGCGGGACGCCATCGGCAGATCTGTCATAACCGTCGGGCCTGTGACCTACGAGAGGACAGATGCCTCTAGCGGCGCACCTCCCTCGCGGCCGATCGTGAAATAGCTGCAGCTTGGGTTTGGGGAAGGTATCTGCGTCCGCGCACGACGGGATGCCTGTGCGGCTGTGGGTCGCATGCGGTCCGGGATCGTGTCCCTCCCGGGCCGCATGCTACGACTGGCATGTGCTCGCCCTGGACCTCAGGTAGCGCGCCTAGACTTCCGTCCGCCGCGCATCTGGCCCGTTGCTGCGGGCGGGAACCGCGGCCCCGGCTGGCGTTCCCCTAGTCGCCGACCGGGGCCGCATCTATGCCCAGTGGACCGCATGTGGGGGAGGGTCCGGCCCGCGCGTCTGAAGCCTTTTGCATGTGAAGTGGACACAATTGCCGGATTCTTTAACAAGAAAGAGGATATGAAATGAAAAGGGAGTTCGTTAAGATAGCTACAAGGGTAGCGATCGCGGCTGTAATTCCATTCTCCGCCCTGATGCTTCTAGCTTCAGGCGATGCAGTCGCGGGCACGCCGAAAGGGAGCCTAATGGTACACTCGGAAGTGCCCGAAGTGAAGTCTATCTACATATCTTTTGGTCCCGGAAGCGGCTGCTACAACCTGGATATGCGTCATCTATTTACTGCTACACATGTGCCAGGCAATTACAGTGGCCGCTTCAACGCCTTCAGTTACCCTGACTGTAGCAATTCGGGAAGTTTGTGGTCGGTAATAGCCGCGGGTGACACGAGCGGCTATGATAACTATTGGTTTACCATCAAGGAAGCCAACCTTATTCGTATGCGTTAAGGGGTGCCTGATTCAGGTAGTTGGTAGTTAAGGTGATTTACCTCCGTCGATGGAACACCTGCAACTGTTAGACGTCGTTAACTCTCGTGGTACGCTCAAATCAGTTCAGTCTTACACTTCACCTGCATCACGATAATTTCAATACCTTCCGAACGAGTGTAGGCAGGGAAATACATATGAACAGGTCAACTATTATCCAGAAGAGCAAGAAGGCGGGCACCGCCATCGCTCTTACTGCCACTGTCGCCCTGGGCGGCATCGCTTTCGCCGCCCCTGCCAATGCTGCTGAACTGGGACGGGTAGAGGAAAACACCGCGCCGACCAGCCTTTCGTGGCATGACGTATGGGCGAGTGCTTGGAGCCAAGCGTACAGTCATTGCAAGGCGAACTACCCGGAAACCAAGTCAGTCTCGATGGTTGACTATTTTCAACTGGACCATAATCCCAAGGTCCACAGCACCTGGAGTTGCCGGGACAACTGACCTCGTGGAAGATGGCATATGGTGGAGCAAGTTGCCACAGGGTCAGATTCTTCTGCTCGTTTTTAAAGGCTGTCCTGACGTCTGGTACCACCGGGGAACCGATGGGGGTCGCATATTCGCATCGGTCCATCTATTTGCTCTCCATGCAGGTCGATATGACCGAATCCATAGGCCTGACGGATGCGGATCTGTAGGTTATGATCGTGCCCCAATTTCATTGCAACTCATGGGGCCTGCCACACGCGGCTCGCGCCGGGGGGACGGGGGTGGCACCGTGCAGGTAGCGGGCGCGGACGCCGCGGTCGGCGAAGTGCCGCTCCAGGAGCGTGCCCATCTGCGTGTACTGGGTGAAGACCAGGGTGCCTTCGTCCTCGGCGACCACCGTGTCGAGGAGTTCGTCGAGGAGTTCCAGCTTTCCCGAGCGGCGCGGCAACTCTGCAGGGCGTGATCAAGTTCCGGCGAGGTTCGTGTTGTGAGTGATGCCCAGGATGGGCAGGGCTCGTTCGGGATTGTCGCGGATGGCGTGGGTGGTCTTGGCGATGTTGGTGGCGCCTGCGGCTTTGAGAGTGCCGATCGCGAGGTTGCGGAGGGTGGCCATGGCGCGTGGGGCGGTGCCGGTG
>NZ_JBEXXQ010000175.1:0-2686 GCF_040630525.1 Streptomyces sp. NPDC005799
GCCCGAGGACACCCCGGACCGGCTGGCCGTCATCGAGCGCATCAACACCGACGACGACAGCACGGCGGCCGCGGTCCCGGTCCCGGCGGGCGGGGGTGGACGACACCCTGGGCAAGACGCCCGTGAAGGACTGAGCGATTTCAACAGTCACACATCAGAGTGATGGGCACCTTTCGGCTGACTGTCTCCTCACCTGCGACTCAGCCGAGGGGTCGACCACGAGGTCGTCACTCGATCGGTGGTCACTCTGAAGAAGCTCACTGAGCCGGGCGGAGTACGGCGGGCGCCACGGGTTTCTGGGCGCGCACTCCGCCGTTCTCGACGCGCGCCCGGTCCGGGCTCCGATGATGATCATACGCATCCTGACCTGGCGGCTGACGGGCAGAAATGTGCGGTGAGCACTCTGAACTTGAAGTAGCAGTCACACACATTCATGCCTCTGTCGAGCCACACCGCGCGGGTGCCGGACGGCGGCGGCACGCTGTCAATGAGCCAGCCCGCATGGCGGCAAGACACTACACGAGCCAGTGCCGACCGGCACCCTGGACACGGACACTACGGCTCCAGACCGAGCGCCTGCGGTCGATTCAACAAGTCAGACACTCCCGCCGTGAATGACACCCGCGGTGCACATCGCAGCCACTAAATCAGATTCATGCCATTTGGCTCTAGTGCAGTATTGCGCGAACAATGATGATCTCCAAGCGCACTAGGAGCAGATGGTTTAACGAGAAGCGCTGCACCGAGTTGCGAAGGCCATCATTTTTAAACATGCAGATTGCCGCAGCGGGCAAGTTGGCGGTAGGCCGTGTCCGCCTCGAACTGAGCCGGGAGCGTCCGCGGGCCCGAAAGCCCCCGCCCGGACAGCTGGACTCAGCAAGGAAGGGCTCCGGGGATGGCAGTCTGCCCGGGGCCCTTGGTGCGACCGGACCTGGAGCAGAACTTTCCGGGCGGGGGTGGCGGCAGCGCATGCGGCCGCTTTCTGTAGGTCATGAGCAGCACGTGCGGCCCGTTCTTCGACCCGGCCGTCCTGGCCATGACCTTCTCGGTATTGGACGAGACGGTCCGCCAAGACCACGGCGAAGCCCGCCGGTGCCGTCGCAGCGGGCGGAAGGCCCGGCAAGCGTCCTGTTCGGTCGGGCACGGACTGTCGTACAGCCAGCCTTCTGAATCGTCGTCTCCGCACTACGCCCCAATACGACGGGTTGGGCATTGTGGCTACCCCATGCCACGGCTCAGCTAGTGCGGTAGCGACCGCTACTATTCCGCGCCGCACATCGGCGCCGCAGGCTAGTACCTGATGGGAGCCGGCCCGATCAACCCGTTCGAGATGCTCCCTGTCGCGCTGAATCGCTGACGTCGTATCCGCCAACTTTTTGCCCGGGACTCTCCTGCTCGGCAGTGGTTTGCCGGCAGCGGCACGCTCACCCACAACGGCGTTTACTCAGGCTGAAGGACCTAAGCTCGCGAAAAGCGCCACGTGAGACATCCTGCCATTACGACGAAAGAATGGAGAAATCGTGAATATCCCCGCACGGGTCCAGGAACGCCTTGCAACCGCGCCAGCCCAGCGTATCGGTTTAGACCTAGCCTCAGTCTACTATTCCAAACCTATCGCTTTTGGCAGCGGCGTGCTATCAGAGCGCTTATTCACTTTACTGGATACAGTCTATGCTGGCGGCCTGCGATATATAGACGCGGGCCGCTCCTACGGACAAACCGCCGAGTCGCTAACAGCATGGCTAGAACAGCGGCCAGACGTGGAAGATTTAGTGATCTGCAGCAAGTGGGGTTTTGCGTACACCGGCGCCGGCGGTCAATGGGGCTCAACGTACACGGACGGATGGCGGGCCACGGCCGAGGCGGCCCACCGTTACATAGACAACGTCACAGCCGCCTACCGTCGACAGATCGCCGAAGACCGCGCCCTGCTCCATGGACGACTCGATCTCTACCAGATCGATGCCTCGAGCCTCCACAGCGCGGCCCTGACCAACCACCGGTTGCACGGTCAACTCGCGGAACTCGCCGCTTCCGGAGTGATGATTGGCCTGTCCACCAGCGGCCCTGACCAGGCCGACATAATCCGCGCTGCGCTGGCTATCAGGGTAGGCGAGCTGCCTTTATTCCGTAGCATCGCGTCGACCTATAACGTGCTGGAAACTTCCGCGGAGCCCGCGTTGGCAGAGGCGCATGCGGCTGGATGCGTGGTCACCGTGAAAGATGCAACGGCCAACGGACGCATCGCGCACACCCGGGCCGCAGCAGTGGTCGATCAGGTTGCCTTGGAGACCGGTACCGCGCGCGAGGCAGTCGCCTTGGCAGCTGTCTTTCGCCATCCCTGGGCCGATCTCGTCCTGACTAACACCACGACCGCCTCACAGCTAGCGATGAACATCGCGGCGAAAGGCATCCGCCTCACCGCCGCACAGCTTTCGCGACTGGCCGAAGCGACAGCGCCACCTAAGGCCTATTGGCGGTGCCGCACTGCACTGCATGAGTACCGGTCCAGCCGAGTGGCAGGATCCAACAGCGACGCATGATGGACGACGGGCACAGCAAGTTGAGGTTCCCCTCGTAGCGTGGAGCCGTGACAGCAGGGGAAGTTGAGTGTCATGGCGGAGAAGCGTCGGAAGTTCACGGCGGAGTTTCGTGAGGGGGCGGTACGCATCGTGACGGAGACCGG
>NZ_JBEXXQ010000176.1:0-2648 GCF_040630525.1 Streptomyces sp. NPDC005799
ACACTTCTCTGCCCGCCAACCCCCACCCCCCCGCGCCGCCGCGGCCGTCCCGGCCCCGGGGCCGTATTTCCCCCCCCCCCCCCCCGCCGGGGGGGGGGTGCTCGTCGACGAGCACCCGCACCTGGGGGTCGAGTGCGTACTCCGGGAACTCTCCATTGCCTCCTCGACGTACTACCGCTGGCGTCGTGCCGAGCACGAGCCGTGCGAACGCGTGCGCCGGGACGCGGAACTGACCGAGCAGATCAAGGAGACCGCAAGCGGGTCGAGCGCCTGATGCGCGAGGCAGACATCGCAGGCATCAGCCCACGTCGCAAGGGCTTCGCGCGCCGGGAGGCCACCGTAGCCCCGGACCTGGTCCAGCGCGACTTCACCGCGAGTGCGCCGAACCGGCTGTGGGGCACCGATCTGACGATGATCCCGACCGGCGAGGGCCCGTTGTGGCTGTCCGCGGTCCGGTACGCGTTCTCCCGGCGGGTGGTGGCCTGGGAGACCTCTGCCCGCGCGGGCGCCGACCTGGTGCTGTCCACGCTCGAGTACGCCCTCGCATCTCGCGAGGTCGAGCCCGGACAGCTCATTCATCACGCGGACCACGGCTGTCAAACCAGGTTCAACCAGTGGATGCAACTCGGGCTTATTTCATCGATAGTAGATGGTCGTTGAGGGCTTCGGCAGGCGTCTTCCAACCGAGGCTCTTGCGGGCGGCAGGAAGTACTCGAGTCAGCCTGCCCGGCGTCCTGCGGCACGTTACGGGCGGCCAACCCGATCACGAACACCGCTATCCCCAATACAAGTCGGAAGTATTGGCGCAACAGGCCGTTCGTGTTCTCGTTGGTGCCGCGCTGCCAGGGGCTGTGCGGATCGGCGAAGTAGACAGGGACGCCAGTCTCGATCGTGAACTGGGCGTGTGCCGACAGCTCCTTGCCGCGGTCCCAGGTGAGCGATCGCCATAGTTGCCCGGGGAGGGTGGCGACCGTGGCCGCCAGCGCGTTCTTCATCGTCACCGCCCCGTAGCCGGCCAGCGGCGGCCCGTTCTTGGTCCGGGGAACCGTGCCGTAGCCGTCCTCGCGGGGCAGGTGGGGCCTTGACCGGGTGAAGGCCCACCGCCCCCAGGGTCATTGCAAGATCGAGATCTGTTCGGGTTTGTCAGGTGAGACCGAGGGCTCGTAGGGGCCGGTGGTAGTCGCGGCGGGTGTGGCGGAGGGCGGCGGCGATGTTGGTCTGGCCGTCTTGGCGGAAGACGCTGATGGCGAGGTTGCGCGGGGAGGCCATGGCACGGGGCAGGTTGCCGGTGCGGATCTTGGAGTCGTCCTCGCGGAACGTGTGGTCTCGCACGTGGTGCAGAAGGTTTTCGATACGCCAGTGGCCTCTGATCCAGGTGGCGAGCTCGGCGGGGGTGGCGTCGAAGACGCTCAGGCTGGTGATCAGATAGACGCGCTCGATGGTCAGCTTCCCGGTGCTCAAGTCGCGTCGCCACGCCACGACTTGGATCGCCTGGCGGGCGCCGGGGTAGTCGAGGTCGCTGAACGCGGCGAGCTTGAGCCGGCGGATCTCGTCGCGGTGGTGGGCGTGGTCGCGAGTGCGGTGCCCGAGCGGGATGTCCCGCCAGGGCAGCTTCCTGACCTGGGCATACAAGCAGGGGTGGTTCTTCTTGACGACGGCCATGTAGTGCGCGCCGCGACTGGCCAGATAGGCCCCGTGGTCGTGCTGGGTGTGCAGGGCGTCGGCGGTCACCACTGTGTTCTCCAGCTCAAGACTGTCCAGCAACGGCGCGAAGGAAGGGGATCTCGTTGCTCTTGGAAGCGACCTGCCGCTGGGCCAGAACCACGCCGTGGTGATCCATCGCCGCCAGCAGTTGGATGGCCGCGGCCGCCCGGGTTCGCGACCCACGGACCACTTTGCCGTCGACCGCGATCACCCGTCGCACTGGCGCCTTCTCCGCCTCAAGCTTGACCAGGGACAGCGTTCTGGCCTGCAGATATGCGCTGATCGCCGCGTCCAGCGCGTCACCGTCCACACGCTGCAGCAGGCGCCGCACGGTTGCGGCGTGCGGCACCGGCCACAGACCGGTAAGCGGGTCGACGGCGAAGCCGAAGACACCCAGCACATGCTGTGGGGCATCCGTGATCCACTCACCGATCGCGATGAGCGACCGCGCGCCGGTCAGCACCGCCGAGACGGCTGCGCACAGCAGCGCGAGGGCCGGATAGCGCAGTCCTCGCGCATCGCGGGGATCGGCGACCAGGATCAACAAACATCGCAGGTCAACGACATCGCTTGAGGTAAGGGGATCACTCAGGGAGCCCAGTTGCTCCAGTGCGGAAGGGATGGGCGATGATGTTCGGGCAGGCACGGTCTCGCTCGGTTCTCATGGGTCTCGACAACCACATGATCACCAGCACCGTGCCTGCTCTACCCTGGGTTCCTTGCCACACAGCGGACATGACGGCACGTCACCCGCGAACCCGGCGAACCCGGACCAATCCTCATCACGCAATGCCCCTGACCCCGCCCCATACACAGACCAACGAGCGATCACCACATAGGACACTGTCTTAACCCCGGTTATTCAGCGGAATTGGGTGAGCTGACGGCCTGACAGCAGAAAGGTGCCGCTGACCTGCGAGGATGCGAGTGTCTAGGTCGTATCC
>NZ_JBEXXQ010000177.1:0-2607 GCF_040630525.1 Streptomyces sp. NPDC005799
GCGCGGATGTTGCCGTAGGACTTGCCCGCGTTGCGGAGTTCGACGATCGGGGTGTCCCCGCCCTCCGGCGGGGTGTCCGCGAGGATCGCTCCGTGCGGGGCGGTTCCGTTGCTGGATGTCATGAGCTCACCTCCTGGTCGCCGACTGGCGGACCCACAGATTGATCATTACGGCGCCGAGCAGCATGACGCCGAGGAAGGCCTTGAACCAGTCGGGGTTCCAGCCGGCGAAGACGATGCCCTGGTTGACCATGCCGAACATGAACGCGCCGAAGACCGGGCCGATGGCGGAGCCGTAGCCGCCGGTCAGCAGACAGCCGCCGATCACCGCGGCCGCGATGTAGATGAGCTCCTGGCCGACGCCCTCGCCGGACTGGACGGTGTTGAAGGTGAAGAGCTGGTGCATGCCGACGAACCAGGCGCCGAAGCCGACCAGCATGAACAGGGAGATCTTGGTGAAGGTGACGGGGACACCGACGGCGCGCGCGGAGTCCTTGTTGCCGCCGACCGCGAAGATCCAGTTGCCGTACCTGGTCCGCAGCAGCACCCAGGTGGCCAGGGCGGCGAAGACCAGCCAGTACACGACGGTGATCTTGACCTGGACGCCTCCGACGGCGAAGGACGAGGCGAAGACCTTCCTGGTCTGGCCGAAGCCGTCCATGTCGCTGATGTCGTCGGTGGCGACGTTCCCGGTGATCAGCTTGGTGGCGGCGAGATTGACGCCCTGGAGGATCAGGAAGGTGCCCAGGGTGACCAGGAAGCTGGGCAGACCCGTCTTGACGACCAGCCAGCCGTTGAGGAAGCCGATCGCCAGCGACACCAGGAGGGCGACGATCACACCGACCCACACGTTCATGGTCAGTTGGAAGCTGAGCATGCTCGCGGTGAGCGCGGAGGTGATCACAGCGACACCGGACGACAGGTCGAACTCGCCACCGATCATCAGCAGGGCGACCGGCAGCGTCATGATGCCGATGGTCGACGACTGATACAGGACGGTCGCCATGGAACCGCCGTCGCGCACCGGCGGGGCGGCGATCAGGAAGAAGACGTACACCGCTGCGGCACCGAGGAAGACGCCGACCTCGGGCCGTGCCAACAGGCGTACGGCCAGGGGACGTTCGGCCGTCCGGCCGTCGGTCTCCTGACGGCCGGGGGCCGGCGGTGAGGTCACCGCCGGCTCGGCATGCTGGGTCCTGCTCATCACCTGGTGCCCTTCGCGGCGAACTGGGCGACCTGGTCGACATTGGTCTTGTCGATGAAGGCGGGGCCGGTCAGGACGGGGGCCGTGGAGCCGCCGCTGAAGTTGCCGTTGGTCTTGTACAGCCACAGGGCGTCGACGGCGAGGTAGCCCTGGAGGTAGGGCTGCTGGTCGACGGCGAACTCGACGCTGCCGTTCTGGACGGCCTTGACCAGGTCCTTGTTGAGGTCGAACGTGGCGATCTTGGCCTTGGAGCCGGCGTCGGAGAGGGACTGCACGGCGGTCAGGGCGATGGGGGCGCCGAGGGTGACGACCTGGTCGATGGAGGAGTCCTGCTTGAGCTTGGCGGTGATGGTCGACTTCACCGAGGGCATGTCGGTGCCGTTGACGTAGAGGATGTCGGTCTTGCCGGAGAAGCCCTTCTTCAGACCGGCGCAGCGGGCCTCGAGGGCGACCTGGCCCTGTTCCTGGATGACGCACAGGGCGTGCTTGGCGCCGAGCTGGTTGAGCCGCTGCCCGAAGGCCTGGCCGGCGATGTTCTCGTCCTGGCCGAAGTACTCGAGCATGCCGAGCTGCTTCCAGTCGGAGACGCCGGAGTTGAAGCCGACGACGGGGATGCCCGCGGCCTTCGCCTTGGCGACGACGTCCTTCATGGCGTCGGGCTTGGCGGCGGTCAGGGCGATGCCGTCCACCTTCTGATCGATCGCGTTCTGCACCAGGTTGGCCTGGTTGCCCGCGTTGGGGTCGGAGGAGTAGACGAGCTTGATGTTGTCCTTTGCGGCGGCGGCCTGGGCGCCCTTGCGGATGAGGTCCCAGAACGTGTCGCCGGGGGAGGCGTGGGTGACCATGGCGACGGTCATGCGCGGGGTGGTGGCCTTGCCCGCGGAGGCGGCGCCGCCTCCTTCCTCGGACTTCTTGCCGCCGGAGCTGCTGGAGCAGGCGGTGACGAGCAGGGTGGCGGCCAGGGCGGTCGCGGTCAGGGTGATGGCTCGGTGACGTGTGTGCATGTCCCTTGCACCTCGCTGTACTGATCAGGGGAAACGGGATGTCGGCTCGAACGGGCGCTGCACCCGTTCCGGCGGCGGGCGAGCGGCTTGGGAGCGCCTGATGCGGCGGCGGGTGTCGTGTGCGGCAGGCGTGGGTGGTGCTCCGCTCAGCGATATGACTAGCGCGCGTTACTAGCGCGCGCTAGGTGCTCGTACTATGGAGCGACCCCCAGGTGATGTCAATAGATTTGTCAGGACGTATCGACAAGGTGTCCTGTACAGACGTCGGGCCCCCCCCCGCCGGGGGGGCGGGCCGGGGGGGGCGGGGGGGCCAGGCGGGCCGGGGCCCGGGCCCGGGGTACGGGCGCGCGGGCAAACCCCGGGGGCGCACGCCCGCGGGCCCCCGCCGCCGGGCGGCGGG
>NZ_JBEXXQ010000178.1:0-2574 GCF_040630525.1 Streptomyces sp. NPDC005799
GAGCTACAGACACTCCTCGCACTCTGGACCGGTGCCTGCCCCACCTGCCACCGCGACATACCCACACCGATACGGACCTGACCAAGCCCTACTAGTAGTCTGTCGCTGCTTAATTTCGCTGTGTGGTTGGGTAGAGGTGGCGTAGTTTCACGCGTGCGTCGTCGGTGGTGAAGTGCCAGTGGACTTGGCGCTGGTTGCTGTTGGTGTGCTGCTGCCAGGCGGCGAGTTCGGTGTTGAGCACGGTGAGGTCGTCGAGGCGGCGGTCCAGGCACTGGCGGGTGAGCGCGGAGAGCTCGATCTCGGCGATGTTGAGCCAGGACCCGGGTTTGGGGGTGTGGTGGATCTCCAGGCGCTGGGCCAGCGCGAAGGCCTTTGCCGGGTCGAACGCCTCGTAGAGCGAGGCGGTGGTGTGGGTGTTGAGGTTGTCCATCACCAGCACGACCGTGGCGGGGTCGGGATAGTCCACGGTCAGCAGGTGCTCGACCTGGTGCGCCCAGTCGACCCTGGTCCGGCGGGACTGCGCGTCCACGCGCCGCCATCCGCGCAGCGGCTCGACCCAGCAGAAGATCGAGCAGGTCCCCGAGCGGAGTACTCGTTGTCCTCGCGCCGCTCCCGGCCCGGCCGCGCGGGAAGCGGATCGCGGACGTGGCCGAGCAGCTGGTACGGCTTCTCGTCCATGCACACCACCGGGCGTGCCGGGTCGAAGGGCCGGTGGTAGACCGCCAGGACGTCCTCCATCGCCGCGGCGAAGGCCGCGTTCGCCGCCGGCGGGATGGTCCAGCACTTCTTCACGTGAGGACGCAGTTCCGTTTTTTTAACACCCGCCCGATCGTGGAGTGGTCCAGATCCGGGATGTCCTCGGCCAGCGCGACGTGCTTCTCCAGCAGGCGCAGCGACCAGCGGGCGTGTCCCTTGGGCGGCTTCGAGCAGGCCAGCGCAACCTCCTGGAGACGGACCTCCTGCCGCTGATCACCGATGCCGCGGTCTCGCATGACCCCCGCGGCTCTCTGCTGGACATCACACCCGACTGCTCGAATTGATCGCTGAAGAACGCGGGCTGGTCACGTTCGCCGGTAACTTCGCCGACGTCGGCGTCGAAGCCCTTGAACGCCTCAGCGACTCCCTGCACCCCCTTCTCGAACGCGCCCAGAAGCAGGGCGAGATCCGCGCCGACCTGACCGCGGACGACATTCCGCGGTTCCTGGTCATGGGAATCGCCGGCCTCGCGCTGCCCGGCACCGCCTCCTCGACCCGCGCACGCTTCATCGCCCTGCTCTTCGACGCGCTCAACCCGGCCAACGCGACACCGCTCCCACCCCTGCACACGATGGAAGGCGACCTGCGCACCGCCCTCAGCCACGTCACACACGGCTGACGCCCCCCAAGGCGCGGTCCTGCCTGACACGCCCCACCCGTGGCTGCGCGGCGGAACGGCATCCAACTTGACCGGAGGATGCCTCCGGTTTACGGTGGGAACAGTTCGGAGGTAGCCTCCGTTTTCGATCGGTCCACCGGACCGGAAAGCTCAGGAGGATGCATGAACGCCACGGGACAACAGGAACGCAAACCCCGCGCCGACGTGCAGCGCAATCGCGCGGCCCTCTTGGACGCCGCCCAGCGCCACTTCCTGCGGGACGGCATCGGTACGTCACTGGAAGCGGTCGCCAAAGAGGCGGGCGTCGGACCGGGGACGCTGTACCGGCACTTCCCCACCCGGGAGGCCCTGCTGGCGGCCGTACTCCAGTCCCGCACCGAGGAACTCCAGGCCCGCCGCGAGGACATCACCGGCATCGACGACGCCGGCACGGCACTGACACAGTGGCTGCGCGCCATGGAGGACTACCTCAGCGCCTACAGCGGACTGCCGGAACCCCTCATGGCGGCAACCCGAGCACAGGACCTGGACAACCCGCTCACCGTCCCGTGTGACGAGCTCATCGCCACGACCGACGGGTACGTGCGAGCCGCACAGAGCACCGGGTACGTACGTGCCTCCGCGACGGGCTACGACCTGTTTCTCGCGGCCTGCTCGATCGCCTGGATGAAGGGCACCGGCGCAGCGAGAGAATCGCTCGACCGACTGCGAGCACTCGTCGCCGACGGATACCGCGAGCCGGACGACCACGACTAACGGTCGGCAACTCACTCAAGGCCGGAGCAGGGTACCTCCCGCCCCGGCACCCACAGGATCCGGCCACGACCGGCCGGCCCGACACACCGCCGTTGTCACGCCACCCCTAGGGGGGTGATGCAACCTTTGAAAGGACAAATCATGAAAATAACCGTTATCGGCGCTGGAGCCATCGGCGGAAATCTAGCCCGCAAGCTGAGTCTGGCCAGTCACGACGTCCAGGTGGCGGACGCCCGGGGGCCCGAAGTGGTCGCGGCCGAGGTACTGGAGTCCGGCGCCCGCGCGGTGGCCCTGGACGAGTCGGCCCAGGGCCGGGACGCGATCATTCTGGCGATCCCCTTCGGAGTGGCCGGGCAGCTGGCGGAGCTGTTCGCGACCGTGCCAGCCGAGACCGTGGTCATCGACACCTCGAACTACTACCCGCACCTCAACGGGCGGATCGA
>NZ_JBEXXQ010000179.1:0-2536 GCF_040630525.1 Streptomyces sp. NPDC005799
TCAATCTGCCAAGCACACTGCACCTATGAATGGGTATCAGGTAGGTGATGTGCCGGTAATCGGGCGTGAGGGGCTGTTGCGGCTGGTCGCGGTGGTCGAGCGGCTGCGGGCCCGGCAGTGTGATGCGGAGAGTGGGTCGTCGTGGACGACGCAGGGGACGGCCGCCCCAGAGCCTGGCCCGTCAGGGCCCGGGCGAGGAGGTGTGGGCGGGGCTGCCGGAGGTGAACCGGCTGCTGGCGGTGCGGTGGCTGGCGAGGTTAGCGGGACGGGCTCTGCCGGGAGCGGTAGCTGCACCGTCGGCGAGCGGTGAGACGGGTCGGTCATGACGTCGTTGATGCCGTGGGAGCGGACCGGCAGCAAGGTCACCGACCGGCAGCTCACCCGGCTCGCGGTCGTGTACGTGCGGCAGTCGAGCATGCAGCAGGTCGCGGATCACCAGGAGTCGACTCGGTTGCAGTACGCGCTGGTGGACCGGGCGGCCATGCTGGGCTGGCCCGCCTCGCGGGTGGTGGTGATCGATGAGGACCTGGGGCGTTCCGGGGCGAGCGCGGTCGCCCGTTCGGGCTTTCAGCGTCTGGTTACCGAGATCGGGCTGGACCATGTCGGGCTGGTGCTGGGCATCGAGATGTCTCGCCTGGCACGATCGGGGAAGGACTGGTATCAGCTCATCGAGTTGTGCGCCTTGTCGGGTGCGCTGCTGGCGGACACCGACGGGGTCTACGACCCGGCAGAGCACAATGACCGGTTGCTGCTGGGGCTGAAGGGGACGATGGCCGAGGCCGAACTCCATCTGATCAAGCAGCGCATGCAGGCCGGACGGGTGAACAAGGCCCGCCGCGGAGAACTGGCCGTGCCGCTGCCGATCGGCTACGTGCGCCGGCCGTCGGGCGAGGCGGTCCTCGACCCGGACGAGCAGGCACAGACCGTGGTGCGACTGGTGTTCGCGAAGTTCGCCGAGCTCGGCACCCTGCACGCCGTGCTGCGCTGGATGGTCGAGCACGGGATCGAAGTGCCGGTCCGGTTGCGCCGGGGCCCGGACAAGGGCGAGCTGGAGTGGCGGCGGCCGAACCGGATGACGCTGCAGTGCATGCTGCACAGTCCGGTCTATGCCGGGATCTACGCCTATGGGCGCCGTCGCATCGAACCCCGCCGGCAGCAGCCGGGACGCCCCTCCACCGGCAGGGTGGTGCGCGGTGAGGACGAGTGGCTGGTGTTCATCCCCGGCGCACTGCCCGCCTACATCACCATCGAGCAGTACCGGGCCAACCTGGCCCGGCTTCAGGCCAATGCAGCCCGGGCCGAGACCCCCGGCGCCATCCGCAGCGGCCCCGCGCTGCTGGCCGGGCTGGTGCGGTGCGGCCGCTGCGGCAAGCGCATGACCGTGCGCTACCACCGGCAGGCGGGCAGCACCCGCCCCGACTACGTGTGCGCCCGGCAGATGACCGACTACGGGGCCGGGGAGCGGTGCCAGGCCCTGAACGGGGCCTGCGTGGATGCCTTCGTCACCGCCCGTGTCCTGGCCGCGCTGGCCCCGGCCGCGCTTCAGGTCTCCTTGCACGCCACCCAGCAGGTCCTGGCCGAGCGGGCCGAGCTGGAGAAGATCTGGTCGAAGCGGCTGGAACGCGCCGCGATCAACGCCGACCGGGCCCGGCGCTGTTACCGCCTCGCCGAGCCCGAAAACCGCCTGGTCGTAAGGCAGTTGGAAAAGGACTGGGAGCAGGCCCTTGCCGCCCAGCAGACCCTGCAGGAGGAGTACGACCGCTTCACCCTGACTCGCCCACGCGCCCTCACCGAAGCCGAGCAGCAGGCCATCACCAGCCTGGCCGGCGACATCGAGGGCCTGTGGAGCGCGCCGACGACCACCGACACCGACCGCAAAGAGATCATCCGCGCGCTCGTCGAGCAGGTCACCGTTACCGTGCTGGGCACCAGCGAACGGGTCACCGTCACCATCACCTGGGCCGGCGGGCAGACCACCACGGGCGAGACCGTCCGCCCTGTCGCGCTCCTGCAGCAACTCAGCTACTTCCCGCAGATCAGGGAACGTGTCCGCGAGCTGGCCGGGCAGGGGCACCGGGCCGAGGCGATCGCCCGGCGCCTGCACGCGGAGGGCTTCCGCCCGGCCCGCGGACGCGGGAACCGGATCAGCGCCAGCGCGGTCAAGGAGATCCTGCGCGAACTCGGCTGCCTGCCGCCGCCCGCCCGCACCCCGTCGGCCCCGCCACCCGGCGAAGAACCAGGCCGCGACGAGTGGTGGCTGGACGACCTCGCCGCCGAACTCGACATGCCCGCAGTCACCCTCTACTCGTGGATCTACCGCGGCTGGGTGAATGCCCGCAAGGAATCCCGACGCCCCCACCGCTGGATCCTCCACGCCGGACCCACCCAACTCACCGAACTCCGCGAGCGACGCACCCGCCCGCCCGGCTGGTACACCCGCCTACGCTGGACCGACACCGAACCACCCACCGCCGCCCAACACGGAGATCAAACAGCCAGTTCCCCTATATGAGTGCACTGTGGTTGACACATCTCG
>NZ_JBEXXQ010000180.1:0-2458 GCF_040630525.1 Streptomyces sp. NPDC005799
GGAACGGCCAGCCGCTCGACCACACCCGCACCAGCCACCTCGCCCGACTCGCCCTCACACCCGCCGCGTGACCTCACATTTGGCCAGCAGGATCCGCGGGGCGTCACCGCAGGTGAACGGTCGACTCCTATAGTTGTCAACTCCCCGCAGAGACCGTCTTCGGGGCAGGCCGGATGAGGTGGTAGACCTCGCGGATCACGTAGCGTTTGAGGCATCGGATGATCTCGCGTTTCGTCTTGCCCTCTGCGGTTCGGCGAGCGACGTAGTCGATCGTGGGCTGATGGAACTGCATGCGGACGATGACGGTGCGGTAGATCGCGGCGTTGAGCTGGCGATGGCCGCCGTGGTTGATGCGGTGCCTGCCGCTGGTCATTCCGGAGCCGGTGGGCACGGGTGCGATGCCCGCGAGTTTGGCGAGTGCGGCTTCGGACTTGATGCGCTCGGGGTTGTCGCCGACCACGACGAGGATTCCGCGGCTGTGTCCACGCCGATGCCGAACGGCTCGAGTAACTGCGGGGCGACTCGGTGCACCAGGTCATCGATCATCTTCGTCAGCTCTTTGGCCTCCGCTTCGAGGTACTGCCACCGCTTGGCCAGCGTGCGCAGGGCGTGACGGAGTGCGTCCTCAGGGCCCTCCAGCTGTCGAGGACGCAGGCCCGCCAGGTGCCGGGCCAGAGCGATCTGCGTTTTGCCGGCGGTCTCGTGGCGCAGGCCATCGGGGGCGTGGACGAGCATCGCCTTCATGGTGACCATCGCGGCCGCGCGCTGTTCGACGGCCTGGTCGTGGGCGATCTTTAGCCGGCGGATCATCTCGGCCTCGCCGTCCGCCGTCTTGGGAGTGGCGGTGGCGAAGCCGGCGAGAACTGCGCGGGCGGCGTTCTCGGCGTCCAGGGTGTCGGACTTTCCGTTCATCCGCCGCAGCCGTCGGTCCGGCCGGCTGGCCTCGACCACCTTGTGACCAGCCCTGCGCAGGAACGAGGCCAGGGTGGCGCCGTAGGATCCGGTGCCCTCGACCCCGAATGCCAGCACGTTGCCGAACTCGGTCGCCCAGTGCAGGAGTTGCTGGAATCCGCCGGTGTCCGTGGGGATCGTCAATGTCGCCAGTATTCCGCCGATGGTGTCCATGACTGCCGCGACATGCACGTGCTTGTGTGTGTCGACGCCGATCACGACGTGCCCGGACATGTGCTGCTCGTTGGTGTTCACCGCGTTCCTTCCGGCCGGTAGCGTGAGGTGCACGCTGTCACCGGTCGGACGGACAGGACTGTCACGGGGACGCTTTTGACGAGGTGGCTCCAGGCTCTTATCAGGTCACGTCCGGTCGGCGGCAGCGCTTGCTGCGTGCCCGGCCGGACGGTCGACAGATCAACGCCAGGACACCCTCAGGGTCGGTCGTAGCAAGAGTCAGACCGTCACGGCCGGGGCTACCGAATCCTTGCGGGATCCGGTACCAAGAGACTGACAGTCGAAACAAGATCCAACTCTGCCCACGGACTGGGTGACGCCCAGCTTGCGGCAGGCCGGCTGGAACGTCCGGGAGCAGTACTCGGCTGCCCCCGTCCCTGTGCATGATCACGCCGCGGACGTCGCCGCCCCGGGTGGCCGCGGCCATGTTGAGTGAGGCCATCACCAGCTCGGCGTCGTGCCGCTCGCCCATCGCGTAACCAAGCAGCCGACGGGAGAACAGGTCGATCACGGTAGCGAGGTAGAGCTTGCCCTCGCCGGTGTCGATCTCGGTCATGTCACCTGCCCAGACGAGGTCGGACTCCTCGGCGGTGAAGTCCCGGCGGACGAAGTCCGGGGCTGCGGGCCGCTTGCCCGGCCTGGTCAGCGACCGGCGTCGGCGGACCTTCCTTCCGTCCGGCCAGCCCGAGCTCGGCCATTACCTTCGCGACGGTGTTCACCGACACCCGCCAGCCCCGGCACACCAGCTCGACGAACACCTTCGGCGAGCCGTAGGTGCCACCTGAGCCGTTGAAGATCTCCTCGCTGTCCTCCGCCAGGTGCTGTCGCCGCCACAATCACCGGCCCCGGCCAGGAGTCGGCCCGCGCCCTGCTGACCGCCCACGGCTTCGAGGTCCTCGACGAAGACAACCTAGCCCGCATCGACCACGAAGAGCCCTACTGGGCCGAGAAGGCCGCCAAGGCCCTGACCGCAAACGGCTTCACTAACGAGTCCGCCCCCCGGCTCCGCGAAGCCATGGCGAAGGAGTGAACCTGGGCCAACACGCAGCGGTCTTCGGGCCAGTTCCAGCCTGTCGGCTGTGCAGTTCCCAAACCGGAACCACCCCGGCGCGCTTCGAGGTTCAGTCCGACAGCCCAGGATCCGTGACGTGGTGAATGTTCCACCCTTCCCGACTAAACCTCGATCCACCGAGCAATGGCCGGTCCAGGGCTTGGACATGAAGACGCGGATGCCCTCTGAGCTGGGATGATGGGACTTCCTACGGTTCCACAT
>NZ_JBEXXQ010000181.1:0-2423 GCF_040630525.1 Streptomyces sp. NPDC005799
GGGAAGGTGAAGCGGGTGCGCTCGTTGCCGTGCTCGTCCAGGATGATCAGGTCGTCGTCCTTGGAGACGCAGGGGAAGTAGCCGTAGACCACGGCGGCTTCGAGGAGGTTCTCGGTCTGCAGCCGGTCCAGCAGCCCGCGCAGCCGCGGCCGGCCGTCGGTCTCGACGAGTTCCTCGTACGAGGGCCCCTCGCCGGTGCGGGCCTGCTTGAGGCCCCACTGGCCCTTGAACAGCGCGCCCTCGTCGAGCCAGCTGGCGTACTCCTTGAGCTGGATGCCCTTGACGACGCGGGTGCCGAAGAAGGGCGGGGCGGGGATGGGGTTGTCGACTGCGACGTCGGAGCGGACGTTGCCCTCCACCGGCTGCTCGTCGACCTCGCCGACTGCGCTCGCCCGCACCCGGCGCTGCTTCAGCTCGGGCAGCTGCGCGCCGGGCACGCCCCGCTTGACGCCGATGAGGGCGTCCATCAGGCGCAGGCCCTCGAAGGCGTCGCGGGCGTAGCGGACCTCGCCCTCGTAGATCTCGTGCAGGTCCTGCTCGACGTAGGCCCGGGTCAACGCCGCCCCGCCGAGGATGACGGGGTAGTGGGCGGCCAGGCCCCGCTGGTTGAGCTCCTCCAGGTTCTCCTTCATGATCACCGTGGACTTCACCAGCAGCCCGGACATGCCGATCACATCCGCCCTGTGCTCCGCGGCCGCCTCCAGGATCGCCGACACCGGCTGCTTGATCCCCAGATTGACCACGTTGTAGCCGTTGTTGGACAGGATGATGTCGACCAGGTTCTTGCCGATGTCGTGCACGTCCCCGCGCACCGTGGCCAGCACGATCGTGCCCTTGCCGGCCTCCTCGCCCTCGACCTTCTCCATGTGCGGTTCCAGATAGGCGACCGCGGTCTTCATCACCTCCGCCGACTGCAGCACGAACGGCAGCTGCATCTGCCCCGAGCCGAACAGCTCACCCACCACCTTCATGCCGTCCAGCAGGGTGTCGTTGACGATGTCCAGGGCCGGCCGGGTCTGAAGCGCCTCATCCAGATCGGCTTCCAGGCCGTTGCGTTCGCCGTCGATGATGCGCCGCTTGAGCCGCTCCCCAAGCGGCAGCGCGGCCAGCTCCTGCGCCTTGCCCGCCTTCAGCGACGTCGCCGTCGCCCCCTCGAACAGGGCCATCAGCTTCTGCAGCGGGTCATAGCCCTCACCGCGCCGGTCGTAGATCAGATCCAGCGCCGTCTGCACTTCTTCCTCGGAGAAGCGGGCGATGGGCAGGATCTTCGAGGCGTGCACGATCGCCGAGTCCAGCCCGGCCTTGACGCACTCCTCCAGGAACACGGAATTGAGCAGGATCCGGGCGGCCGGGTTGAGGCCGAAGGAGATGTTCGACAAGCCCAGCGTGGTCTGCACCGCCGGGTGGCGGCGCTTGAGCTCACGGATCGCCTCGATGGTGGCCACCCCGTCCCCGCGGGACTCCTCCTGCCCGGTGCAGATGGTGAACGTCAGCGTGTCGATGAGGATGTCCGACTCCAAAATCCCCCAGTTCCCGGTCAGATCCGCGATCAGCCGCTCGGCGATCTCGACCTTCTTCTGCGGGGTGCGGGCCTGGCCCTCCTCGTCGATGGTCAGCGCGATCAGAGCCGCCCCGTGCTCCCGGGCCAGCCGGGTCACCTTCGCGAAACGCGAGTCGGGGCCGTCGCCGTCCTCGTAGTTGACCGAGTTGATCACCGCGCGGCCGCCCAGCCTCTCCAGCCCCGCCTCGATGACGTCGACCTCGGTGGAGTCCAAAACGATCGGCAGGGTGGAGGCGGTCGCGAACCGGCCCGCCAGCTCCCGCATGTCCGCCACACCGTCCCGGCCGACATAGTCCACACACAGATCCAGCAGATGCGCGCCCTCACGGATCTGCTCCCGCGCCATCTCCACACAGTCGTCCCAGCGCCCCGCCAGCATCGCCTCGCGGAACTTCTTCGACCCGTTGGCGTTCGTCCGCTCACCGATCGCCAGATACGAGATGTCCTGACGGAACGGCACCGACTGATACAACGACGCCGCACCCGGCTCCGGACGCGGATCACGCTCGGTGGGCGCGAGCTCGCGGACGCGTTCGACGACCTGGCGCAGGTGCTCGGGCGTGGTCCCGCAGCAGCCGCCGACCAGCGAGAGGCCGTACTCGCGGACGAAGGTCTCCTGCGCGTCGGCGAGCTCCGGCGCGGTCAGCGGGTAGTGGGCGCCGTCCCTGCCCAGGACCGGCAGACCGGCGTTGGGCATGCAGGACAGCTGGACGCGGGCGTGCCGGGCCAGATGGCGCAGGTGCTCGCTCATCTCCGCCGGACCGGTCGCGCAGTTCAGGCCGATCATGTCGATGCCCAGCGGCTCCAAAGCGGTCAGCGCGGCACCGATCTCCGAGCCCAGCAGCATCGTGCCGGTCGTCTC
>NZ_JBEXXQ010000182.1:0-2416 GCF_040630525.1 Streptomyces sp. NPDC005799
CCTCGCGGAACTCAGCGTCGTAAATGCGCTTCCCGGATCCCATGACCCCCAACTATCCCTCCAGTCACGGTCTCCACAAAAGGAGGGGAACCTCACTCCGGCCATGCCCATGCGTGGCGTAGGTGGTTTCGGCGGGGCCGGGCCCGATCGACTACGAACGTGACTACCGGGCCACCCTCACCGAGGGACTGGCCGCATGGTTCGTCCCCATGCTGCGAGGGAATTGACATGCACGCTCTCGCCTTCTTCGAGCGCTCGTCCTACCAGGCGGTGTGGGACAAGGTCGGCACGGGCCTGCGCGGGATTGCGGTGACGCGGCCCTGCGCGTCGTCGTTGTCGCGGGCCCGCCACCGAGTGGGCAGCGCCCCGTTACGCCGCCTGTTCGAGATCCTCGCCGGTCCGGTGGCCACCCGGGTACAGGCCGGCTCCTTCTATCGCGGCCTGCAGGTGATCGCGGTGGACGGCACCACCTTGAGTGTTCCTCGACGAGGAGGCTCGAGATGCGTCTGCGGGCGGGGTCGAGGCCGAATTGAGGGGCCTGGTGGATGCTGCGGGCTGACCGCAGCGAAGCTGCTCGAAGGCGCCGGCCTGTGGCGCCAGCTGGCCGCACCTGCCGGGACGAGCGCGAAGAGGGGGAGGGAAGGAAGCGACGCGCGCGGAGCGGCCAGCCGTCAGAAGCGGATGACCGGCTTGATGGTCTTACCTGACTTGGAGTCCGCGGCGGCCTGGTCGATCTGCTTGAGCGGGTATTCCTGGATGAGGCGCTGGAGGGGGAAGCGGCCCTGGCGGACGTAGTCGACGAGGGCGGGCAGGAAGGTGACGATGTCGCTGTCGCCCTCGATGACGCCGTGCACGGTGATGCCGCGAAGCAGCGAGGTGCCCAGGACATCGAAGTGCCCATCCAGGCGTACGCCGATCAATCCGAGGCGGCCGCGGGTCGCGAGCGCATCGACGGCCTGCACCTGGACCTGCGGTACCCCGCTGGTCTCGACAGCGACCTGAACGCCCGGCCCACCGCTGATCTCACGCAGGGCGGCGACAGGGTCGGTGGTGGCGCTGTTGACGGTGTGGGTGGCGCCCAGTTCACGCGCGAGCTTGAGGCGCGAGTCCACGATGTCAACGGCAACGATTTTCGACGCACCGGTGAGACCGGCGGCCAGCACTGAGGCCATGCCGACGGCACCGGTGCCGAACACTGCGACGGTGGAGCCAGGTTCGGGCTTGAGCTCGTTGAGGATGGCGCCCGCACCGGTCTGGATGCCGCAGCCGAGCGGGGCGAGGAGGGCGAGTTCGTCCTCGTCGGCGTCGACAGCCACGACGTTGCGGTCATTGGCGATCGCGTAGCCGGCCAGTGAGGACTGGCCGAAGAATCCGCCGGCCAGCGGCTTGCCGTCGGTGGTGGTCAGTCCGGAGGTGCCGTCGGTGCGGGCCGATCCGGTGGGGCTGGTGTTGAGGTCGCTGAAGCGTGCGCAGTAGGCGGGGTGGCCGGTGCGGCACGGGTCGCACTCACCGCACGAGTTGAACGTCATCAGGACGCGGTCGCCCGGCTTGACCGAGGTGACCAGCGCGCCGACCTTCTGGACCACGCCCGCGCCTTCGTGCCCGAGCACGATCGGCGGCAGGGACGGGTCCTGCCAGGCGCCCTTGAAGAGGGCGTCTGTGTGGCAAAGACCCGCGGTGACGACGCGGACCAAGACCTCATGGTCTTGCGGCTCTCCGACGGTGATGTCAGCGATGCGGTACGCGTCCTGGCCGGGAACGGCGAGCGCGGCCTTGGTGGTGACGGACATGGTGTGATTCCCAACTGCCCTCGATGGGCGGAGTAGCGGATGGACGGCGTCATTGGGCTTGCTGGACTGCGCCGAACGCCTATGGACTGCGGAAACGGACTCTGCGGCCCGCTTGATTCGACGGTGTGCTCCATTCGAGCGGCCCAGCAGGGGCGAAGGTCCCTCCCAGTGGTCGGGGCAATCGACTTCATGACCGACGCCTGCCCGCCCCGCGCAGATGCCGGCCGTAACCGCGAACGGTCCTGGACTGCGCCGTCGAGCTGTTCGAGAAAAAGGGGGCTGGTGGCCTCTGTTGCCGACATCGGAGATCGGGCGGGGGTCAGCAAATGCACGGTGTACCGGGGGTTATCGACTAAGGACTCTCGTCGCAGCGGTCGCGGTGAGGTGGATGGAGTCGATGAGCAAGCGGGCGGGGAAGGCCGCCACCGAGCCCGATCCGGTGGCCGGCCTGCACCGTCTGATCCGCGAGGCTCTCGCCCACACGGGCGGCCCGGTGGCCGTCATCCACCTGCTGCGCCACGGCCGGATGCTGGCCACGGACCCGAGTGTGGGCAACACCCTTGAACAGCTCGCTGTACTGCTCACCGCAGCCCAGGCCACCGGCCGGGTCCGCCCGGACGTCACCC
>NZ_JBEXXQ010000183.1:0-2285 GCF_040630525.1 Streptomyces sp. NPDC005799
ACGCTGGACCGACACCGAACCACCCACCGCCGCCCAACACGGAGATCAAACAGCCAGTTCCCCTATATGAGTGCACTGTGGTTGACACATCTCGAACTCCCAGCGCTGGGCGTAGAGTTCGGCCAGTTCGGCGGCTGGGGCCTCGTCCGGGTCGAGGATCGTGGTGATGAGCCGGTAGACGCCCTCGTGGCCGGTGATGGCGTACTCCACCGCGCGTACCGGAACCCCGCGACGGGTGTGGTGGATGTCGCTGCGGTCGAAGATCTCCGTGAGGTAGGAGCCGTCCGGGAGTTGTTCAACCACAGGCAGTACGAGATCTTTGCGGACTCTCCACAGCAGGTCAGCCCCGTACGCCGCGGCCTTGCACCACAAGTCCATGCTGTAGAAGCCACGATCGGCCAGCAGAAGCATCCCCGACCGCAGGGACGACAGGACCGTCCGGGCCAGAGTCTGGAACCCGGCGCCCACCCGACGTGACTGTGAGGATGATCGGGTGCCGCCTCGGGAGGTGGTTTGACCCGCGACGCGACTGGCCTCGTGCCCTGCGTGCTGATCTGTCGACCACGCCGGAGGCGGGGCTTGCTGCCGCCGGACCGGTGGGCGTGTCCCGATAGACATCTCGGGATGTGAAGAAGTCAAGCGGCAGCTGGCATTGACGAGGACATAGGCGAGTTGAAGGCATGTTCTTCGTCGAAGAGGACCCGCTTCTGGAGACAGTGGAACAGCTGGCCAAGCAAGCGGTTGAACAGGTGCCGCTGTGCTTGTGCGTGCCAGTCGCCGACGTCGCGGCGGTGGCGGTAGTGGGCCTGAGCTCCGGGCGATGAGCGCAGAGAGGAGAAAGCCCACAGATAGCCGGCGTGATGGAGTCGGTTGTTCTTGACCATGCGGCGTCCGACGTAGTGCTTCTTGCCGGAGGCGCGGGTGATCGGTGCGGATCCGGCGTATGCCTTCAGGCCGCGGGCGTCGGTGAAGCGGTTGCGGTCGTCGCCGGTCTCGGCGAGGACACGTGCCGCGAGCTGGACACCGAGGCCAGGGAAGCTGAGGAGTATCTCGGCATCGGG
The DNA here is from genome assembly GCF_040630525.1 of Streptomyces sp. NPDC005799. NCBI lineage: Bacteria > Bacillati > Actinomycetota > Actinomycetes > Kitasatosporales > Streptomycetaceae > Streptomyces > Streptomyces sp. NPDC005799. The sequence goes on from NZ_JBEXXQ010000183.1 coordinate 1,062, forward strand.
ATGATCGGGAAAGCTGGCATCGACTGCTTCGGCAAGATCTTCGCTGGCCTGACAGGCCGCTTCGAACTGCTTCAGCAGAGCGAGACGCTGCTTGCCGAAGGCGCCCTCGACGGCTGCGGGTTGGTGAGCGTTCGGCCCGCAGGACACCGCGCAGGCGATCAGCCTCTTCTTCGATGCCGCGGGCACGACCGGCGCGTTTGAGCGCGGAACGCAGCTGGCTCAGAGACAGCCGTGCAGCCTCGGTGGGCGTCGGCGCCTTGGCCAGGATGATGCGGGCTTCTTCGCGGGCCAGGCCGCCCTGCTTGGCCAGGAAAGCGTCGAGGGCGGCGGGGTAGTACTCGCGCAGCAGGGAGCGGATCTGGTTGCCAATCTGCTGGCGGTTCCAGACCGCGTCCTGCTGAGCCCGAGCCAGCACCGCGATGGCCTGGGCCTGGTCGGAGTCCGCTGGCAGCGGCCGGTGAACAGCCATGTCGGTTCGGAGGATGTTCGCCAGCACGAGGGCGTCACCCGGGTCTGACTTCTTGCGGGACACACCGTGGCGGTCACGGTAGCGGGAGGCAGCGAGAGGGTTGATCGCGCGAAGACCTTGCGGCTGCCGGTCCGCAGGACTGCTACGAGCAGGCCACGACTGGTCTCGATGGCCACAGGTATCGGCGACCCGGGGCGGTCACCGTGTTCGGCCAAAAGCTCCAGCAACGTCCGGTAGCCGGCCGCGTCATCGCTGATCCGCCGCTTGGCCAGTAGTTCGCCGGCCTCATCGACCAGCGCGACGTCGTGATGCCTCTCTGCCCAGTCGATCCCGCAGAACACAGTCATACGTTCTCCCATCCTCGACTTGTTTTCCCACGTCACGAGCTCATGCGGGTCACGCGGCGTCCTAATCCCAGGACTCGATCGGTCCGCCATCTCGGTAGCCGTTCGCGACACCAGCGCACCCCAGGAGCCTCTGTCTGCGCCAGAGCTCGCGGCTCGAGGAGGTGGACAGGAGGTCGCCCTGCGGCGGGCTCGCGCCACGACGACAACGGACGGCATGCGCTGGTGGGTTTCACGGGACGTGGAGACGCCGGAACCGCACCGCTCTCTCGTGAGGCCTCCCGGCCAGGGAGATTCCCAGGCGTCTGCCTGGCGTGGTGGCGTCCCGCCGAGTGGTGTAGCCGATCAAGCTGGTGGAATCCGCAGGTCGCGGCCCGAATTGCCTCGCCAGATGCCATGTTGGGGATCGCC
>NZ_JBEXXQ010000184.1:0-2231 GCF_040630525.1 Streptomyces sp. NPDC005799
CGCCTGGTACAACGACGAACGGCTCCACTCCGCCCTCGCCTACGTACCGCCCGCCGAGTACGAACGCGCCTGGTGGCGACAACAGGAAGCCACCCCGCAGTCCGCCTGAAACAAGATCACCGGACTCTATGAAACTCGGGGCAGCTCAGGCAGGTCGTGCTCACCGCCCCGGGCAAGGCCGAACTGGTGCGCTTCATCCAGCAACGCGCCAGTAGTTGGCGGGCCCGTCCGGGCCGGCGGGTGTTCATCCCGAAGAACGGGGCGGGGCGAAAACGCCGCCCGCTCGGCATTCCCGTGATCATCGAGAACAACGCCCCGGACACTGATCGACAGGTCACGGTCGACCTCGACGGTGTCCTCGTCATCGCGCACTCCGACAAGCAGGACGCAGCCGCGACCTGGAAGAAGACCTACGGCCATCACCCCCTGACAGCCTTCGTCGACCACGGCCCTGGGGAACCGGAGAGCCGGTCACCGCCCTCCTCAGGCCGGGGAACGCGTGCTCGAACACGGCCGCCGACCACATCACCACGACCCAACTGGCCCTGGCCCAGCTGCCGAAGAAGTACCGGCGCGGACGGCAGACGCTGATCCGCACCGACTCCGCCGGCGGCACCCACGACTTCGTCGCCTGGCTCGCGAAGCGAGGGCGATGGCTGTCCTACTCGGTCGGCATGGTGATCACCGAGCCGATCCATCAACACGTGCTCAAGATCCCGGGCCCGACCTGGACGCCGGCTGTCGAGGCCGATGGCCAGATACGCGACGGGGCCTGGGTTGCCGAGCTCACCGGCAAGTTGCTGGACGGCTGGCCCAGCGGCATGCGGCTGATCTTCCGCAAAGAACGACCGCGTCCCGGCGCCCAGTTGAGGATCACCGACGCGGACGGCATGCGGATCACGTGCTTCGCCACCAACACCACCGGCCAGCCCATCGCCGAGCTCGAGCTCCGTCACCGGCTGCGGGCCAGGGCGGAGGACCGGATCCGGGCCGCCCGGTCCACCGGTCTGCGCAACCTCCCACTGGACCACACCGCCCTTGCCGCTTGTCAAGCATCCAGAGGCTGTGTGTCGAGGCGGCGGGTCGGGAGAACAGAACGGGACCCCTGGAAGTTGAGTCGTCGACCAAGACAGACCAACACCGGAGGTCCCGCTGACGGACCAGTGTGGCACGACGACGCTGACTCAGACCTTCACAACAGCCTGCGGAGTGTTCGCTCCGGGGCATCTCGGCGCCCTGACCCGATATCTCCCCTTCGAATTGGTCGACGATGTCCTTGACCGGCCGGGCCGCCGGGGGCGGACGCGGACGGTGCCGGCGCGGGTGGCGGTGTACTTCGTGCTGGCGCTGGCCCTGTTCCCCGACGCTTCCTACGGGCGGGTGTGGGACACCCTGGCCGGAGCGTTGCGGCAGGCAGGACGCCTCGTGGCGTCGGTGACCGCGGCGGGTCTGGCCTGTGTGCGTCGGCGGGTGGGACCGGACCCGCTACGGGACTTGTTCGAGGTTGTCGCAGGTCCGCTGAGCCGCCCGTGCACGAGTGGCGTGTCCTGGCGGGGTCTGCGCACGGTCGCGTTCGACGGCTGCCGCTCCACCCGCATCCCCGAGACCGGCGACAACGTGGCCTGGCTGGGCCGGTACAAAGTCGCCGCCGGGGTGACCGCCTACCCGCTGCTGGCAGTGATGGCCCTGGCCGAGATGGGAACGCGGCCCCTGCTCGGCGCGGTCGTCGGCCCGTATCGCGGCGAGGTGGAGGCTGCCCTGCAGCTGGTCGGCCACCTGCGCCACGACATGCTGGTGCTCGCCGACCGCGGCTTCGACGCGAACGACTTCATCCGCGCCGTGCACACCTCACGGGCTGCGCTGCTGCTGCGGATCTGCTCCTCGCGCAGGCCCGCCGTGCTGCAGGTCCTGGCCGACGGTTCTTTCCTGTCGGTCATCGCCGGGGTCCCGGTCCGTGTCATCACCGCGACCGTCACCTGCGCGGACGGCAGCACCCATCGGGGCGAGTACCGGCCGGTGACCACGCTGACCGATGTGCGCCGCCACCCGGCCGGAGGCCTGCTGGCCCTCTACCATGAGCAGTGGGAGATCGAGGTGACGTTCCTGGCGATCCGTCACACCATGCTCAGTGGGCGTTAAGTCCGATCTTCCTCGGTTCGTGATCGCTCGATCGTGGTACTGACCGCCGTATGAGCCGTCGGGTGGGCATGTCCATGTTGAGATGCGGGGTG
>NZ_JBEXXQ010000185.1:0-2217 GCF_040630525.1 Streptomyces sp. NPDC005799
CCGTTCTTTCATGCCCGCGGCCGCACCCGCACCTCTGTCCAGATGATCACCCGCGCCGCACACCTCGAACGAAATCCGGTTAGCCACAACGCACTGAGTCACCTGCCGCACGCTGATCAGCGTGTTCGACCATGATCTCAGCATCAGTTTCTGCAAGGACCGGACCAGGGCCCAGTCCTCTTCCCGCGTCGCCTTGAAGATCCTCTGCCTCAGCCTCACTACGTTGTCCTCGTGGTGACGCCATGCGATGTCGTCCCATTCGGCAACGTCCTCGGGTCCGTTCACCGCGGTGTCCAACTTGCCCCTCGGTTCGGGAGGCCCCGGGCCTCGGTCGTCAAAGGCTCACCAGCCCACGTCAGCTCCCCTTTCGGGACCCGGCCGCCAGGACCGGCATCCGGCCGGTTCCCCGAGACAGCCGCCTGGAGAGGTGGCCACATGTCCCGAGTCCCGCTGCCTTTCGGCCGCCGGCATCTGCTTTTTGGGCTTCCTGTCCCGCCGAGGAGTTCCGCCCCTCTTGCGATCGGCCTACCGAGCCGAAAGGCCCGGACCCCGACGGGGTTTCCACGTTCCGCGCACACGAGACACGGCCGGGGTGGGCGCCCCCTACACCCCGGGGCCAGCGGTGTTCCCACGACCGGTTGATCGTCCCCGGCCGCCGCTTGCCGCCTCTTCCAGCGGCCAGGCCCTTGCACCCTGGTCCTCGTCCCGTCACCCAAGGCTTGGTCTGACGAGGCATCATCGGGGGTTCACTTGCGTTCGCCCGTCCGGCCTTCCCCTCGCCCGGTTGCTCCCCCGGACGGAGCGGGGGCCCTTGAGCTTCTTCCCTGGGCTTCGCACCCTCACAAGCTGGACCTGTGAACGCACGCCAGGGCGGGGACTGATCTCGAACACTGATCAGGAACTACGCATCCGGTCTATAACCGGCCTCCGATCTGCGAGTTCACTCGAAATGCGCGACTTCGTGTCGCACCGATCAACGCCCACTGCTCGTCCGATAAGTCGCTGAGGTACGGCTCTCTCTTCACACCCCGCATCTCAACATGGACATGCCCACCCGACGGCTCATACGGCGGTCAGTACCACGATCGAGCGATCACGAACCGAGGAAGATCGGACTTAGGGCGTGCAGATCTTTAACTCGTGGCTTTCCGCTCGGTGGCTCGTTGGTCTGGCATGGGCGGGTTGGATGGGCAACGGGCCGTGCTGGCAGCCAAGTTCGAGGCGATTCTGCCGCACCTCGACGAGCGGCAGCGTCGCCTGCTGATAGGGGCGGAGGCCCAGTCTCTCGGCCGCGGCGGGATCAGAGCAGTCGCCCGTGCCGCCGGTGTCCGTGAGGCCACTGTGTCTGCCGGAGTGAGGGAACTCGACTCTGGAGAGGCTCCGTTGGGACGCATCCGCCGGCCCGGTGCTGGCCGCAAACGCGTCGTCGACCGGAACCCAGCCGTTCGGGCGGCACTCCTCGCGCTGGTTGAGCCCGACGTCCGCGGAGATCCCATGTCGCCGCTGCGCTGGACCACCAAATCCACCCGCAAGCTCGCCGAGCAGCTGACCCGGCAGGGCCACAGGATCTCCGCGGACACGGTGGGCGACCTGCTGCGCGAGGAGGGCTTCAGCCTGCAGAGCAATGCCAAGACGCTGGAAGGCAAGCAGCACCCCGACCGGGACGCACAATTCCACTACCTCAACGAGCAGGCCCGCGACCACCAGGACGGCGGGGCTCCGGTGATCAGTGTGGACACGAAGAAAGGAACTGGTCGGCCCGTTCAAGAACAACGGCCGTGAATGGGAGCCGAGAGGCGAGCCGGTGCGGGTCGACACCCACGACTTCCCCGACCGCGTGCTGGGCAGGGCGGTGCCCTACGGCATCTACGACGTCGCCGCGAACACCGGCTGGGTCAACGTCGGCACCGACCACGACACCGCCGCGTTCGCCGTCGAGTCGATCCGCCGCTGGTGGAACGGAGCCGGGCGGGCCACCTACCCGACGGCCGACCGGCTGCTGATCACCGCCGATGCCGGCGGCTCCAACGGGTATCGCACCCGCACGTGGAAGACCGAACTCGCCCGGTTCGCCGCTGAGGCCGGCCTCACGATCACCGTCTGCCACCTGCCTCCCGGGACGCAATGCCGTTGCTTGAAGTTGTCAAGTAGTTCGTGACATCAGTGCAGTGTGGTCGTTGGGCCTGGCATGCATCCGTGGGTGGGGTTGTCTGATCA
>NZ_JBEXXQ010000186.1:0-2166 GCF_040630525.1 Streptomyces sp. NPDC005799
GGCCGCTGTACGCGTCCGCCAGGTGCCATCAGGACAAGAAGGAAACAGACCATGGGCGCGGCCTGGGGGGAAGGCCGTCGCCGAGCCATGTTGGTGTGCACGCCTGTCGTCCCCAACAGGGCGGACACACCGGGGCCACTCCGAGTAATGGCCCGTCCTGGGTGACCTGCCGCTACGCCGGTGCGGCGGACTTCTCGGGCGTCGTCGTCGCAGGGACGCGATGCAGCCCCTTGCCGTCGTACCAGCCGAGCACGCCGAAGCCGAACAGGGCGGCCGCCACGAGGCCGACGGCCATCATGACCGAGCCGCGAGTTAGACCTGCGTCGCCTTGAGCGTCGCAGTGGAGGATCGAGCGGATCCCGCCGGTGATCTGCCGGAGAGGCTCGACCTTCGCGAGGGAGCGGTAGAAGCCGGGCAGTGCCTCGATGGGGGTGGTGGCGCCGACCGTGGGTACCGCCATTCCGATGAACACCAGCGTGACCACCAGCATGCTGGGCGTGCCGAAGACGGCGAGGAGGGTGAGGGTGCCGGTCCCGGTGACGGCAATGGCACACACCGAGTACAGCCACAGCAGGAGCAGGTGGGTGGAGTTCATCCCCATGATGCCGACCGCGCCGGCCAGGACCAGGGTGCCCAGCAGCAGAGACAGTACGACCATGAGGGTGCTGCTGATGGCGAGGGTCTGGACCCTGGTCGCTCGGATCAGCGGGCGGTGCAGGCGCCGTTCTTGTCCCCGTCGGCGGTGGACGTCTTGATCGACTCGGCGATCCGAGCCCCGAGGTCGACCTGATTGCCGCCGGCAGAGGCCCCCTTGTCCGCATTGCCAGGCCGACCGGCAGCTCCTTCGCAGGACACAGAAGGGGTGACTGCCACTCATGACGTACGTGTCTCTCGGTCGGGCGACGCGGACCGCTTCGCCGGAAGCCGCCAGCCGCCGGTGACTTGCTTGACGGGTTTGTGAGGGAAGCGGCGTCGGGCATACTCCTGCGCGTGGGAGCCCGGCAGGACGTACAGGGTCTCCTGCTTCTCCTGGAGCGGACGCAGCACGGTGTCCATGAAGGTCCTGCGGTCGTCCAGGTACGGCCCCAGGACATCCTCGCCAGCGGGGCAGACAGCAACGTAGTAGCCCGACTTGTAGCCGGGCGGCGAGGACAGGCTCTGCCACATGGAGGCACTCTCGGAATCGCTGACCCGCGAGCGGTAGTCGGCCGCGTCCTCGCTGTCGGCCACGGTCTGCGCCCAGTCGGTGAACCCGCTCATGAACTCCCGGTAGTTGTGCGTGGTGCAGGCCAGCCCGTCGAAGGCGCCGTCCTTGTGGATGGCGCCGACCGGGCAGGCCGCGACGCACAACCTGCAGTCGATACAAGGGTTGTAGTCCAGCGCCTGCCCGTACGCGCTCACCTCCGCGTCCACCAGGACTGTGACCAGCAGGCGAAAACGGCATCCAGCTTGACCGGAGGATGCCTCCGGTTTACTGTGTGAACAGCTCGGAGGTAGCCTCCGCTTTCGATCGGCCCGCTGGACCGGAAAATCACAGGAGGATGCGTGAACGCCAGGGGACAACAAGAGCGCAAACCCCGTGCCGACGTGCAGCGCAATCGCGCGGCCCTCCTGGAGGCCGCCCAGCGCCACTTCCTGCGGGACGGAATCGGTACGTCACTGGAAGCGGTCGCCAAGGAGGCGGGCGTCGGACCGGGGACGCTGTACCGGCACTTCCCCACCCGCGAGGCCCTGCTGGCGGCCGTACTCCAGTCCCGCACCGAGGAACTCCAGGCCCGCCGCGAGGACATCACCGGCATCGACGACGCCGGCACGGCATTGACGCAGTGGCTGCGCGCCATGGAGGACTACCTCAGCGCCTACAGCGGACTGCCGGAACCCCTCATGGCGGCAACCCGGGCACAGGACCCGGACAACCCGCTCACCGTCCCCTGTGACGAGCTCATCGCCACGACCGACGGGTACGTGCGAGCCGCACAGAGCACCGGGTACGTACGTGCCTCCGCAACGGGCTACGACCTGTTCCTCGCGGCCTGCTCGATCGCCTGGATCAAGGGCACCGGCGCAGCGGGAGAATCGCTCGACCGACTGCGAGCACTCGTCGCCGACGGATACCGCGAGCCGGACGACCACGACTAACGGTCGGCAACTCACTCAAGGCCGGAG
>NZ_JBEXXQ010000187.1:0-2147 GCF_040630525.1 Streptomyces sp. NPDC005799
ACCGCATCCGCCATGCCCGCTACAAGTTCCTCATCTGGTGCGCGGACGCCGCCATCCCGCAAGTGCGTACCCTCGCCACCACCGTGGACCGCTGGTGGAACGAGATCGCCGCATTCATCGACACCGGACACAGCAACGCCCAAAGCGAGGGCATCAACCGCGTGATCAAGCTCGTCACCCGCGCAGCCTTCGGGTTCCGCAACGCCACGAACCAGCGGCTACGCACACACTGTGTCACGACTCACCGAGCCCGTCGGCACCTCCACACCGCTCTGAGGAAATTACGGGCGAACTGCCGAGCCGATCAACGACCAAATCCCGCTGACGAATCGAGGTTAATCATTGCCAATCAAGACGGTATAATAACTACCATCTGCGGCACTGAGGGGAATTTCTGCATGGTTAGTGATCACTCCGTCAGGCGTATGGTAGTTGAGGTCAATTACTTGACCCGTTTTCCACCAATAGTCGGACGCTTTTTTGCAGTCGACGCCCTTCCAGGACCTGCCAATAATAGCATAGTCCCTGCTCGCCACTTTTTGGCCGTTTTGATTAAACCCAGAAATGGTTAGATCCTGCCACTTGAGCCCTTGATTGCAAAGCTCCAATCGAACGCTATTCGTCGACGCCGCATTTGCTGTGTGGCTTGAGCCGGAAATAGAGAGCGCGATGGCGGTGCACGAGGTAAACGCAGCCGCGAGTGCCATTTTCTTGAAGTGTGACATTTTTTATTTATACCGCAGTGATTGCGGTGACGGTAGAGGCAAAATACCCCAGCATACTCAACTCGACGAGGAATGTGTTTGCCTACCGGTAGTTCGTTAGCCTCGATCTTTCATGAGGGTCCGTCAGCTTGCTGACGGACCCTTTCGGCTCGTTCAGGGCAGAGATTTCTCGGGTGGGCAGGCCGGTGGCCCGGCTGATGCCCCTATGGATGTCAAGCGGCTGGTGCTGGTGTCACCGCGGTTCGCGGGTGATCGTCTGGTAGATCTCTCGTGCGATGTACCGTTTCAGGCACCGGATGGCTTCTCGGCGGGTCTTGCCTTCACTGATGCGTCGCTCCACGTAGTCGCGCGTGCGGGTGTCCCAGCGCAGGCGGGCCAGGACGATGGTGTAGAGCGCGGAGTTGGCCTGGCGGTCGCCGCCGCGGTTGAGCCTGCGGCGTTGGGTCTTGCCGGAGCATGCCTCCACCGGGCTGACGCCGCAGAGCGCGGCGAAGGACGCTTCGCTGCCCATCCGTTGTGGGTTGTCACCGGCCGCTATCAGCAACGCGGCAGCGGTGTCCGGGCCGACGCCGTAGTGCTCCAGGATTCTCGGTGCACGGGCGGCGATAGCGGTGGTGATCCGCGCGGTGAGGTCGTTGATCTCTTCGCTGAGATGCTGGATCCGTCGGGCCAGCAGCCGGAGTGTGTGCCGGGCCGCCGCTGCCGGGCCGATCCCCTCCACGGCCTCCAACTCGGAGCACCGGCGGATGAGCTTGGGGTTGCTCAGCCCGGTCAGTGACTCGCGCAGAGCAGGATCCGCGGACACCAGGACGGCCTTGAGCTGGTTGATTGCCTGCGAGCGCGACTTGATCGCGGAGCCCTTGGCCATCTTGAACATCCGGATGGCCTCCACCGGCCCGTCGCTGGTCTTGGCGTTGGCAGTGGCCCGGCCGGACAGCACCGCTTGGGCGGCAGCTGCCGCGTCGATCGCGTCGGTCTTGCCGCGCCAGCGGCGGGTGGCCTTGTCCGGCTGGTTGACCTCGATGACAGTGATGCCTTCGCTGTGCAGGTAGCGTGTCAGCGCCGCGCCGTAGGAGCCGGTGCACTCGACGCCGGCCCGCTGGAGCCGCCCGAAGGCCCGTGCCCAGGCCAGGAGTTGCCGGTAGCCCTCCTGGGTGGTCGGGAAGCTACGGGTGTCCAGCATGGCCCCTGTCGGGCCGGCTGCTGAAGCTGGTGTGGGTCGACAGCGCCTACCAGGCGCTGGCGAAGGCGTTCGCCCGCCACGGAGTGCGCGTCGAGGTCGTACGCCGCTCTGACGGACAGCAAGGTTTTGTCGTACTGGCCCGCATTCTGTGGAATCTGATTTGTCAAGTAGCTCAGTCTTTGCCCTGGTTGACGGCAACGATCGGCAGGAGCGTCGCCGTCGCCGGAACGCCGATCTCG
>NZ_JBEXXQ010000188.1:0-2024 GCF_040630525.1 Streptomyces sp. NPDC005799
AGCTTGTTCTTTATCTACCAGGATCTGCCAGGTCGACCGATGGCCTTGAGGGTCTCGGGGCGTTTGACGGTCTTGCCGACGTCGTAGCGGGGTGCTCGGTGTTTGTTCTTGGCGCCGGGTGGCCGTCCGGGGCCGGCGCCTCGGGGTTTGGGAACTCGGGTCGGGCAGGCGAGGTGAGCGCGGATGTTCCTGAACCCCCGGCGGACCCGGGCCGGCGTGAGCCGGTCGGGTGCGGCGGGTTTCTCCCAAGGGCGGCGGAGATCTTCGGCGAGGGGCCGGGCGAGCCGGAGTTGAGTGTGGGCGACGATCAGGATCCAGGTCCAGCGGTCCGCTGCTTCGGGGGTACGGAGTTTCGGTGTGGTCCAGCCGAGGCTCTGTTTCGCGAAGCGGAAGGTGTGCTCCAGGTCAAAGCGGCGGAGAAATGCCTGCCAGAAACGGTCCACGTCGTCCGGGGTGGCGCCGGTCTTCGAGGACCATAACCACACCGGCGGAGCGTCTCGCTCCTTCGATAGGTGCTCGACCTTCAGCCGGATCAACGTGCCCTCAACCAGGGGTAGTTCACCGTCGTGGTCTAGCCAGGACGAGCGGTGGGTGAGCCTTGGGTGGACTCGGTCCCACGCCTGGGTCTGGGCCTTCCCGTAGTTGGTGGTGTCGGTAACGGTGGTGATCGCGGGCTCGGGCCAGGTCTCCGGCTTGGTGAAGCGGAATTCCGGGCCGTGCTTGGGCGGCCGGCCGTTGACACCGTGCATCCGCGGTGGTTTCGGCAGCCGCATGACGCGGTCGGAGCGGACTCGGCCGACCATCTCGACGGGCAGGTCGCGCAGGACCCAGGCCAGGCGGGTGACGTCGTAGCCGGCGTCGCTGACGATCACGATATGCGGGTCCCCGGCCTGCCACTGGCCCGCGGCCATGAGCCGTTCGACGACACCCCGCAGCTGGGCGGCGGTGACCGCGGTGGCGTCGTCCACCGGTCCGAGCCGGACCGCGTCCAGGATCGCGGTCCAGGACGTGGCGCCAGGCTCCAGCACGGCCACGAAGGAGTAGGGCCAGCCCGGAATGAACTGCGAGGCTGTCTTCGCACGGCCGTAGACGTGGCAGAACAACCGCTCGGCCGAGCACGGCGCGTCCGAGCGAAGCCACGGCGACACATCAACCGCCAGCACCAGGCGTCCGCTGTCGAAACGCGGCAGCGACAGCCCGGACAGCACCGTCCGCAGCCGATCCATGTCGATCCGGCCGTGATTGAGACCGCCATACATCGCTCCGTGCCCACGACGATGCTCGGGCAGCAGCGTCAGGTCCACCGGCGACTTCACCGCGCCGTCCGCACACAGCACCGCATCGGTCAGCTCGAACAATTCGTCGCGCCGAGCGGTCAGACACTCGTAGAACTCGCCTCGGAAGCGTGACGCTTCCTCGAACGCTTCCCTCCGGACAGCAACTGGCAGCAGACTCACCCTCACGGCCTTCGTCGTGGTCACGTGCACCTTGGTCGGAGCACAGGATCAGGCGAAGGCCGCCCCCACGTCCGGCGAATCCCCATGCGAGCGAATCCGTTCGAGACGCCATTCGAGACCGTGGCACCATGTACCGCATGACGACGAACCGAAAGGTCCATGCCGCGTAGACGGCCAGGACAGATCCGTGGTGCCGTCCCTGGCAGCCACCTGACAATGGGCGCAAGGCCGGTCATCGACGGCCTGTCTTCGCGTGCACTGTCCGAGATCAGCCGCCTTGAGCACACCCGCAACTATCTGCAGCCAGGCGATGTCAGCACAGCTGTAGGTCTGTGGAAGAACTACGTCCACCAGCCCGAGCGGGATCTGTGGCACGACTACGAGTGGGGCAACGTGCACTGGTACTGCTGCGGCAACCCCCTCGAATCCCGAGCCCTCCTCGACACCGTGATGCACGGCCATAACACCCCGAAGTGCCCGCGAACTTCGGAAGGTTGTCAGCCGGTCAGACGCCGTCTGGAACCATCCATCCCCGCCCTATGACGCGGACGGTAGATAAAGAACAAG
>NZ_JBEXXQ010000189.1:0-1964 GCF_040630525.1 Streptomyces sp. NPDC005799
ACCAGCGTGGCGGCGTTGATCAGACGGAACTGCCGGACGCGGAAGAGGGCGAAGTCGAGCACCGGCTGGGTCGCTGAACGGTCACGCAGGATGAAGATCGGTAGCAGCAGTGCGGCCAGCGAGAAGGCACCGATCACGCGCGGGTCGGACCATCCCCACTTGGGCCCCTCTATGATCCCGAGGCTCAGCGCAGCGGGCATTGCAGCGATCAGGAGCACGCCGAGCGGGTCGGGCAGGCCCTTGGCGTGCGGGTCGCGAGTCTCGCGCAGTATGCGCAGGCCGAGAACGAGGACCAGGGCGCAGATCGGCACGTTGACCAAGAAGATCCAGCGCCAGGAGGCGTACTGGGTCAAAAGTGCGCCGAGCGTCGGTCCGACGGCTGCGGCCAGCGCGCTCATCGAGCCCCACGTGCCGATTGCCACCGGCCGCCGAGCCGGGGGGAATTCGGGCAGGAGCAGGGCGAGTGACGTCGGGGTGACCAGAGCGGCGAAGACCGCCTGCAGCGCCCGCCCGCCGATCAGGACGTCCACGTTCGGCGCGAGGCCGCACAGTGCGCTCGTCACTGCAAAGCCGGTGATGCCCGTCAGGAAGACGCGCTTGCGCCCGTAGCGGTCGGCCAGTCGCCCTGCCGGGATGAGGGTGGCCGCGAAGATCAGACTGTAGATGTTGAGTACCCACGACAAGTGGTCAGCCGAGGTACGGAGACTGCGGCTCATGGTCTCGAAGGCGACGTTGACTATCGTCGTGTCGAGGAACACCACGAACGCGCCGAGGCTGCTCAGTGCCAATACCCGTAGCGCATGGCGTCTGGCGGCGGCATCCTGAGCGTCCCCTGCCTGTTTCGGCTCGGCGGGCACGGTTTCCGGTCTGCCCTTGGATGCGGTCATGGCTGCCTCACTGGGTGAGTTGGGACGCCCTACTGACGTGGCGAGACGCTAGCCGCAGTTAGTCGCTTCATGCAACTGACTGGGTGAGTGTCTCAGGCCGTAGATGCTTGACGCCCGCTCCGTGACGCCCTGCGTCCGGGCCGTGTCGACACGGATGCCGTGGTCCATCAGGCGTCGCGTGTGCGTCGTTGCCTAGCTCGGGCGCCGTCCCGGCCCCGGGGGGCCGGCGAAGGCCTGGGCGATGCGCAGCCACTGGCGTGCCGTCTCACCGGAGACGGTCAGTGCAAGGTTGTCGCGGTGGCGGCGCTGTGTGACGAGCAGCCAGAAATCCAGGGCCGGTCCGCTGACGCGGTTCGCCGCCTCTGGCGGGCCCCAGATCCACAATGTGCCGTCCGGTGCCTCGAGTTACACCCGGATGGGGATTTCCGGGACGGGCAGGCAGGGTGAAGGAGGAGCCGAAGGTGCGGACGCCGAGGTGTGCGACCTGCCGCAGCCTGGCTGTCTGGCTTTATCGGTGCCGCTGGCCCCACCGGAATCGGTCCGACTTGGACCCACGTAAGTGTTCGGTTCCGGCTTGAATCGGCCCCACGGGAAGCCGTTCGCCCTGTTCAGCGACGGGGCCAGTCCTGACCGGAAGCGGGTGCGCCCGGTTTGTCACGGCCGGCATGAAACCAGCGAACATCTTCACCTCGTCTGGGTCACGCCCGGCCCGCTTGGCGGCGTCCCGCAGGGCGCCCCGCTGGGCGATGGCGTCCTCGATCGTCATCGGGTTGGCGTAGACGCCGCTGGCGTACCGGCCCGCCAGCTCCATGCCGTAACCGCCGCCGCCCGCCTGGAAGATGACCGGCTGGCCCTGCTCGGACGGCGGGATGGGCAGCGGCCCACGGGACGCGACATGGCGGCCCTGCAGATTGACCGGCTGGATCTTGCCCATGTCGGCGAACCGCTTGCCCACGACGTCGAGGACCCAGGCGTCCTTCTCCCAGCTGCCCCACAGGGCCTGCACGACCTGGACGACCTCGTCGGCGCGCTCGTACTTCTGCGCGCGCGGCGGGATCGGGGAGCCGAAGTTCGCCG
>NZ_JBEXXQ010000190.1:0-1949 GCF_040630525.1 Streptomyces sp. NPDC005799
GTGCGCCACGAACACAACGGGAGGTTCTGATGTAGACGGAATCTTCCGACGTGGTGCTGCACTGGTGATGGAGGTAGGCCCTCCGGGACCGCCCATGCAGGGGGAGGTCTCAAACCCCCGCAGGTTGCTCCGGTGAATGAGCCGGGGTGATGAGCACTGCGGAAAAGGCGCACGAGATGCGTCAGGTGCGTGCCGAGAAGGCGAACGCGAGTGAACCACTGCTGAAGTGTCGTAAGCGTATGAGTGGTTGCCGAAACCGGGGTCCAGTTGTTGCCCCGGGATGAATCTGGCGGGTTCCTGTATTCCTGGCCAGGTGGCGGCCCGGCATGAAGGTGGCGCGAGCTCGGCGACAGGCGCCAGTGCGGAACGTGGGAACCCCTCGCCGCGATGCTGCCGACTGGGCTTTATTGGAGTCTGGTTGGCGATAAGGGAGAACCCCAAGCAGCTGAAACTGTAAGGGGCTGAGTACCGATGCGTGGCAGGGGGACGGACCGTCTCGTAGTAGTGATGAAGTCCCTGTAATGGGGATGGAGCGAAGGGGGCGGGTCGTCCTGATCTTGTTTGGTGGTCAACCGGATATTGCCGGGAGGAGCCAGGTGAACGGATCAAGGCCGCAGGCCGAGGTCAAGTCGTTTTACATTTCCAAGTCGATGGTGTGGGAGGCGTATCTGAGGGTCAAAGCCAATCGGGGTGCACCCGGGGCGGATGGCGTGTCGATCGAGCAGTTCGAGCAGAACCTCAAGGGGAATCTGTACAAGCTGTGGAATCGGCTCTCGTCCGGCTCGTACTTCCCTCCGGCGGTGAAGGCCGTGGAGATCCCCAAGGCGGGCGGGAAAGGTGTCCGTGTGCTTGGGGTGCCCACTGTGGCTGACCGGATCGCTCAGACGGTGGCCGCGATGTATCTGGAGCGGCGGGTGGAGCCGGTGTTCCATCCGGACTCCTACGGCTACCGGCCCAGGCGGTCGGCGTTGGACGCAGTGGAGCAGTGCCGGCGGCGCTGTTGGCGCAGCGACTGGGTGGTCGATCTCGACATCCGGGCGTTCTTCGACAGCGTGGACCACGAGCTGATGCTCAAGGCCGTCGAGCGGCATATCGATGAGGACGGGAAGTGGGTCCTGCTCTACGTCAGGCGGTGGCTTGTGGCCCCACTGGCGAGGCCGGACGGTACGGTGCAGCAGCGGGTTCGTGGGACTCCCCAGGGATCGGCTATTTCCCCCGTGCTGGCGAATCTGTATCTCCACTACGCGTTCGATGCGTGGCTGACGCGGAACTTCCCGCACATCACCTTCGAGCGGTACTGCGACGATGCAGTGATTCACTGCAAGAGCGAGCATCAGGCCCGCCGGGTGCGGGACGCGCTCGCCGCGAGATTGGCGCAGGTCGGTCTGGAATTACATCCGGACAAGACGCGCATCGTCTACTGCAAGGACGCCGACCGACGCGGCTCGTACGAGCACACGTCGTTCACGTTCCTCGGGTACACGTTCCGTCCGAGGCTGGCCAAGAACCGGTATGGGAAGCACTTTGTGAACTTCCTGCCCGCGGTCAGCAAGGAGGCGATCAAGGCGATGGGCAAGGAAATGCGTTCCTGGCGTATCGCTCAACGCAGTGACAAGTCCCTGATGGACCTTGCGCGGATGTTCAACAGTGTCGTGCAGGGATGGATCAACTATTACGGACGCTTCTACAAGTCCATGTTGTATCCCCTCCTCCGGCGCATCAACCGAATGTTGGTGGGCTGGGCTTGTCAGAAGTACAAACGACTACGCCGCCGGGAGAAACGGGCGGGAGAACTACTGGCGGGCACGGCCCGCCGGTATCCCAACATGTTTGCCCACTGGCGGTTCGGCCTCAAGCCTGATGGCTGGGCGACGGGAGCCGTGTGAGCCGAGAGGCTCCCGCACGGTTCTGAGAGCGGCGGCGGGTGAGATTCCCGCCGCCGACTCACC
>NZ_JBEXXQ010000191.1:0-1943 GCF_040630525.1 Streptomyces sp. NPDC005799
GCCGCCGCGCTGGTGTCGCAGTAGCAGGCCGCGTTGTGGCAGCCGTACTCGTTGTGGACGTGCCACATCACCACGGCCGGGTGGTCGGCGTAGCGGCGGGCCAGTTCGCCGGTGATCCGCAGGGCCGCCTCGCGGTAGGCGGGGCTGGACGGGCAGAACGTCTGGCGGCTGCCGTACGACAGCCTGCGGCCGTCCTTGTCGACCGGCAGGGCGTCCGGGTGCGCGACGAAGAACCAGGCCGGCGGGGCCGCCGTCGGGGTCGCGAGGTCGGCGGCGATGCCGTGGGCGTGCAGCAGGTCGAGGATGCGGTCCAGGCGCGAGAAGTCGTAGGTGCCCTCGGCGGGTTCGAGCAGCGCCCAGGAGAAGATGTTGACGCTGACCATGGTGACCCCGGCCTCGGCCATCAGGCGCATGTCCTCGGCCCAGACCTCCTCGGGCCACTGCTCCGGGTTGTAGTCGCCGCCGTAGGCGATGCCCGGCACGTTCAGGGCGCGGCTCACTTCGCGCCTCCCGACAGCAGACGGCGCGTGGTGGCCACGCCCCACGCGTCCAGGGACAGCAGACGGTCGCTGGAGGCCATCAGACCGCCGGTCGCCGCCACGTGCGCGGCCCAGCGCTCGCGCGTCTCCACGGCCGGGCGGGCCATCAGGCAGTCCGGGTCGTTGATCCAGAACCGGCCGTGCTGCCACTGGCGGCCGGCGCCGGTGAACTCGGCCGGGTCCTGGCCGGGCTGGCTGTAGTCGTCCGCCTCGGGGCGGCGGTGCGGGGCCGTGTCGGGGCTCACCCGCATCGCGTCGAACAGGCCGATGGAGGGCAGGATGGGCGCCCCGCAGCCGAGCAGGTACGCGTCCGGGCCGATCGCCTCACGGATGAGCTCGATCCCGGAGCGGTACGCCGTCAGCGCGTCGACGGAGGCGTGCCGTACGCCCTCCAGCGCGCCCGCGTAGAGGAAGTCGACCTTGAAGTAGTCGTAGCCCTCGGCGCGCAGGGTGCGGAAGACCTCGGTCAGGTAGGCCGCCGCCTCGGGGTGGGTGGTGTCCAGCACCCGCAGGTCGTGGCCCCAGTTGCGGCCGGCGTGCGTGAACCCGCCGTCGGTGTCGTGGACCAGCCAGTCGGGGTGCTCGGTGGCCAGTTCGCTCGCCGGGTCCACCAGGAAGGGGGCCGTCCAGATACCGGCCCGCCGGCCGCGCGCCCGGATGGCGTCGGCGATGCCCGCGCGGGAGCGGAAGCGTCCGGAGAGGGTGAGCCAGTCGCCGAGGGCGCTCTGGTAGCCGTCGTCGATCTGCACCACGTCGACGGGCAGGTCGAGGGTGTCCATCGCCCGGAGGTTCTCGTGGATGTCGTCCTCGGTGACCTCGGTGAAGTACTCGTACCAGGAGCACCAGACCGTAGGTGCCGGGCGCGGCGGCTCGACGCCGAGGCTCTCGGCCCAACTGCCCAGCGCCTCCTGGATGTCCGTGCCCCTCCACTCCTTCACCGCGCCGTCCGCGCTGACCTCCGCGAGGCCGTCCGTCACCGTCAGACGGATCGACGCAACCTCGCCCGTGGGGTCCACGGCCGCCCAGAGCCGGGTCGGCGAACCGTCACCGGGATCGAGCGCCAGCAGGCCCTCCCCCTGGAAGACGCCCTCGGGGACGGTGACGCCCGGGCGGTAACAGACCGTCGCCCAGTTGTCGTTGGTCGGGCGGTACGGCTTCTCACCGAGGGCGTAGGCGCCGCTGGGGCTCCAGGACTGCCAGCCCTCCTCGTGGACACGGGCGTTGGCCGGATCCACGGGGACGGAGGCCACGGGGGTGAAGGGGTGGTGCACGGGGGTCTCTTCCATGTGAGGGCTCGGCGTCGAGGGGGTCAGCCCTTGTTGGCGCCGAGGGTGAGGCCGCTGACGAACTGGCGTTGCAGGACGAAGTAGACGATGAGGGTGGGGATGGCGGTGAGGAGGGCGC
>NZ_JBEXXQ010000192.1:0-1899 GCF_040630525.1 Streptomyces sp. NPDC005799
ACCCGGCGCCCACCCGACACGTCAGTCGGGCTACCGGCCTGCCCACCAGCAGCCACGGAACACGAAACGGTCTGCCGACTCCGTCGGCAGACCGTCAAGAAAGATCGAGGTTAGGCCAGCTCAGCCTCCAGCTGCGCAAAGTGCTTTTCGCTCAGCTTCAACAGAGACACCGGCCCCTGTGACCGCAGAGCAGCGGGCCGCTCTCTTCCCACGCCTGCCGCCGTCGCTGCACTGACCCGCAGATCCTTGGCGATTACCGAACTCCCATCACCCCAGGCGAACCGCTCAGCCGCCTGGAGCCGTAACTCCTCGCGAAAATGCCGACGTTCGGCAGTCAGCGCGCCACCCCTACCGCATGCCCCGGTAATACCCCAGAGGACTACCGCCTTCGGCCCCTGCGACACCACCAGTCCCAACCTCAACAGCAGCATATAGGTCGTTTGCCTCTATTTGCGCACGGAAGGAAATCTTAAAATGCGAGAGAGTCAGTCCAGGCGATTTCCATGCCAATTTACCTAGGGTGATAGAAATTGCAGATTGAATATAAGAATTATTCAATTGGGTAGTCATGGGAGGCGAGAGAGGGTGAGCAGGGAATGGCGTGCCAGGCAATAGAAACCGCGTGCGCGGCGATCAACAGCCAGGCGTGCCTGAAGGTCTCTCGATTCACAGTGCCCCTCTGGTGCCGATGCTGCGGCTGACGGGAGAATCGGATCTCGCCACTGATGCCTTGTTTGTAAAGAATCGACAAATCGCCGACTCTCGGCCCATGAACGCCAGGCTCGAGAACTTTCGATTGCGTGGGTCTGGAAATCTAGCTTGTGAAATCGACATGGAGGTGACAACGGTGAGAGCGCGGTTTACCGATCTTGGCGACCTGGGGGAACAAACTCCGGCGGAGTGGGAGACGCTGGTCCCCCTTCATGCCGTTTGTATGGGGCTGTGGCAGGAATGGGAGTCGGCAACCGTACAGACCGATCATGCACTTACGCGGCGCGAGATCGCCGCAGCTTACACCCGGAATACTCGACTCTCGCACCATCAACAGTCGTTCGACGAGGTCTACGGCGCGGCTCTGGCCTACGGATGGCAGATCGGCGAGATTACGTGGCGCTACGCTAGCGCGACGGCGGTGCTGGGCGTCAGCGTGCTGGAGCGTCTGGTTTCCGGACGACCACCGCTAAACGATGCCCACGTGCAACAGCTGGCCACCCGGGAGCCAAGCATCACCCAACTGCTCTACGCCTTCTCTATCCCGGCCAACCGTCTGTTTACCGCCCGTGGCAAACTGCATATTGAGCATGCCGAGGAGAGCCGTCAAGAGCTGCGCCAGCGCTTGGAGGCCGCGTCCGATCTGCTCACATGCGAGTACATCAGTAGTAAATCCCCCGTAAAGACGCCGATCGCTGACCGGCAACTAACCTCGTTGTCTAAGCCTGGTGAAAGCCCGTACTGGCTGGATTTTCTTGAACCGATGCTCAATTTTAGCGAATTACTGCCGCATGAAATTGCTCATTATCTAAACTCTGGCTTTCCTGGGGTTTTAAATCCGAAGGCGGATCCGACGATCATGGGGGAGATGTAAAGTGGCCTAAGGGCTTGCAGATCATCAAGGTGTTGCTTCCCGTCCCGTGGCTCGTTGATGTGGTATGCGCATCCCGGACGAGATCCGTACCCAACTCGCTGTGAAGTTCACGGTGTTGTTCCCGTATCGGGATGAGCGGCAGTGTGAACCTTCCCCTTGATCGTGGACACCTGCAGACTGGAACCTCAAGATCCCAGTCTGCAGGTGTCCACGATCAAGCAATGCCACGAAGTTAAGGCTCAGTTGACGGTGTCAAGGTCCCGGGAAGAGGGATCTTGTACGTACTCGGTGCCGTACGGATGAGTCGGCCGTTG
>NZ_JBEXXQ010000193.1:0-1845 GCF_040630525.1 Streptomyces sp. NPDC005799
GCTTGACTCTGTCGGGGATCTTGGAGTTTCCCGGTGCTCCGGGGTGATCGGTGGGCATGCTCGGGGTGTTTCCGAGAGCCCCTGCCGTTGTCGAGGTGTCCGTTGTCGCTCCGTCCTCGTTCCGGCGAGCAAGTCCCGCCTCTGACCGCGCAGATCGCGAGGTCGAGCAACCCGGGCGGTACGGCGGCGATGTGGGTGAGAGACCGCCTGGACGGGCTGTGGTGTGACGAGGACTTCGCGGACTGGTATCCGCGTGACGGGCGTCCGGGCCTCTCGCCTGCCCAGCTGGCTACCGTCTGCGTGCTGCAGTTCGTGCTCGGTCTGTCGGACCGGCAGGCCGCCGAGGCGGTGCGCTGCCGCATCGACTTCAAGTACGCCATGGCCATGGAGCTGGACGACCCCGGCTTCCACCACAGCGTGCTGGCTGACTTCCGCGACCGTCTCACTGAGGGCGACCGCGCCGACCGCCTCCTCGACCTCGCACTGGCCCGCCTCAAGGAGGCCGGCCTGGTACGCGAGCGCACCACACAACGCACCGACTCCACCCACGTCCTGGCCGCGGTCCGCGACTTGACCCGGCTGGAGATGGTCACCGAAGCAGTCCGCGCCGCGCTGGAGGAAGTCGCTGGCACCGCCCCGCACCTACTGGACGAGGTGGTCGACGAGGATTGGGGGCGCCGTTACGGCCGTCCGGTCAGCCTGGGGAAGAACCCCACCAAGCCCAAGACCAGGATCCTCGCCACCGGCAACGACGCCGTCCGGCTCCTGGAGTACCTCTACCAGAGCGAGGGAGGCCGCGCGTTCGGCCCCCGCGTCCAGGCCCTGCGCCAGATCCTGGTGCAGAACTATCACCGCGATGCCGCAGGCCGCTTGCGCTGGCGCGCCCCCGAGTCGGAAGACGGGCCCGGGCTGCCACCCTCGTCCCGGGCGATCGTCTCGCCCTACGACATCTCGGCTCGCTACGCCCGTCACGGGCACATCATCAGCTGGAAGGGGTTCTCCGCTCACCTGACGGAGACGTGTGCTCCCAATGGTCCCAACGTGATCACGGACGTGGCCACCACCGCCTCCACCACCCATGACAGCAAGGTCCTGCCCGGCATCCACACCCGCCTGCACCGCCGCGGCCTGCTGCCCGCCGAGCACCTGGTCGACAGCGGCTACACCTCCCTGCCCCACCTTGCACAAGCCGCACATGACCACCAGGTCACCGTCTCCGGGCCGCTCCGGGGCAACCCCACCCGGCAACACCGTCGAGGCGAGGGCTTCGCCCGCGACGACTTCCACATCGACTACGACCGCCAGCAGGTCACCTGCCCCCAGGGCCAGGTCAGCCAGGGCTGGCACGGCCCCTACCCGACCTCCTCACCCACTGCGGCCCCGCTGATCGTGGCACGGTTCACCAAGAGCCAGTGCCACCCCTGCCCGGCCCGCGCCCAATGCACCACCTCCCGCGAAAGCCACCGCACCGTCGGCTTTCCCCCGCGAGAACTCCGCGACCTGCAACTCCGCGTCCGCGCCGAGCAACAGACACCTGAGTGGAAGACCCGCTACGCGGTCCGCTCCGGAGTAGAGGGAACAGTCAACGAGTTCGCCCACGGCCATGGCATGCGCCGCTGCCGTTACCGAGGACAGAGCAAAGCCCACGTTCAGCACGTCCTGACGGCCATCGCCATCAACATCGAGCGTCTCAGCGGTCTCCCACCGACCGAGGAAGCACCCCCTCCCCGTCGGCCGACCGCCTTACAGAACTACCTCGACCAGCGCGAGATCCCCCGGCCGAAGTCCTGGCGGACCCTGGGTACCTGACCTCGGCAACTCCAAGATCCCCGACAGAGTCAAGCT
>NZ_JBEXXQ010000194.1:0-1822 GCF_040630525.1 Streptomyces sp. NPDC005799
ACCCAAGGACAGCCCAGCCGTACGCCCTCCACTTCGAGATGATCAAGGAAGGTGGGCTTGACAACACCAACTTGGGCTAAAGGCAACGGTGTTGCACGTCAAGGGACACGACCGGCGCCTGCCCGGCTGCCATTGGCCGGCGTTTCACGTGAAACACCGGGCGACGGCAACAGGCTGTGCGTTTGCCCATGACATGGCTAAAAGCCCTTGTTTCTCACCGGAAAGAGGTGGACGGCAAGTCCACCCGTCGGACAGCCTGACCTGCGTGCCGACTCCTTCTCTCGCCGACCTTTCCATCCGCCGTCTGAGCTTGCGCGATCTGGGCGCCTGCGCGGACCTGTCCGAGGATCGGGGGTGGCCACGCGAGGAGCACAAATGGAGCTTCCTTCTCACGGCGGGGAAGGGATACGGCATCGACGACCCGGAGGGCGGTCTGGTCAGCGCCTGTGTCGTCACCGAGTACGGACTGCGGGACCGCCCCGATCTCGCGGCCATCGGCATGGTGCTGGTCGCCGAACGGCACGCCCGCAAGGGTATTGGGCGCCGCCTGATGCGGCACGTTGTCTCGGAGATGGGCAGCACCCCGCTGACGCTGCACGCGACTCCGTACGGCCGGCCGCTCTATGAGGAACTCGGCTTCAAGGTCACCGGCCGGGCCGAGATGCTGCGCGGACACTTCACCCCCGGTGGGCCGGCTCCCCAGGGCGCGACACGGGCAGCAACCGCCGAGGACCTCAGCGGCATCCTCCGGCTCGACGAAGAGGTGTTCGGAGCCGATCGCACTCACATCGTGACCAGGCTGCCCGCCTTCGCCGACCGGCTGTGCGTCGCCGAGGAGGATGGTCGGATCGTCGGCTACGCGGCTGTCTGGCCCAACATGGACACCCATGTCATCGGTCCGCTGATCGCCCGGGACACCGAGACGGCGAAGGCGCTCCTCGCCTCCCTCGCCGCCCACACCGACCGGCCCCTGCGCACCGACATCGACGTACGCCATGAGGAACTGCTGGCCTGGGCGAAGGAACGGGGGCTCGCATCCGTCGCCTTCAACTCGGTCATGACCTACGGAGTCCCGGACCTGCCCGGCGACTGGACGCGGCGCTTCGCACCGGTCACCGTGGCGGCGGGCTGAGCGTCCCAGGCTGCTTCCATGCCTGGACGACCGCATCCCTGGCTGTCCACATGCCTGGACGGCCCACGTAGGGTGCCAGTCATGGGAGATCTTGAGATACGGGCCGCGACAGCCGCCGATGTGCCGGTGATCGTCGCGATGCTCGCCGACGACCCCCTCGGCGCCCAGCGCGAGACTCCGGACGACCTGGCCCCCTATCTGACGGCGTGGCAGCGCCTGGCGGCCGATCCGAACCAGCACCTGGTCGTCGCCGTTCGCGAGGGCCGGGTGATCGGCACCCTTCAGCTCACGATCATTCCCGGCCTGTCGCGTCGGGGTTCCGTCCGGTCGATCATCGAAGCCGTCCGTGTCCATGCCGATGAACGAGGCAGTGGTCTGGGAACGCGGCTCATCGAGTGGGCGATCGAGGAATCCCGGCGGCAGGGCTGCCAGTTGGTCCAGCTGACCTCCGACAGGACTCGACCCGACGCTCACCGCTTCTACGAGCGGCTCGGCTTCACCGCCTCACATGTGGGCTTCAAGCTCCAGCTCTGAACCAGGCGGGCCTCAGCTCCGGCTGAGCGAAGCACCCGCGGGCGTCCTGTTTCACGTGAAACAGGACGCCCCCCGGGGGCTCAGTTGTTCAACCGAACCCCCCCCACCCGGCGGGGGCGACCCACCCCGCCCACGAGGCCACACCTCGTTACGGTG
>NZ_JBEXXQ010000195.1:0-1817 GCF_040630525.1 Streptomyces sp. NPDC005799
ATGTTGGGGCCGCCGGTGGGGCTGTCCGGCCAGGTCAGCGCCTGCTCGGTGCACCACCAGTACTCCTCCAGCGTCTCGCCCTTCCAGGCGAAGACCGGGATGCCGGCCGCGGCGATCGCGGCGGCCGCGTGGTCCTGGGTGGAGTAGATGTTGCACGACACCCAGCGCACCTCGGCGCCGAGCGCGACCAGCGTCTCGATGAGCACGGCCGTCTGGACGGTCATGTGCAGCGAGCCGGTGATGCGGGCACCGGCCAGGGGCTGCGCGGAGGCGTACTCCTCGCGGAGGGACATCAGGCCGGGCATCTCGTGCTCGGCGAGGGTGATCTCCTTGCGGCCGAACTCGGCCAGGGACAGGTCGGCGACCTTGAAGTCCGTGAAGTCAGCGGACACTGAGGCTCCTTGAGGCCAGGACGTTGCGGTGGATGTCGAGCGCGGCGGTCGACCGGTTCAGGGTGATGTAGTGCAGCCCGGGAGCGCCCTCGGCCAGCAGCCGCACGGCCATGCCGGTGGCGTGCTCGACGCCGATCCGCCGGCCCTCGGCGGGATTGCCGCGGGCCCGCTCCAGCCGGTGGGCCAGGTCCTCGGGGAAGGCCGCGCCGGACAGTTCGGCGAAGCGGCGGATCTGGGCGGCGTCGGTGGCGGGCATGATCTCCGGGATGACCGGGATGTCGCAGCCCGCGGCAGCGACCCGGTCGCGCAGCCGAAGATAGTCCTCGATGTGGAAGAACATCTGCGTGATGGCGTAGTCGGCGCCGGCCCGGCACTTGGCGACGAAGTGCCGGATGTCGCTCTCCCAGTCGGGGGAGCGCGGATGGCGTTCCGGGAAGGCGGCCACCCCGATGGTGAAGTCACCTAGCGAGCGCACGAGTTCGACCAGTTCCCGGGCGTAGGTGAACCCCTCGGGGTGAGGCGTCCAGGGGCCGTTCGGGTCGCCGGGCGGATCACCCCGGAGGACCAGCACGTCCCGGATGCCCGCGTCGGCGTACTGGCCGATGATCCGGCGCAGTTCGGCGACCGAGTGGCCGACCGCGGTGAGATGGGCGACCGGCCGCAGGGTGGTCTCGGCGGCGATGCGCCGGGTGACGGCGACGGTCCGGTCACGGGAGGAACCGCCCGCTCCGTAGGTGACGGAGACGAAGTCCGGCCGCAGGGGCTCCACTCGGCGGATCGCGTCCCACAGGGTGCGCTCGCCCTGGTCCGTCTTCGGCGGGAAGAACTCGAAGGAGAAGGTCGTCATCGTGCGCCTCCCGCGTTGAAGTAGCTCGCCTCCGGGTGGTGGACGACGATCGCGTCCGTGGACTGCTCGGGGTGCAGCTGGAACTCCTCGGACAGATGGACGCCGATGCGTTCCGGTTCGAGCAGGTCGGCGATCTTGGCGCGGTCCTCCAGGTCCGGGCAGGCCGGGTAGCCGAGCGAGTAGCGGCACCCCTGGTAGGCGGTACGGAACATGCCGTCGAGCGAATCCGGGTCCGCGCCCGCGATGCCCCACTCGGCCCGCACCCGTGCGTGCCAGTACTCGGCGAGCGCCTCGGCCAACTGCACGGACAGACCGTGCAGTTCCAGGTAGTCGCGGTAGGCGTCGGCCTCGAAGAGGTCCGTGGTGGCGTCACCGATGCGGGAGCCGACGGTCACGACCTGCAGGCCTACGACGTCGGTCTCGCCGGAGTCCTCCGAGCGGAAGAAGTCGGCCAGGCAGAGCCGGCGGCCGTGTGCCTGCCGGGGGAAGGTGAAGCGGGTGCGCTCGTTGCCGTGCTCGTCCAGGATGATCAGGTCGTCGTCCTTGGAGACGCAGGGGAAGTAGCCGTAGACCACGGC
>NZ_JBEXXQ010000196.1:0-1772 GCF_040630525.1 Streptomyces sp. NPDC005799
CCTCGCCAATGCAGCCCACGTCTCGGGTGCCCTCTACCGGCGGTGCTCGGTTGGGTGACGACGGAACGTGCCGGTAGACGGTGGGCGCCAGTATCAGAGATGCCCGTGCCTTCCTTCCCTGATCGGCGGCTTGAGAGCACCAATCAGCACAGGGCATGTCTCACCACGGCGGGTTCGGGCTCAGTGGGCGATGACGGGCTCGCCCTCAGACGGCGCCAGAGCCGCATTCGGCATCAGGAACGCCGCCAGCACCGCACCGACCACGAAGATCCCGGCACCCCACGCCAGGGTGGCCGTGTAGCTCTCGACCCCGGCCTGGGCCATGGTCAGCGCGCCCGGCTTGTGCGAGGACAGGTAGTCGGTCGCAGCCGATGAGGCGACGGTGGTCAGCAGTGCCGTGCTGATCGAGCCGCCCACCTGCTGGCTGGTGTTGATCAGCGCCGAGGCCACGCCCGCGTCCTCATGGTGCACGCCCGCGGTCGCACCCTGGAACGAGGTGGTCATCACCGCACCGATACCGAGCCCCAGCAGGATCATGCCCGGCATGATGTCGGCGACGTAGGCGCTGTCCAGCGTGAGCCGGGTCAGCAGGGCCATACCGGACGCGGAGACCAGGAAGCCGGCGCTGACCACGGTCTTCGGGCCGACCCTGGGCAGCAGCAGCGACGGCACCGTGGTCGAGGCGGCGACGATGCCGCCGACCATCGGCAGGAAGGACAGACCCGCCTCGATCGGCGAGTAGCCGATGCTGGCCTCCAGGTAGTACGTCAGGAACAGGAAGATCGAGAACATCCCCATGCCCAGGACGAACACGGCCAGGAACGAACCACCCCGGGCCCGGTCCAGCACGACGCGCAACGGCAGCAGGGGATGCGCGACCCTGGACTCCAGCCAGGCGAACACCCCGAGCAGCACCACACCGCCGATCATGGAACCGAGAGCGACCGGGTCGGTCCAGCTGGTGGACTCGACGTGCGCGAGCCCGTAGACGATGCCGAACAGCCCGGCGCTCACCACGACGGTGCCGGGAACGTCGATCCTGGGACGCTCGGTGTGTGCGGGCTTGGCCAGCAACAGCAGCGCACCGGCCAGCGCGACGCCCGCGAAGACGACGTTCACGTACATCACCCAGCGCCACGACGCCCATTCGGTGAGCATGCCGCCGAGCAGGAGTCCGACCGCGGCGCCCGCACCGGCCAGCGCACTGAAAATGCCGAACGCCTTGGGCCGCTCGGCCGGATCGGTGAAGGTCACACTGAGCAGCGAGAGCGCCGCGGGGGCCAGCAGCGCGGCGAAGAGCCCCTGGGCCACACGTGCCGCAACGAGGATGTCGAAGTTTCCGGCCGCGCCGCCCAGGACGGAGGCACCCGCGAAGCCGACCAGGCCGGTCAGGAAGGTCGTACGCCGACCGAACAGGTCACCGAGGCGGCCACCGAGCAGCAACAGGCTGCCGAACGCCAGGGCGTAACCCGTGATGACCCACTGCCGACTGCCGTCACTGAAACCGAGGTCATGTTGCGCTTCGGGCAGCGCGATGTTCACGACCGTCGCATCGAGCGTCACCATGAGCTGCGCCACACCCAGCACGACAAGCACCCACCAGCGCGTGGCGTGTGAGCCGCGGCGGCCCGAGTCTGTTTTCCCGGAGGCGGACGCCCCACGATCGAAGGTGGTACTCACTTTTCCCCTTAGTCGCTGGTCATGGACCGACCATCAGTCGGAAACCGATCTGTTTCCAGCTAGAAAAACAGATCGGTTTCCACGATGCAAGT
>NZ_JBEXXQ010000197.1:0-1726 GCF_040630525.1 Streptomyces sp. NPDC005799
GGCATCACAGATTCGTCGGCGTCCCGGACGGACACCGGCCCTATTTTCCCGCCACCACGGCGGCCAGCGCAGCGGCCTGGATTACTGACACGAAAAGTTGAGTGATTGTGCTGGTCAGCCCGTTGTTGCGATGGGCTCGAAGCGGATGGTGAGGCCGAGGCGGTTGGCTTCCTTGGTCATGCGGCGCATGGCGCGTTCAGGGTCGCGGCGGGTGAAGTAGTCGGCGCCGAGGTCCTGGTATCGGGTCTTGTGGCGGAGGATGTGCCAGATCGCGACGGCGAGTTTGTGCATCACCGCGACCAGGGCCCGCTGCCGTCCGCGGCGGGCGGCGATGCGTCGGTAGTAGGCACTGAGGTAGCAGTCCTTGTTCCGGGTCACCGACATCGCGGCGATGCCCAGCAGCCGTTTCAGGTTGCTGTTGCCGTTGCGGGTACGGGCGGACTTGGTGACGCCGGCGGATTCGTTCATGCCCGGGCAGACCCCGATCCAGGAGGCGAGATGGCCGGCGGTCGCGAACTGGGCCATGTCCCCACCGGTTTCAGCGATGATGATTTCAGCCGCCGATGGGCCGATGCCGGGGATGGTGTCCAGGTTCTCGACGTCCTTGTTGTGCTCCAGACGGGTCAGCAGTGCGGTGATCCGCTGGTCCAACTGGTCGGCCCTGGCGGTGAGGTGGTCGATCTCGTCGAGGTAGTGCCGGCACATGAACGCGTGGTGCTCGGTGAACGTTCCGTCCAGTGCCTCAACCAGGGCCGGGATCTTACTGCGGGCCCGCCGGATGGCCAGGTCGGCCAGCGCCTGAGGGTCCCGCTCGCCGCCGATCAGCGCGTTGATGATGGCACGTCCGCTGGCTCCGGTGATGTCGCTGAGCACCGAGGACAGCTTCATCCCGGTGTCCTCGAGTTCCTTCTCCAGCCGCTGGGCCTCCTGCCCGCGTGCCGTGATCAGCTGCGTGCGGCGGCGGGTCAGGTCCCGCAGTTCGCGGATCTCCCGCTCGGGCACGAAGGAGCCCATCACCATGCCCGAGGCGCCCGCCCGGGCCAGGAACGCGGCGTCGCTGGGGTCGCTCTTGCGCCCCCGAATGCCCTTGAGATGGGCCGGGTTGACCAGCATCAGGTTCAGGTGCGGCTGCAAGGTGTAGTAGAGGTGGCGCCAGTAGTCCGAGGTGGCCTCGAGCACCACCACTTCGACCCGGCGCTCGAGCAGCCAGGCCAGCAGACGCCGGATCTCGGCCGGGGTGGTGGCGAACCGTTCGGTCTCCAGCGTCCAGGTCCCGGGCCGCTTCAAGCACGGCGTGCGTACGCACGCCAGCAGGAACCGCTTGCCCAGATCCAGCCCTGCCGCCCGCAGATAGAGGATCTCGTCCTTGACATCCTGTCTGGCCATCGCCGTGTCCCTCCCGCACGCGTGCCGTTCGAACGGGCGCCCGGAGGGATCCGGGAAGTCGCTGAGTCTGACACACGCGCTGCCGGTCACCGTGGTGGCCGTGGCGCAAACCGAAGTCCGCTAGCGGATCCCCATCGCCATCCTGTTGGGCGAGCTGACCGGCATCACAGAATCTTCGGCTTACCGGACGCCCGCCCCGATTTTCCCCTCACCGAGGAGGCCAGCGCAGCCGGCCTGGCGAACCTGTTGGTGATGTTGGTAAGTCGCTGACGGCTGCCTGTGTGCGGTGCTTGGCTGGGAGTGTGCGGGGTGGCGTCGTCGGTGGAGGTGGTCGCGGTGT
>NZ_JBEXXQ010000198.1:0-1724 GCF_040630525.1 Streptomyces sp. NPDC005799
TTTCGTTCGGCTCTGATCCACTTCTTGTGGTCCGATCGCGGAGCGTTACAGTGCTCAGTCCGCGAGGAGGATCTGCCGGCGAAGGAGGTCGAAGCCAGCCCGGCCGTATCCGTCCCTCTTGATCCGTTTCACCCTGTTGACGTTGCCCTCGACCTTGCCCGAGCTCCATTCCAGGGTGAGCCCGGCGGTGACCGCGTCGAAGTCCTGCCGCAGACCGCGGGCCAGGCTGCCCAGCGGCTTGAGGCCGGTGTCCTCGGCGCGGGTGAGCCAGGCGTCGAGCGCGGTGCCGCGACGCTCGGTCATCATGCGGGCGAAGGCGCGCACACAGTCGGCGACAGCATCCAACTCCGGGCAGCGGGACAAGAGTTGCTTGAGCTTGAGCGCATTGCTCTCGTCGATCTTGTCGGGGCGGGCGGTGATCAGCCAGGTGGCTTTCCGGACGGTCAGCTCTTTGGGCTTGGCGGGTGCGGGTTTGCCGGCGGCCCGGATCTGTTGCAGGTGGCGGCGGACGGTCCGCTGACTGCCGCGGTAGCCAAGCTCGGCGATCTCGGCATGAAGCCGTGCCGCGTCCGTGCAGCCCTCGTTCCAGCGCCGGTACAGATAGGGCGAGTAGGCGTGGATTTGACCGTAGCGGCGGGAGCCGGTGCCGCGGAACGCATCATCAGGTGTGGCAGCGTGTGCATAGCGCCGCACGGTCTTTCGGTCGAGCCCGAGCGTCTTGGCGATCACCTCAATCTGCACACCCTTGCCGTACAGGGCATGCACCGCGGCATGGCGCTCGCGTCGCTTGATCGCGCGCAGCCCCTCCAATGGCTCCGGCACGTTGTCGGCTGCCGTGCCGGCCTCCATGGCGACGGTGTCGGCGGTCGCGTCCTCGGCGGGGTCGGTGAGACACTCGCGGTGCTGGGCAACGCACTTCTCGACCGCCTCGCACAGGTTCTTCCACAAATGGAACCGGTCTGCGACCTGCGTGGCGTCGGGGCAGACGGTGCGAACGGCCTCCGCGTAGGCACTGGCCCTGTCCCGGCACACGATCTCCGCCCCCGGGTGATCACGCAGCCAGGCACTCAGCGTCTCCGAGGTACGGTCAGGCAGCACGTCCACCCTCTCACCCGTCTCCACATCCAAGATGATCGTTCCGTAGACGTGGCCCTTCTTGAATGCGAAATCGTCGATACCCAGGACGCGTGGTGCGGTGCCGACCGGCTCGTCGGGAAGCCTTCGCAGCAGCCTGAGCAGCGAGTTCGGGCTGGTTGGGATCGACAGGTGCGCGGCCAGCCGGGATCCGGGGCGCCCGGCGAGGGCCAGCACGATCTTCTCCAGTGTCCGGTGCAGCGACGCCGTGCGTCGGGCGAAACGTTCGGTCAGCCCGTCGACCTGCTCGACGAAGGTTCGGCGAGTGCACTCTTGGGCCGGACATATGAACCGGCGCACGAGTAGGTCGATCACAGCCCGGTGCCCGGACACCGCCACGTCGGCCAGGCGCCTGCGATACCCACCGTGGACGCGGCTCGACACCGTCCCGCACCCCGGGCACGCGGCCTGCCGTGTCGCGGTACGTGCCGAGAAGGTCATCAGTCCGTTGTCCACCACGACGTCGTCCACCGTCACCCTCGACAGGTGGGAGAAGGCGGTCCGGAGAACGTTGCAATCACACGAACGCCCATCCTTCCAGGCAGCGGTGACGGCCAGTCACGGCTCCACAGCAAGTGGATCAGAGCCGC
>NZ_JBEXXQ010000199.1:0-1722 GCF_040630525.1 Streptomyces sp. NPDC005799
CCTCGATTCTTCAGCGGGTTTCGGTCGCTGATCAGTGCGGCTGTTCGCCCGTAATGTCCTCCGCCGTTGGAGGACGGGCCGTCGCGTGACGCCGCGGGGTGCGCCGGGTTCCACGGGCCCGGAGGGCGCGGGGTGTCCTCCTTCCTGGTCCTCGTCGGGGTGTGAGCCGGCCGTCAGGTGGTGGCCGGAAGTTGCGTGAGCCTGTTCCAGCTGGTGGTGAACGCTGCCGCCCAGGGCCAGGTCTGCTCGATGCGGAGCATGCGGCGGCGAGCGTGACGGGCGAGGCGGGCCGGAAGGTGGTAGAGGCGCAGGCGCATCGTGTCCGGCTCGGCGTCTTCGAGGCCGTCCTGGTCATGCAGGGTGAGCAGCCGCAGCCAGGTGTCGAGATCGGCGGCGAGGTTCGCGGCGAGCATCCAGCCTGTGTTGATCTGCCACGACTGTGAGGGCAGATTCGTCAGCCCCATGGCCTTGCCGGTACGGATACGGTCTTCGACCTCGGCGTGGTCGCGGTGCAGGGCGTCGAGGAACTGGATCTGGTGGGAGCCGGCGATGCCCCACATGTGCCGGATGTTCGTGACGGTGATGGAGTAGCGCCAGCCGGTCCTCTGCTCGAAGGCGGTCAGCTTCTTCATGTGCCGCCTCGACGGGCGCACGCGGCGGACGATCAGGCGCATGCCCTCCGGCCAGCCCTCGCGGGTGTTCAGGTAGGTCAACTCCGCAACCTGGTAACCCGTTTGAAGGTCGCCGCCCTGTGTCAGCGAGGTCTCCCAGGCGCTTTCGGGGAGCCTCGCGATCGCCGCCTCGTCCTCGGGCGTGATCTTCCATCCGACCGTGTAACGGACCGTGCGCCGCTTCGTGTTCAGCGCCTCCAGGTGCTGGAGCAGGCCATGGGTGGCGCCCGCGCCGTCGACCCGCACGAGGATCTTCGACTGGGAGGAGTGCGGTATCTGATCCAGCGCGGCGGCCAGGACGCGGACGTGGTCGTCCACGGTGTTCGCCCCTGCGTTGCCCGGGCGGAGTTCCATCGCGAGGCTCTCGCCGGTGTTCGCCAGCCAACTGCCCAGCGGATGGAAGCCGAACGTGCCCTTGAACGTGGCCGCGGCCCCTTGTTTCCGGGACACGCTCGTGATGACCGTGGCGTCCAGGTCGATGACGATCCAGCCTGTCAACCTCCGTCCGGCGACCGTGAGCCACGGGAAGCCGCCGGGCCGCAGGTGGAGCAGCGTCCACACATGCCGGCGCACCCGTCGGCGCACCTTCGCGATCTTTCTCAGGGTCTTGTCGTCCAGCTCGGCCAGCAGACGGCGCATCGTTGAGTCCGAGGCCGCAGGGCCGAACAGGCCCTGGTGGTGAAGCTGAAGCTGCTCGGCCTCCAGCAGGCTCCGCGCCCCGAGCACCATCGCGACAGCGAGCTGGACGAGCACCCCGGCCCGCTCCCGCCACCTGGCACTCGTGCTCGAGGGAAGCACCCCGGCGAGCCCTCGTGTCAGCCCCACACGGTCCGCCAGCCGGCGCAGCAGCACCGCCCCTGCATGCCCGACCAGCCCCTTCCCGTCGGCTGCCACGGACAGCCGACGATCCCACCCTGTACGCTCGCTCACCAGAAAGGTGTCCTGACTCCTGCACCGGATACGACCTAGACACTCGCATCCTCGCAGGTCAGCGGCACCTTTCTGCTGTCAGGCCGTCAGCTCACCCAATTCCGCTGAATAACCGGGGTTA
>NZ_JBEXXQ010000200.1:0-1707 GCF_040630525.1 Streptomyces sp. NPDC005799
GCTAAACGGAAAATCAATCCGCAGGCGAGCAGGCGGCGGTGTCCTTCCGGAATCGCGCGGAAGGAACAGGGGTGCGGCACGTGGCGCGGGTCAGGGGGCGGGGGTAGTGAGGGCGACCTGGTGGCCGAGGGCTTCGAGCTGGCGGACGAGGCTGTGGGTCTTGCGGACAGGGTCGGTCATCCGTTGGTGCCAGTCCGGTCCGAGGTCTTGGTAGCGGGCGGCAGGGTCCCGGATGAGGTGCCAGGCGATCACCAGGATCGACCGGGCGACAGCGACCAGGGCTTTTTGTTTGCCGATTCGTTTGACCAGCCGGCGGTAGCGGGCACCGAGGAAGGTGTCGGTCTTCGCCGCGGCAGCGGCTGCCTCGCCCAGGGCGCCGCGTAACCAGCCGTTGCCCTTGCCGGTGCGTCCGGAGCTGCTCCGGGGCCCGGACTGCACGCTCCGCGGGCAGAACTTCGCCCAGGAGGCCAGATGCTCCGCCGTGGGGAAGACGCTCATATCGGTGCCGATCTCCGCGAGGATGACCTGTGCCACCTTGGGGCCGACCCCGGGGATCTCGTCCAGTCGGCCCGCCAGCGGGAGTAGCCCTGACTGCCGGCAGCCGGGATCCTCCGTCGGCGCGCCGGGTTCCTCTCCGGTACCCGGTCCGCTGTCATCACGGCTCGCACCCTGCGCAGGCATGGCAGCGAGCTGCTGTTCGATGCGGGCGGTGAGCGCGTCGATCTGTCCGGTGAGGTAGTCGACGGTCTGCAGCAGCACGCCCAGCAGGTAGGCGTGGTGGCTGGTGAAGCTCCCCTCCAGGGCCTCTCTGATCGCGGGCTTCTTGGCTGCCATGCTCGAGTGGACCTTCTCGGCCAGGATCCACGGATCGTGTTCTCCGGCGGCCAGGGCGTCCAGGATCGCCCGCCCGGACAGGCCATAGATGTCGGAGATCACCGAGGAGACCTTGATCTGGGCGTCCTCCAGAACCTTCTCCGTGCGCTGTTTGTCCCGGGTCCGGTCCCGGACGAACACAGCCCGGGTGCGGGTCAGGTCACGCAGCTCGCGCACCGCACGGGGCGGCACGAACGAGGGGCGGAGCATGCCCCGTTCGGTGAGCTTGGCCAGCCACACAGCGTCGAGCCGGTCGGTCTTCGGCCGCCCGGGTACATTCTTCACGTCGCGGGCGTTGACCAGCCAGCACTCCAGGCCGCAGCCCTCGAGCAGGTAGAAGAACGGCTTCCAGTAGACCCCAGTGGCCTCCATCACCACCCGTTCCACCCCTTCTTCCACCAGGCGTGCACCCAGCTCCAGGACCGCCTTGGTGGTCGCGCCCACGGCCCACACGTGCTGCACTCGCCGGCCTTCACGGCTCGGATGGGGGCTGCGGGTGCACACCATCGCAGACGCTTTGGCGATGTCGATCGCAGCGACCCTGGCCACCAGTTCCTCACCGGCGTCCGTCGCGTCCTCAAGCGCCATGGCCTTGCCTCCCCACCAACTCGCGCTTCATCACAGCCGGGTGGGGCTGCCCGGGGAGCCGGAGGGGACGCAGAAAGGCTAAACGGCGTGCTCAGAAGGCCACAGTGTGCTGCCCCTCACGGCAGCTCCCTCACCAGACTTGCTTACAGGCTCAAGACCCAAGCACCGACGGCGTCGGCGGGCAGCCCCACACCGATTTTCACGCCTTCGCAAGCGTCCCCGCAGGGATACCACCTACTTGCTTGA
>NZ_JBEXXQ010000201.1:0-1691 GCF_040630525.1 Streptomyces sp. NPDC005799
CGGACGTCGGCGCAGCCGTGAAAATGGGGTCGTGTGGCGGCTGCCCGTCCGACGCCGATGATCTGTGGGCCTGGAGCCCGTAATGAGTCTGGTGCCGGGGCCGGCCCAGAGGGGCTGCGCATTGTTGCTTCGAGCACGCGGGTTAGATTCTCGTTTTCCCTCGCCGGCCCCCGGGTGGCTGCCACCGCTTCGTGCGACCGGGTGGTGGGGAGGCGAGGGTGAGGGCGAGCGAAGAGACCGATCTCGAATCGGAGCTGGTGGAGAGGGTCGCGGCGATTGATGTTGCCAAGGCCAGCGGCATGGTGTGTACCCGGGTTCCGCACGAGTCCCGGGCCGGGAGGCGGGTCCAGGAGGTCTGGAACGTCACCTCCACTACTGCGGGCATCCTGGAACTCGGGGCACGGCTGTCCAGCCTGGGGATCACCCGCGTGGTGATGGAGGCCACGGGGGTGTACTGGAAGCCGTTCTTCTTCCTGTTGGAGTCCTGCGGGTTGGAGTGCTGGCTGGTCAACGCCCGGGACGTGAAGAACGTCCCGGGTCGGCCGAAGACTGACAAGCTGGATGCCATCTGGCTCGCCAAGCTCGCGGAACGGGGCATGCTGCGCGCCTCGTTCGTCCCGCAGCGTCCGCTGCGGAAGATCCGGGACCTGACGCGGTTGCGGTCCGCGCTCACACAAGAGCGCACCCGTCATAAGCACCGGGTGGAGAAGGTCCTGGAGGATGCTCAGATCAAACTGTCGTCGGTCCTCACTAACATCTTCGGCCCCTCCGGGCGCATGATGCTCGAAGCGCTGGTCGCCGGAGTACGTGATCCGCAGCAACTCGCGGGGCTCGCCCAGGGCAAGGCGAAGGCCAAGCGGGAGGTTCTGGTCGTGGCATTGACCGGACAGTTCGACGAGCACCACGCCTATCTGCTGAACATGCTCCTGGAGGCGATCGACCGAACCCAGGCGCAACTCGACGATCTCACCGGTCACATCGAGGCAGCACTCGCCGACCTGGCCGACCCGGATGGGACTGAAGCGGGCACGGCCGGCGATCTGACACCGCAGGAACGTCTGGACGAGATTCCGGGGATCGGTCCCGCCACCGCGCAGGTCATCCTGGCGGAGATCGGTCTCGACATGGCCATCTTCCCCACCGCGGGTCATCTGGTCTCCTGGGCCAAGCTCTCCCCGCGAACCATCCAGTCCGCCGGACGGAATCTCCCCGGCGGCATCGGGCAGGGCAACCCCTGGCTGAGGGCGGCGCTGGGTGAGGCCGCGATGGCTGCCGCCCGGACCGACACGTTCCTCGGGGCCCGTTACAAACGGCTCGTGAAGCGCCGAGGACACGGGAAGGCCCTGGTGGCCGTCGCCCGCTCGATGCTCGTCATCGTCTGGCACCTGCTCAGCGATCCTGATGCCCGCTTCCACGACCTCGGATCCGACTACCACCTGCGGGTTCTCGATTCCGCCGCCCGGACCAGAGGGCTCGTGCGCCAGCTCGAGGCTCTCGGCCACGAGGTGACCCTCACTACGAAGGCCGCATAGATGGAACGCCCAACGTGTCCGGTCTCAGGAGGAAGACCGCGATGAAGGTGGGCATTTTCGGGTTAGACCGCGTACTTCCGGCCCCTGCTCGAACCCCTGGGCCTGGACGGATCTCTGGTCACCTTCGATGCCCTGCACTCGGTGAAGGCGAACGTCACC
>NZ_JBEXXQ010000202.1:0-1687 GCF_040630525.1 Streptomyces sp. NPDC005799
GCCAACGTCAGGTGAACTGGCAGTTCACCACCCACGACGCACGCATCAAACTGCGCCACCTCTATCCCAAAAATTAGCCACGACAGTCTACTAGTGCCGCATCAGGCAACGTTCGCCCTGTCGTGGTGTCGTCCAGTTGCTGCGCCGGGAAGCGCCAGACGGCCACAATGATCGCGTGGCTGAACGTGTGCGGGTCCGGGAAATTGACGACGACGAGGGCAGGCGCCTGCTGCGGATCATCCGCAGAGGCACTGGCTCGGTGGTGACCTGGCGGCGGGCTCAGATGGTGCTGTTATCCGCGCAGGGCATGCCGGTTGCGAAGATCGCCGAGGTGACGTTCACCAGCGACGACCGGGTCCGCGACGTGCTCCATAACTTCAACGCGGACGGCTTCGACTCGCTTTACCCCAAGTACAAGGGCGGCCGGCCGAAGACCTTCACCCTCCCGGAACGCCGGGAGATCAAGAAGATCGCCAAGTCGAAGCCGGCCGAGCACGGCCTGCCGTTCTCGACCTGGAGTCTGGCCAAGCTGGCCGACTTCCTGGTCGCCGAGGGGGTGGTCGACGACATCAGCCACGAGGGCCATCGCATCCTGCTCCGCGAGGAGGGCGTCTCGTTTCAACGCGTGAAGACCTGGAAGACCTCCCGCGACCCCGACTACGCGGCCAAGAAGGCCCGCGTCGAACACCTCTACGCGATCGCCGACGGTGAGGTCATACCCGAGGAAGGAGAGCCCGAAGTCATCTTCTGCCTGGATGAGTTCGGACCGCTCAATCTCCAGCCGCACCCCGGCCGGCATTGGGCCGAACGCGGCGGCGCACACAAGGACCCCGACCGCGATCCCCGGCCCCGCCGCCGGGCGACCTACACCCGCCCGCACGGAGTCCGCCACCTGTTCGCCGCCTACGACCTGGCCAAGGAGCAGCTTTACGGACACGTCAAGAAGACCAAGAACAGGTCGAAGTTCCTGGAGTTCTGCCGTTACCTGCGCTCGCTGCACCCGGCGAACGTGCGCATTGCCATCGTCTGCGACAACTACTCACCGCACCTGACGACGAAGCGCTGCCAGCGGGTCGGGACGTGGGCGGCGGCCAACAACGTCGAGTTCGCCTACACGCCGACCAACTCCTCCCGGCTCAACCGGATCGAGGCTCAGTTCACTGCCCTGCGGTACTTCGCTCTCGACGGCACCGACCATGCCAGCCACAAGGAGCAAGGGAGCATGATCCGCCGCTACATCATCTGGCGGAACAAGCACGCCGCCGACGAACGCCTACGCGAGGTCGTGAACAGGGCGAACGTTGCCTGATGCGGCACTAGGCACTCAAGGGGTCTGCTATCGCATCCATCTCGTGAGACCTCAGCCACAGCCCGACCCCGGCAGCATCTACGTCCACTGGGTAGTGTTGTAATGACATAAGCGCGGCTGTGCCCGTTCCACTCATCTGAGTACCGCGCACCGAGGATGTGACTGGTGACGTTTCGTGCCGGTCGAGGAGGAGGGGGCACGGCAGGACTGCGCCGGACCGCCCGCGCCGAAGCGTGCTGCCATCCCCGACAGGTTCCTCGATGTTGCAGGGCGAGTGCGGGCCGCTGAAGGCGATACAGGACATGACCATCCAGATATCAGAGGTGGGGAATCTGCCCGCAGCCCTGACCACGTTCGTGGGCAGGCGCCGGGACCTCG
>NZ_JBEXXQ010000203.1:0-1680 GCF_040630525.1 Streptomyces sp. NPDC005799
TCGGCGACGGCCTCGGGGAATGGCCGTCGCCGAGCCCTGGTGATGTGCGCTTGTCGTCCCCGGCCGGGCGGCACACACCGGGGCCAGTCGAGTGATGGCCCCGTCCTGGGGATGCGCCGAGTGGCTTCCGCTATGCCGGAACCGCAGTCTTCTCCGACGTCGTCTCCGCCGTCAGCTGCGCCGCCTGCCCTGGCGGGAGGTCCCGCTCCAGCACCGAACCCTCGACCAGCTACACGGACGCCGCGTGATCCGCCGGCTCAAGGTCTGCACCGTCCAGCCCTGACTGCTCTTCGCCCACGCCGTCCAGGCCATCGAGGTCAAGCGGCGTCGCACCAACCGCAGGACAGGCAAGACCACCATCAAGACGATCGACGCGGTCACCAGCCTCACCGCGGACCAGGTCACCGCATCCCAGCTCGCCGAACTGATCTGCGGGCACTGGCAGGTGAAAGCCCTGCGCCACGTGCGGGACGTGACCTCCGCCGAAGACGCCTCCAGCGTCCGCACCGGCACTGCACCCCGCGCCATGGCGCCCCTCCGCAACCTCGCCATCGGCCTCATCCGCCAG
This sequence comes from Streptomyces sp. NPDC005799, assembly GCF_040630525.1. Classification (NCBI taxonomy): domain Bacteria; kingdom Bacillati; phylum Actinomycetota; class Actinomycetes; order Kitasatosporales; family Streptomycetaceae; genus Streptomyces; species Streptomyces sp. NPDC005799. Next base: position 569 of record NZ_JBEXXQ010000203.1, read on the forward strand.
GCCGGATGGACGAATATCGCCGCCGCCACCGACCACTATCGGTCACGAACCGACCACGCACTCCAACTACTCGATCTTGAAACCTGAGAACGCATCAGCCCTGCCCCGCTACAGCTCACCGCGGGGGCGGGCCCGCTGCCGATGCCGGTCGGCGGTGTGCCTGTCGCCCGGTTGGTCTGCGGTCATCGGACCGGGTTCCAGCCGTCGGTGCCGGCCAGGTACTTCTGGGCGGTGTAGTCGGCGGCCTCGGCGTCGGTCAGCTTCGGCGCGTTCTGGACGCCCGCTCCGAGCCCGGAGTTGTGGTACTCGCTGAAGCGCGCCTGTTGCCAGGTGTAGTCGGGGACCATGTCGGTCCAGGGATGCGTGTCGTTGTTCTGGTGGCCCACCGTGCTGTCGCGGACCACCGCCTGGGGCCAGGTGTCCGTGGTGTTGTGCCACGGTCGGCCCAGGTACATCGAACGCACGGGTGCCGAACCGTCGTTGAGTATCTGGCAGCCGGTGATGAGGATTCCGTACTTCTTGCTCTTGTCGGTGTTCGGCGCCAGTACCGTGCCACCGGGCCAGTAGAGGACCTGGACGTAGGAGCGGTCGATCACCGCGGTGGCGTTGCCGAAGATGAAGTCCACATCGCCCCGGATGTGGCAGTTGTAGAAGTACTGCCGCGCTTGGGTCGTGGCCGACTGCCCCTTGACGAGCAGGGTGTCCTGATGGCTCCAGATCGCCACGTTGTCGTACACCTGCCGGTCACCCATCGCGGCCACCGCGACGGCCTGGGTCTCGTACGGGCTGATCTCCGGGTGGGCGTTGCGGTCGAAGGTGTTGGAGATCGTGAGGTTCTTGACGGTCAGGTTGTCCGACTTGAAGGTGGCCACAGCGCTGGTCTGGGTGCCGTACTTCAGGCCGGTCGTCGGGTCGATCATCCCGTGGCACCTGGTGTTGTAGATGACGACATCCTCGCGGTTGCCGGTGAGGCTCTCGATCGTCAGCCAGCTCTTGTCACTCGACACGCTGATGACCGTGCGCCACGAACACAACGGGAGGTTCTGATGTAGACGGAATCTTCCGACGTGGTGCTGCACTGGTGATGGAGGTAGGCCCTCCGGGACCGCCCA
>NZ_JBEXXQ010000204.1:0-1617 GCF_040630525.1 Streptomyces sp. NPDC005799
GCCCCGCCCGATCGGGTGTCCAGCTCGCCTTACCGGCACGCTTCGTGGGCTGTCGCCAACAGGCAGATCGCCGTGGGCCTCGAACCGGAACGCGCTGCGCTTGATCCCCTACACCACGTCGCGGGACACGACCGAGGACAAAGGCCGACGGGGCCGAGGACGCCGTTGTGGGAGATATGCCTCTACCGAGTCACGGGTCTGGGCAGCCACGATGCCTGCGGAATCCGCGCCCCGAGGGGGAGTCCGCAGGAGCGTCTCTGGGCGGCCGGAGTGGCTCGGCAAGACGTGACAGAGGCGTCTGCGGCCGGATGAGAGGACGGCAGGGAATGACAGCGAGGCGACGTTTCCTGCTTGCCGCGGCGGCAGGCCTCCCGATGGCTGTGGGGCTGGGATCGACGAGTAGGGCACAAGCAGCCACATCTTCTCCGCCGAGTCACGCACGCGGCCTTCCCGAGATTCCCGGAATGCATGGTGACCGGTGGGCGAACGAGTTTTGGTACCAGTTCGATGAGGAAACGTCGCTGGCACCGTCCTCGCGGCTCCTTGACGCCTATAAAGCCATCGGTTCTCATACGGGCGGGGACATCAGGGGGCTACGTGACCGGTGGCTCTCCCTGAGTCGACTGCCGGAGTATCCGCAGAACTTCATCTCGTTCGTCACGCCGCTGGCAGGTCCGCTGGAGATTGTCTCCTCGGTGCAGTTGCAGGTCATCGACCGGTTCTATCCCTGTAAATCCGACGGGATCGGCGCCGCTTTTGCCTTTTTCGGCGAGGGCGTCCTGTACGACCCGCGGCGGGCCACCATAGGCCACGAAGTTCATACCATGGACGACCTGGCCGACTATCACACGTGGCACGCCTATCAGCGAGCGATGATGTTTCTCGGTATCGACCGCCGCCGTTGGGAGGAGTTGGCCCCCGTGACGGCGTTCGCCTGGGCGGTTCAGTCGGCGGCCATGCCGGGCCAACGGGTGGTCAACCCTCCGTTGCCGACCTCGGTCCTGAATCGACTGGCGAGCACGTGGCTGTGCCGTGATCAGCGCGAACTGGACGAAGCATTCCAGTCCATGCCGCGTCCCAGGCACCTGTATCCGGGATCGAACGTTGGCAGGATGCGACGACCACATTGAGGCCCTCGCATCGCGAAACGTACAGGTGAGGTGGGCCGGTACGAGCAAGTTGCCATGCCCGTCCCGGTCTGCGGCGAGCGTCCGCGGTGAAGATCATCCGCCTTGTTCGGCTGACACGGCTCTAGCCTCAATACCGGGACGTTGGTGATGTTGGTAAGTCGCTGACGGCTGCCTGTGTGCGGTGCTTGGCTGGGAGTGTGCGGGGTGGCGTCGTCGGTGGAGGTGGTCGCGGTGTCGCTGCGGCCGGAGAGTCACCAGCGAATCCCGGCACGGACGGTGCAAACGGCGCGGGCGGCGTGTCCCAAGGGCACCCCGGCCATGCTCATCCGGGACCGGCTGGATGTCCTGTTCGAGGACGAGGAGTTCGCCGCTGTGTACCCGGATGACGGCACGCCGGGATTATCGCCGGGGCAGCTGGCGCTGGTGTCGGTGCTGCAGTTCGCGGAGAACCTGTCCGACCGAGCGGCGGCGGACGCGGTCCGCACCC
>NZ_JBEXXQ010000205.1:0-1613 GCF_040630525.1 Streptomyces sp. NPDC005799
TGATGGCCACCTTGCGCAACCTCGCCATCGGAGCCCTCCGCACGGCCGGAGTAAAAAACATCGCGGCCGGCCTTCGCCACAACGCCCGCGACCCTCTCCGCCCCCTCGCACTCCTCGGCCTCGGATGATCACGAACCGGACGTCATGCGACTACGCCGAAGCCCTGGGGTCCCCCCAAGCAGAAACCCACGGGAATCACGTAACTGGTGGACGCGACGCGACGTCGTTTGTGGCGCTCTCAGCCGGTAGGTCATAGAATCCCTCTGAAGCACAACCCCTTCAGTCCCTGAGGCGGCATCACTTCCTGCTGTGAGCTGCTGTTCTCCGGGGCTAAACCCAAGCTCCGGACAAGGACGAAACGTGTGCTGCGCCCCGATGAGGCCGCCTCGCCTGCCGCCCCCAGACTCACGACGCCCCACGTCGTAGCCCGCTGGTGCGCCGCGCAGGGCTGGCCGGTGCATCCCCTGGCGCCAGGGCGAAAGACCCCCGCGGGCAATTGCCCCAGTTGCAGGGTCCACCAGCACAATGCGACGGCCTGCCCATGCCTGCCCGCGGGACGCCCTTGTCACGGCTTCCATGCCGCGACTACCCGAACCGAGTACATCGACGACTGGTGGGCGGCCAGTCCCTCAGCGGGCGTCGGCATCGCGTGCGGTCCGGCAAACTTAGTCGTCATCGACATCGACGCACACGCGAGCTCCGTCCCAGACCGCAGTCGTCTGCTGCCCGGCATCGCCATTCCTGAAGCGGTCAACTTGGCCGGTCTAGCCTCAGGGTTTGACACCCTCGGGCTGTTGGCAGCGTTCCGCCAGCAACCCGACCCTGCCCACGACGAGAACACCCTGCGGGTGCGCACTCCGTCGGGAGGGCTTCACGTTTGGTACCACAACATCCACCCTGGCAGCCGTTTTCGCTGCTCGACCGGCTCCAGCCCGAAGGTGGCGCTCGCCTGGCAGGTCGACATCCGAGCCGAGGGCGGCTACATCGTCGCCCCTACCACCCGCACGAGTCAGGGCAGTTACCAGCCGGAAGGCGCTGCCCGCAGGCCAGCACCGCTGCCCGAGTGGCTGTACCTCGAACTGGTCCGGACGGGCCATCTCATCGAATCTTCGCGCCCGCCACTCCCGACGGTGCCGTGTAAACGCCGCAGGAGCCAGCCTACGGCGGCTTACCGCGTCATGGATCCCCTCGTCAGTCAGGTTGCCCAGTGTGCGGCTGCGCCGGAGGGCACCTCATTCACGGAGAAACTCAACCGAGCTGCCTATACGGCGGGCGGCCTGGTAGCGGCTGGTCATCTTGAGGAAGCTACTGTGCGCGATCTGCTGCTGAACGCCGCGGAGCAGGCCCGTCCCTGGCAGACCACCCGCAATGGAAAGATCATAAGTGACGGTCTGGCTGCTGGAATCGCCCGCCCGTTCCGACTTGGCGAACGTTCATGAGCAGTGCCGAGAGTACGCTGCAGTTCCATACTCAGTGAGTCTTTTCAGGTCGGTCACCGATCGGGTGACGGAGCCGTGGTGAGGTTCCCCCGGCGTGCGGGAGGTACTGATCAGCTGGTCAGGGCGGGTTGACGGGGTTTCAGGTTCGTTCGTTCGGTCGTTGCCCGGTCGGCG
>NZ_JBEXXQ010000206.1:0-1599 GCF_040630525.1 Streptomyces sp. NPDC005799
CGAGTACGAACGCGCCTGGTGGCGACAACAGGAAGCCACCCAGCATTCCGCCTGAAACAAGATCACCGGACTCTATGAAACTCGGGGCAGCTCACCATCGTCCCCGGAGCAGTGGAACCCCACGGAACACGAAACGGTCTGCCGACTCCGTCGGCAGACCGTCAAGAAAGATCGAGGCTAGATCACTGGTACTGAAAGATGCTCCCGCCGATTGCGTGTCCCAGGGGGGCACCGTTGTCGTAGTGGCGCGCCTCGAAGACGGCATCGTCTTGCAACTTCTTGCAAATATCGTTACCAGGCCACGGGTTGAGGTCCGCCGGCCAGCTCTCGCAGGTGATCTTATTGACGGGCTGACTCCTGGCGATCGTGTAGCCAAACTTCGTCTGGTCCACGACCGGACATCCCTGGTCTTTGCCGAGGTCGACAGCGACGAAGGAGTGGAAGTCCCGTTTACCGCTGGTGCTGTACTCCACCCGAGGCATGTTCCAGCTGTACACACACAGCCGTCGACCTGGCTGCGCCTGCGCGGCGGGTGCGATCGCGACTGTGGCGACGGCGGACAGCGCGGTCACCACGGCAGCGGTACGAACCAGCGGTCCGGCTATGGGCTGTCTCGCACGGATGGTGGCGATGAGGGTTTTGGCTGGCAGGGTCCGCATGACTGGCGCTCCTCCGATTCTCAATATGGGGCTGAAATCTGGGCAGTATCATTTATATGGCTCTGTCTCACTTGCGATGGTAACTAAAAGTCATGATAAGAAAACCTAGTCGAACCGCGCGGGCGCCCGCCCGCGACCTCGCTTCGCTGCCTGTGGCGAGCTCATCATTCAGATGTCGGCAGGCGGTTGAGGTGGGTAAATCGATACAGGTAACCATCATCACCGCCTGTTACCATCGAATGTGAGACAGGGCCATTTATATCGGGTTGATGTTGTCGGTCGTAGAGGCAAACGACATCCGTCCCTTCGTGCTGACCGCACCTCAATTGCGATGTACTTCGTGTCAAAGGCCGGGGGTGGCTCGGTAAGGTTCGTGAGCAAGTCGTCCGCTGGTGCCGTGCGGAGCGGTCGCTGACTGCTCGCGCAGCAGCTCAAGGCGTCAATCGTTGACCGGCGCGGCGACGAAGTCGCGGTCGACCAGGTCAGGGGCCCGCTGGACCTCTCTGCTGGGGATCGTGGTGATGACGTGTTTGCCGCGCAGCGCGCCCTGGATACCGAGCTCTCACATCGGGCGCGCGACGGTGCAGCGGGCCACCGCATGCTGCGGGCGATCGCCTCGCCGCTGCCCATCGCCTGGGTGACCGCGGACGCCGCCTACGGCCAGGAGTGGCGGCTGCGCCGCATGCTGGAGGAGACCGGCCTGGGATACGTGCTCGCGGTCCCCAAGTCCCAGCAGGTGCCGCACTTCGGACGCATCGATCACCTCTTCGCCCAGGCACCCAACGAAGCCTGGGAGCGACGTTCGTGCGGCGACGAGTAATTGTCAATTCCTGTGGATCGCTGGGTTAGGGCAACGGGTTGGCGCCCTCGATGACCTGCCATCCGGAGGCCAGGGTGCCCGTCATGAGGTGCTGCACGCCTTCTCCTCGGAGCGTCACGA
>NZ_JBEXXQ010000207.1:0-1579 GCF_040630525.1 Streptomyces sp. NPDC005799
AGGTCGTCGCATGAAAGAAGCACTCTCCAGGTGAAGAAGCGTATCGGGTCCTACCCGCGTGTCCGCGTCGAGGGCGGCGGTCGCGGAGTGGTCTCCCAGGCCGGTGCGGTGCTGCTGGTGGAGACGGTCCGCAAGACCGGTCTGGATCAGGCGATATCCGCGGCTCTGGCACCGTGGCGCAAGCCGCGGGCGGTCCATGATCCGGGCAAGGTCCTGCTGGACGTGGCACTCGCGGTCGCGTTGGGCGGGGACTGCCTGGCCGATGTGGGCATGCTGCGGGCCGAGCCGGCGGTGTTCGGGCCGGTGGCCTCCGATCCCACGGTCTCCCGGCTGATCGACACGCTGGCGACAGGCGGGAAGCGCGTGCTGACTGCACTGCGGCAGGCCCGCGCTCAAGTCCGCGAACACGTATGGTCGTTGGCCGGTGATGCGGCGCCGGATGCGGCCGGGCAGGTGGTCGTCGACCTGGACGGGGTGCTCGTCATCGCGCATTCCGAGAAGCAGGATGCGGCCGCGACCTGGAAGAAGACCTTCGGCCACCACCCGCTGATGGGGTTCGTCGACCACGGCCGGGGCGGCTCCGGGGAGCCGGTCGCCGCCCTGCTGCGGCCCGGGAACGCAGGCAGCAACACCGCCGCGGACCACATCGAAGCCGCCCGGCTCGCGTTGGCACAGCTGCCGAAAAAATACCGGCGCGGACGGCGGACGCTGATCCGCACCGACTCGGGCGGGGGCACCCACGAGTTCGTCGACTGGCTTTCCGCCCGCGGCCGGTGGCTGTCCTACTCCGTCGGCATGACCATCACCGACGCCATCCATCAGGCCGCTGTGAAGGTCCCGGCCTCGGCCTGGACGCCGGCCGTCGAGCCCGGCGGCGAGATCCGCAATGGCGCCTGGGTGGCCGAACTCGGCGGTGACTGTCTCAACGGGTGGCCCACGGGGATGCGGCTGATCGTGCGGAAGGAACGGCCGCACCCCGGCGCCCAGCTGCGCTTCACCGACGCCGACGGCATGCGGCTGACCTGCTTCGCCACCAACACGGCGGGCGAGGCGATCGCCGCCCTCGAACTGCGGCACCGCCAGCGGGCCCGCGCCGAGGACCGTATCCGCGCCGCCCGCGCCACCGGGCTGCGCAACCTCCCGCTCCACGACGCCGCGCAGAACCAGGTCTGGCTGGAGATCGTCCAGATCGCACTGGACCTCCTGGCCTGGATGCCCCTGCTCGCCCTCACCGACCAAGCCCGCCGGTGGGAGCCCCGCCGCCTACGGCTGCGGCTGTTCTCCGCGGCCGCTCAGCTCGCCACGACCGGACGCCGCCGCATCCTCCGCCTCGCCGGGCACTGGCCCTGGACCGCCGTGATCATCGACGCCCTGCAACGGCTCGCAGCCCTGCCGGCCCCCGGCTGACCAGCAGCTTCCCGTCCCCACGAACAGCACCACACGACCGGAGTCGTGGAACCCGGCGCCCACCCGACGCGACAGCCGGGCCACCGGCCTGCCCACCCGAGAAATCTCTGCCCTGAACGAGCCGAAAGGGTCCGTCAGCAAGCTGACGGACCCTCATGCAAGATCGAGGCTA
>NZ_JBEXXQ010000208.1:0-1563 GCF_040630525.1 Streptomyces sp. NPDC005799
GACCACCCACGCCATCCGCGACAATCCCGAACGAGCCCTGCCCATCCTGGGCATCACTCACAACACGAACCTCGCCGGAACTTGATCACGCCCTGTGAGCCGGTCGGTATACCGACTGGACACGTAGTGGCCGAACTCGACTGGCCGTCTCAACACCGCTTCCTAGGTCGATAGTAGATGTTCGTTCAAGGCTTCGGCATCTTGCAACCTAGGGTTTTTCGTGGGCGGTTGGTGAGAGGTGAGCAACTGCATCGAGATCGTCGGCACCCCATCCCGACAGGTCCGTGCCCATGTTGAAGTACTGGCGAAGCGGCCTTGGTGTTCTCCTCGGTGCCACGTTGCCACGGGCTGTGCGGGTCGGCGAAGTAGACCTGCAGGCTGTTGTTGACGCTCATGTGGGCGAGTTGGGTCAGCTCCCTGCCGCGGACCCGAGTCAGCGATCGGCGTAATCGCTCGGGCAGCGTGGTGATCGTAGCGGCGATCGAGTCCTTCACGGCCTCGGCCCCGCGTCCGGCCAGCTCGGCGACCGTTCTTCAGCCGCGGCTCAACGCCGTAGCCGTCCATCCGTGGCAGGTGGAGCCTCGTGAACCGTCTCATGCGCTCAACGAGCGTGCCGATCGCGGACCGGGCCGTGCCGGGCGCGTCCTCGCCTGGGCCCCACCGGAGGCGCGGCAGCGTCTGTCGGCGGGCCAGGTGAGCCTAAGGGCGTGCAGATCTTTAACTCGTCGTTTTGACCTTGGTCTGGGTGGAGTGGGGATCGAGGAACGTCACGACGTCGGCTGGTGTGCGAAGGCGGGCGGTAGAAGCGTTGATGTGGTGGCCGTGTGCTTCCAGGAGCGGGCGGACCTCCTGTTTCGCGCGGCTGATGGTCATGGCGGTGACGCCGAAGAGTTGGCCGAGGAGGTCCATGGTCGCGAGTTTGCGCAGGTGGAGCACGGTGACCAGGATCCGGTCGGCTGGGGTGAGTTTGGCCTTGGCACCTGTGCCAGGGGCCACCAGGCGCTCATGACCGCGACGTGTGCGGAGCACTTGCTCGCGTTGAACCTCCAGCGCTGGAGTCAGCGCGTCGATGAGCTCGCTGAGCTGCTGACGGGTCATCCCGGTCAGTTCAGGGTCCTGCAGCGATCGCCGCGTGAGGCGAGGCGGTCTGCTCGACGGGGCCTGGTCCGTCGTGCGGTCGGTCGTGGCCGCGTCCATCGGATGCTGGGGGTGGAGGCTGTAGTTCCAGTCGCCGTGGAAGCGGTGACGGGTGATGGGCAGGGCGGCGAGCTCGTCGTCGCTGACCTGGATGCCTGTGGGGTACGGGTTGGTGTCGAGTTCGGCGTGCACGGTCAGGCCGGTTTTGGTGGTGGTCGCCGCGATGCTCTGGACGATGACTTCGTGGCTGGTCAGGGGCCTTCCACACCAGTTCATGGTGATGTGGGAGAACAGCCGGTGCTCTATCTTGTTCCACTTCGAAGTCCCGGGACAATGCCGTTGCTTGAATTAGTGAACTATCGCCGGGTGCAGCGTGATGACCTTGGGGGCGACGCGCCGTGTCGGCTGCCGGTCGCGGGTGTTGAT
>NZ_JBEXXQ010000209.1:0-1534 GCF_040630525.1 Streptomyces sp. NPDC005799
GCAGACCGCTCGCCTGTCGGCATGGGCGGCAAAGGCCGGGCAGAAGGTCGTGCGGATCGGATCCGAGATCGCCTCGGGCATGAACGGCTGCCGCGCGAAGGCGAAGCGGCTGCTGGCCGACCCGGCGGTGACCACGGTTGTGGTCGAGCACAAAGACCGCCTCGGACGGATGAATGGGGAGCTGATCGAGGCCGCCCTGTCCGCGACTGGTCGCCGACTCGTCGTCCTCGATGACGGCGAAGGTGAAGACGACCTGGTCCGGGACATGGTGGAGGTGCTGACGTCGTTCTGCGCCCGCCTGTACGGCCGCCGGTCGGCGAAGAACCGGGCGAGGAAGGCTCTCGAAGCGGCGGCTGCCGATGAGTGAGCCGAAGAAGAAGAAGCTCCGCACCATCGACGCGCCGTTCGTCGCGCTCGGGCCGTCCGGGGTGGCGGTACGCGACCGCCTCCAGCACCTCACCGACGTGGACGACAAGGTGTTGCGGCTGGTCGGTGAACACCTCGGACGCCTTGCCTCGCTGGACATCAAGAACCGCTGCGCTGACGGCCTGGACCACAGCAGCGACACGTGGGCCGCCCGGAAGCAGAGCCTGACGGCCGATTCCTCATCCCGGTGGGCCGGTTCGATCACGAAGGCCACTCACGATCAGTGGGCGCTTTCCCGCCGCTGCCGGCTCGCCCACATCCAAGGGCTTGAGGCTGGTGTGCGGACGCTGATGCACCGTCTCTGCCAGCCGATCGGGGAGAAGGGCACCAAACGGGCACCGGGCGGATACCGCAGTCGGGCCGAGTGGTTTTAGAAGTCGCGCCGTCTGACGGCCCTGGAACACCGCCTGGACGTGGCCCGCGCTGAGCGTGAGACCGGTGTCGTGCACGTCGTGCGCGGCGGCCGGCGCCTCCTCAACAACCGTCACAGCCTCCAAGCCGCCCAGCTCACCGCCGAGCAGTGGCGTCAGCGGTGGGAAGCCGAACGGTTCTTCCTCGCCGCCGATGGCGAGTTGGGCAAACGCTTCGGCAACGAGACCATCCGCGTCACACCGGATGGCGAGGTCAGCATCAAGCTGCCCGCCCCGCTCGCCCACTTGGCCAACAGCAAGCACGGTCGCTACGTCCTCGCCACCCGCGTGCAGTTCCAGCACAGGGGAGGTGACTGGCGCGAGCGGATCGAAGACAACCGGGCCGTGGCCTACCGCATCCACCTGGACAGGGAGCGGGGCCGCTGGTACCTGACAGCGTCGTGGACACGGCCCGTTGTCCAGACGATCCCGCTTCAGACGGCGCGGTCTGAGGGCATGGTCGGTGTGGACACCAACGCCGACCACTTCGCCGCCTACCGGCTCGACCGGCACGGCAACCCGGTCGGCGACCCCAAGCGGTTCTTCTACGACCTGTCCGGCCGCGCAGAGCACCGTGACGCCCAGGTCCGCCACGCCATCAGCCAGTTGCTGCACTGGGCAGACCGGTGCGGCGTCAAAGCCATCGGCCTGGAGAATCTGGACTTCGCCACCGAGAAGACCCGCGAGAAGCACGGCAG
>NZ_JBEXXQ010000210.1:0-1503 GCF_040630525.1 Streptomyces sp. NPDC005799
CAATGCCGCTGCTTTAAGTGGTGGCCTTGGATTTTCGCTTGGTCGGGGCGGTCCTGGACGCGGGAACGATGGTGACCGCCTCGGCCGGTGCGGCGACGGGCTGCGGCCAGGTGCGGTGGTGGGCGCGTTTGAGGCCCCAGTTGGACATCTTGCGCTTGACGACGCGGGGGAACGCGCGAAGTCTGCGGACCGGTAAAAGGCGTCGCAGGATCTCGGCGAGGGTGCGGTCCCAGGCAGCGGCGAGGCGGTCAGGGGGAAAAAGCCGCCTGGGCGGGGACCTGGCGGCGCACGACGCGGAGGGAACGGGTGAAGGACAGCCGGTCGGGGTCGGTCCCGGCCTGGGCTGCGGCCTCGTGCATAACCTGGCGTACGGCGTGATGGACGAGGAGGAAGCCGTAGACCTCCTGCTCGACGCCGTCGGGATATCTGGATCGCAGGACCATGTCCGGGCCGCGCTGGTGGACTTTGATCTCGTCCAGCACCCCTTCCACTTCCCACCGCTCGTGATACAAGGCCGCGAGCTCGGCGGCCGGTGCCTGGTCCGGATCGAGGATCGTGGTGATCAACCGGATCGGGCCGGCCTCCTCATGGCCGGCGACGGTGTACTCCACCACCCGCACCAGTTGCCCGTGTGCGCGGCGCCTGTCCCGGGCCGTGAAGATCTCCGACAGGTACGAGCCGTCCGCGTACTGCTCGCGCACCACCAGCACCACGTTGGACGCCACCCGCCACAGCAGGTCCGCACCCGTCGCGGCGGCGGTCTTCCACCGGTCGTAACCGGGAAAGCCCCGGTCGGCGAGCAGCAGCATCCCCGGCTGGAGGTGCGGCAGCAGTGTGTCGGCGAGCACCGTCTCGGCCACCGTGCACGCCCCGGTGGCCGCGGCGAAGACCGCATGCGTGCCACACTCGGCCAGCACCACCAGCCGCACCTGCGGAAACGCGCCCTTCTTCTCACCCCGCCCGGACCCCGGGCGTCCGAAGAACGCGTCGTTGGCCGGGGTGTCCGCCACATCCAAGGTCGTGCCGTCCACCGCCACCAGCCGCCGCCCCCGATACCAGGCACCGATCGTGTCCGGTGTCGCCACCGGCCGACACACCCGCGCGAACAGCGCCCGCAGCGGCTCCGGCCCCAGCCGGGCACGCGCCCGGGAGATCGCCCCGGTGGAAGGCACCTCCCACCTGCCCCGCCACCGGCCGGCCCACGCCAGGCCCTCCGTCAACAGCCGCGCGACCTCCTCATACGCCTGCCCGGAGAACAAGCACATGGCCAGCACGAAGTAGACCACCACCCGGGCCGGCAGCAACCGACTCCGCTGCTCAACCCGGCCCGCCTCAGCAACAACCTCATCGACCAACTCCGCCGGGAACGCCCGCGTCAGCACCCCCAACGCGATCCTGTCCGACAACCGCTCCTCAACCGGCGGCTTCACCTGCCCAGCCCGTGGCACCAGCACCCTCCCAGCCACAAGCTACAAGCAACTCACCCCAAAGTCAGCGGCATTG
>NZ_JBEXXQ010000211.1:0-1487 GCF_040630525.1 Streptomyces sp. NPDC005799
GCCGCAGGTCAGCGACTTGACCGACATCCAGCGGACCCAGCTTCACCAGGACTGCGGGGATGCGAGACGATACAGCGGCAGGCACGGGCCACCTCGTGATCGTTGAGCTTAGACACCCCAACGATCACGAGCCCGTAGCTCGTTCAGGTTTCTGGCCAGCGGGGATGCGTTGGTTCCAGGCCGAGGAGGTCGAGGAGATGGAGCTGGACGCCGCGGCTGATGACGATGGTGGGCGGGTCGGTGGCATGACCGATATCCGCAGTCGCAGGCCGGAGAGGTGGTAGAGGATCATCCAGCCGGTGGGAGGGACCATCTGGTTGCCGGGATACAGCCCGGACATCTTCTGCTCACCCCCCAGAGCCCGGCGGACCTGGCGCTCGATCAGGCAGAACACGAGCAGGGCCAGGCAGATCACCGCCACAAGTTCGGCGACCCGCTTGTTGTCCTGCACGAAGACGGGGGTGACGGCCAGGGGGCCCTTGAAGTCGCCATAGCGGCGCTCGACCGTGCCCTGCTGATCCTTGTGGCGCCGCAGTACCTCGGAGGCGTCGGCTTGCTCGGGGGTGAGAGTGGTCAGCAGCGCATACCAGCCGTCGACAGCCGCCTCGGCTTGGAGCACCTCCTGGTCGAAGTGCCAGTCCAGGGCAGGGCGTCCGGTGCCGTCGGTGGTGATCTCGGTGTGCAGGCAGCCGGTGACGCGGCGGATTTTGGCGATCACGCCGATGCGGGCGGCGATCTTCTCCGCGGTGTTGTAGTAGCGGCCGCCGGCGCCGCGCTGCAGCTTGTCGAGTTCGTCCCGGGCCTTGGCCAGGCGTTTGTCCCGGGCCCGCTGCTGGCCTTTGGCGTTGCCGGTGGAGTGCACCAGGATCCGGCGGACTTCCACCCTCGGGTCGCGCTTGCGCGGTCCGGACAGGACGTGGGTGTCCTCCAGCACGCGGTAGGTCTCGCGCCGCTCCGCCGGGGTGTTCTCGTCCCGGGCGGGGGTGTAGTCCACGAGGGTGGCCGCGTCCGGGCCAGGGCGGCATAGACCGCGTCGTCGACCGTGGAGGCCGGGGCCGGGGACGGGGCGACGAAGTCCGTCTGGGCCTTGATCAGGGCGGTGACGTTGCGGTACGAGACCAGCTTGGAGTCCGCGACCAGCAGGAACTCCCGGGGACCGGCCATCGCGCGCAGGCGTTCCTGTGATCCGGGAGATCTCCGCGGCTCCGCCGTCGATGACGCGGGACAGCAGCGGGATGCCGCCGTCGCCGGTCACCGCCAGGCCGGCCGGGATCTGCTTGAGGTCGTAGCGCCGGTCCTTGAGATGCTCGTGCTTGATGCGGGGATACTCCTCGTCCTGGTCGTCAGCCGGGTAGGCGCCGTGCAGCGACATGTGTCCCCGTACTCGTGGGAGTGGCTCTGGTCCGAAAATGAAGCATGACCCCTGGTCACCGCAGTGGTGACTGTGATGTGGTCATGCCGCTTCGATGGGGTCGAAGCGGACGGTG
>NZ_JBEXXQ010000212.1:0-1467 GCF_040630525.1 Streptomyces sp. NPDC005799
GAACTCCTCGCCCTCCACGACATCTACATCGCTCCGGTCGACGGCCCCAGGGCCCGCACCCGCGCACAGCTACAGGCCCGCATCGACACAGCCCGACAACATCAAGACGGACAATAGTTGCCGCACAGGTTCCTTACTTCGGCTGCTGGAGTCACTACGTTCGGCGGACGGACTCGAACTCGTCCGGTCCGTGGCCGAGCGGATGCTCCAGGAACTGATCGAGGCCGAGGCGACGTCGAGGATCGGCGCGGAGTGGAACGAGCACACCGAGACACGCACCGCGCTGCGCAACGGGCACCGCGACAAGACGCTGACCACGCAGGCCGGTGACCTGGACCTGGGCATACCCAAGCTGCGCTCGGGCAGCTTCTTCCCGAGCCTGCTGGAGCGCCGCCGCCGCATCGACCAGGCCCTGTTCGCCGTCATCATGGAGGCATACGTCCACGGGGTGTCCACCCGCTCGGTCGACGACCTGGTCAAGGCACTGGGAGCAGACAGCGGGATCTCCAAGAGCGAGGTCTCACGGATCTGCGCGGACCTGGACACCCAGCTGACCGCGTTCCGCGGCCGGCCCCTGGACCACACCCGCTTCCCCTACGTCTACCTCGATGCGACCTACTGCAAGGCACGCGTCGCGCACCAGATCGTCTCGCGGGCCGTGGTGATTGCCACCGGCATCACCGAGGATGGTGGCCGCGAGGTGCTGGGAGTGATGGTCGGCGACAGCGAGACCGAGGTGTTCTGGACCCAGTTCCTGCGCTCCTTGCGCGAACGCGGCCTGGGCGGTGTCCGGCTCGTGCTCGGCGATCACCACTCGGGCCTGGTCAAGGCGATCCGCAAAGTCATGATCGGCGCGGCCTACCAGCGCTGCCGGGTCCATTTCCTGCGCAATGTCTTCGGCGTGATCCCCAAGGACGCGGCCGAGATGGTCGCCGCGACCATCCGCACCATCTTCGCCCAGCCCGACCAGGAAGCCGTCCGCAACCAGCTCGACACGGTCGCCGACATGCTTGGCGCACAATTTCCCCAGGTCAAACAGATGCTCCTGGACGCCAAGGACGACCTCACCGCCTTCGCCGCCTTCCCGGAACGGCACTGGAAGAAGATTCAGTCCACGAACCCGCTGGAGCGGATCAACCGCGAGATCAAACGCCGCATCGACGTCGTCCAGGTCTTCCCCAACGACGACTCGCTGCTGCGGCTGGTCACCGCCGTGCTCTTCGAGATGCACGACGAGTGGATCGCCTGCCGCCGCCGCTACCTACCCGAGGGCAGCATGGACCAGATCTACCCCAGCGAGCCCGACGAAAGCGCCCCCGCACTCCCCAAAACCACCAACACGACCGACGATTGATCGCCTACACCACGTCAAGGCAACACCGTTGCCTTTAGCCCAAGTTGGTGTTGTCAAGCCCACCTTCCTTGATCATCTCGAAGTGGAGGGCGTACGGCTGGGCTGTCCTTGGG
>NZ_JBEXXQ010000213.1:0-1442 GCF_040630525.1 Streptomyces sp. NPDC005799
CAATGCCGTTGCTTGAATTAGTGAACTATCGCCGGGTGCAGCGTGATGACCTTGGGGGCGACGCGCCGTGTCGGCTGCCGGTCGCGGGTGTTGATCCGGTAGGAGAGCTTCGAGGAGTACTTCGAGTCCGGCCGCTTGAGGTGCCGGTCCGCCTCGCGCAGGCGCCTGGCGCCGTTGTCGAGCTTCCGACGCACCTTCGCTGCGAGCACGGCCAGAAACTTCTTGATCTTTTTGGGTGTGTCCGCGCACTGACGGACCACGCTGCGCCGGGTGTGCTTGAGGACCTTGACGAAAGAGATCCGGTCCGGATCGATGCCGTTGTCGTCGGCCAGCGACATGATGACCCGCGTGAGGCAGTGGTGTACAACCAAGTGTGCCCAGACCTCCTGCCGCACCAGCTCGGGGTCCGCTGAACGCAGGACCTCGGCCGGCCCGCGCTGGAAGGTCTTGATCTGCCGGAACGCCGACTCCGCCTCCCAGCGCTCATGGTAGAGGGCCGCCAGCTCCGCCGCCGGATACGCGTCCTGGTCCAGCAGATCGGTCAGCAGTCTGACCACCTCACCGCCGTCGACCCGGTACTCGATCACCCGCACGGTCACCCCGCCCGGATGCGAGGCCCGTTGGCCGGCCAGGCTCATCCGCCCCAGGTAGCTCCCGTCCGGCAGCACCTCGGCCGGACGTGCTGCCACGCTCGAACGGGCCCTCACCAGCAGGTGCGCACCGGCCCCGGTATAGGCCTTCCATAGCGCCACCCCGGGAAAGCCGCGGTCCATGATGACCAGCATCCCGGCGGCCGAGTCGGCCGCCGGGATCGCGAGCTCCGGCTCGCCGCCGCTGAAGCCACCCACCGCCGCGTCGATTTGCGCGTGCGTGCCGCACTCGGTCAGGGTCACCACCCTCACCTGGGGAAACCCCGCCGACTGGCCGTTCTTGGTCGGCCCGCCGAACACCGCCCGGTTCGCCTTCGTATCCGGCGCATCCAGCACGAACCCGTCTACCGCAGCCAGCCGCATCCCGCGGTAGAAGGAACCCTCCAGGCCGACCGGCGCCAGCGGGCCGGCGAGCTCCCGGAACAACGTCTCCAAGACCAGCGGCCCCAGACGCCTACGTGCCCGCGTGAACGACGACTTGTTCGGAACACTCGCGCTCAACTCAGGGACACTGCCCACCAGTTGCTCGGCCACATCGTCATAGGAGTCCTGCTGGAACAGCGCCAGCGCAAGGGTGAAATAGACCATGAACCCGGCTGGCAGTGCGCCGGGCTTCTTGTCCCGGACCCTGCACCTGTCCAGCACCTCGGCAACCAGCTCCGGCGTCACCCACCGGGTCACCACACCCAACCGCACCTGATCAGACAACCCCACCCACGGATGCATGCCAGGCCCAACGACCACACTGCACTGATGTCACGAACTACTTGACAACTTCAAGCAACGGCATTG
>NZ_JBEXXQ010000214.1:0-1420 GCF_040630525.1 Streptomyces sp. NPDC005799
TACTCCAGCTGTAGATCGTGATCTTGCTGGGCGAGGCCGGTGCGGAGACGGGTGCGGCCACCGTTGATCATCGTGACTTGTGTGGAGTAACGATGAGACGGTGGCCGCAGGTCACAGCATAGATCCCGTCCGTTGGCGGGAGGCGTTCGAGGTGGCCATGGGCCGGATCGCGGGCCGGTTCACCCGAGTCGAACCCCGGCTGCGGGCCGGGCGGTTGGTGCTGGGTCTGCTGTCGGACCTGCCGCGCAAGAACTGCTGGACGATCGCGGAGTGGGCCGGGGAGGCCAGCCCGCACGGCATGCAGCATTTGCTGTGCCGAGCTGTCTGGGATGCCGATGGCGTCCGTGATGACGTGCGCGAATACGTCGTCGAGCACCTCTATGACGATGCCGCGGTCCTGGTGGTCGACGAGACCGGCGACGTGAAGAAGGGCACCCACACGGTCGGGGTCCAGCGCCAGTACACCGGAACAGCTGGACGGATCGAGAACTCCCAGGTCGCGGTCTACCTCGTCTACGCCGGCGAGCGCGGTCACGCGGCGGTGGACCGGGAGCTGTACATCCCGCGCTCCTGGACGTGCGACCCGGACCGCTGCCGGGCAGCCGGACTCGGCCAGGACACCGTCTTCGCGACCAAGCCAGACCTGGCCCGCACGATGATCGAACGGTTCCTGGACGCCGGACACCATGTCGGCTGGGTCACCGGGGACGAGGTCTACGGCGGCAACCCGAAACTGCGGACGGCTCTGGAGGAACGCGGCATCGGCTACGTCCTCGCGGTGGCCTGCTCGGCCGAAGTGCCCACCGGCGCAGGCAGGTTCCGCGCCGATGCCCTGGCGCGGAAGGTGCCGAAGCGGGCCTGGCAGAAGCTCTCGGCCGGGCACGGCGCGAAGGGGCAGCGGTTCTACGACTGGGCCGTCATCGACCTCGCCGAGGCAGCACCAGGCCGCCACCAGCTGCTGATCCGCCGCAACCGCAGCACTGGTGAACTCGCCTACTACCGCTGTCACTCCATCACGCCGACATCCCTGGCCACCCTGGTCAAGGTCGCAGGTTCCAGATGGCGGGTGGAGGAGACCTTCCAAACCGAGAAGGGACTGGCCGGGATGGACGAACACCAGGTCCGCCGCTACCCCTCCTGGGCCCGCTGGGTCACCCTCGCGATGCTGGCCCACGCCTTCCTCGCCGTCGTCCGCGCCGACGAACACACACACCGACCCACGCCGGACGACCTGATCCCGCTGACCTGCAACGAGATCTGCCGCCTGTTCATCGCGCTCGTCGTCCGGCCCGTCCGCGACGCGGCCCACCGGCTTGCCTGGTCCGACTGGCGTCGCCGTCACCAGGCACGATCACGCACCAGTCACTACCGGCAGCAAGCCGCATCCCAGACATGAAGATCACGATCTACAGCTGGAGTA
>NZ_JBEXXQ010000215.1:0-1412 GCF_040630525.1 Streptomyces sp. NPDC005799
CGAGGTCCCGGCGCCTGCCCACGAACGTGGTCAGGGCTGCGGGCAGATTCCCCACCTCTGATATCTGGATGGTCATGTCCTGTATCGCCTTCAGCAGCCCGCACTCGCCCTGCAACATCGCGGAACCTGTCGGGGATGGCAGCACGCTTCGTCGCGGGCGGTCCGGCGCAGTCCTGCCGTGCCCCCTCCTCCTCAACCGGCACGAAACGTCACCAGTGACATCCTCGGTGCGCGGTACTCAGATGAGTGGAACGGGCACAGCCGCGCTTATGTCATTACAACACTGCTCAGTGGACATAGATGCTGCCGGGGTCGGGCTGTGGCTGAGGTCTCACGAGATGGATGCGATAGCAGCCCCCTGAGTGCCTAGGCACTCAGGGGGCACGTATAAGGATCTTCTTAAGGCGGCATCCAGCCCCTCGAGCGAGGAGCACGCCCATACTGGCCCTGATGCTCGGGCCCGCGGTCGGCATCGACTCCGCCTTGTTCATCGTCACCCGGCAACGACGTCTGATCCTCCATCAGGGATTGGACGCGCACGAAGCGGCGGGCCGCGCCACCGGCACCGCGGGCCGCGCCGTCTTCTTCGCCGGCTCCACTGTCGTCATCGCCCTGGCCGGCCTTCTGGTCGTCGGCATCACGCTGCTCACCACCATGGCCCTCGCGGCCGCGGCCACCGTCGCCATATCCGTCCTGCTGGCTCTGACCCTGCTGCCCGCGCTGCTCGGCGTGGTCGGGGAGCCCATCTGTTAGGACACAGCCCGACGCAGGTCACGGCGGCCGAGTTCCACCGCGCACACGTGGGCCACCGCCTGGGGCTCGCTCCTGGTCCGCCACAAGTACCCCGCTCTCGCGGCGGCGCTCCTGATACCGCTGGTACTCGCCGTGCCCGCTCTCGGTATGAAGATGGGCCAGCCGTCCGGCGCCAGCTACAACCCCGACACGGCACAGCGGCAGAGTTACAACCTGGTCACTGAAGCCTTCGGCCCTGGCTACAACGGCCCCCTCAGGGTCGTCATCCACTCCGCCACCGTCGGCAGACCCCTTGACCCAGCCATTCTCGCGACCGTCGCCTCCGACCTGAAGGGCACCACGGGCGTCACTTCGGTGTCCCTGGCCGGCATGAACAGCGGCGGCACCACGGCGGTGCTGAGCCTCGTGCCCGGGCCGGCCCGAACGACGACGGCACCAAGGACCTCGTCATGGCCGTACGCGGTCACAGCGCGCAGATCGGCGACCGCAACGGTGTCCGGTTCGGCATCACCGGTTTCACCGCCCTGGCCATCGACGTCTCCGACCGCCTCGTGACGGACGCTGCGAAGCCCAACGAGCGCTGTGCGGGCTGAAGTTGCTGGTCGCGGGGCCGGCGTGCGCTTGGTCATCTTCGCAGCACAGAGGGGAGTGCCCCTGGT
>NZ_JBEXXQ010000216.1:0-1370 GCF_040630525.1 Streptomyces sp. NPDC005799
GCCTAGACACCACAATGATCACGAACCCCGTGTCCGCACTGCTATGCGCCCCTACCCCAACCACCCGCGCGAACAGGGAACTTGCACGACCCCTGGGCAGCGGGCCGGTCTCGCGTAGGTAGTGGGCTGGGTGGTTGCAGATCTGCCTGAGCGCGGTGAGGAGTTTGAGCACCAGGCCGCGGCGGGCGATGCCGTCCGACTTCTCGATGAGGGCCATGGATTCGCGGACCTGCGCCTCGTACGGGGCGGCCTGCTCGCCGGTGAGGGTGACGGGTGGTCTGTCTCCGTTTTGGCCGGAAGCTCAGGCGCGATGCCGGGATCGGACTTGCGGCGGCGCAGCAGGAACGGGCGGGTGAGGGTGAGCTGTGCGGCGGCCCGTCGGGCCTCCTCTACGGCTTGCTCGTCGCCGTCCGTGCAGAGCGCGCCGCGCTCGATGGCCTTCGCGAAGCGGTCGCGGAAGGTGGACAGCGGGCTGAGCAGGCCAGGGGTGGTCCAGTTGAGCAGCGCCCACAACTCGGAGAGGTTGTTCTCCACCGGGGTGCGCGCTGTCGCCGACTGCGTGCGCGACTTCGCCCGGATGATGACCGAGCGCCGCGGCGGCGAACTCGACGACTGGCTCACCCGTGCCGAGAACACCGGGCTGAAGCCGCTACGGAGTCTGGCCCGTGGCCTGCGACAGGACTTCGACGCCGTCACCGCCGGACTCACCCTGGAGTGGAGCTCGGGCAAGGTCGAGGGCAACGGCAACAGGGTGAAGCGGATCAAAAGGGACGGATATGGCCGGGCCTGGCTTCGACCTCCTCCGACGCCAAATCCTCCTCGCAGACTGAGCACTGTCACGCTCCACCACAGCCCCACAGGAAGTGGATCAGAGCCGCTTGTCATGGCCGCCGTCACTTGAGCCGGCGGATCTCGTTGCGACAGCGGACATGACGGCACGTCACCCGCGAAACCGGCGAAACCTGACCAATCCTCATCACGCAATGCCCCTGGGTCTGCAGGGTGCGCGACGCTGGCGTACGTCGTGGGCGGTGCCGAGTACGGCGGCGATCTGGAAAGCCAGGTCACGGTTGGGAGTGGCACCGCTGCGGCAGCTGTTCGCGCGAGTGCGCCGGCCGGTTGCCGCACCGGGCACGTAGGGTGCTTTCTACCGTCGCTGGCACCTGACCGCGATCGACGGAACCACGTTTGACCTTCCCGACACGAAGGCGAACATGGAGGCGTTCGGCCGGTTGCCGCGCTCTGGGCGGGGTGAACAGAATGCCGGCTACCCGCACTTGTGGTGCAAGGCCGCGGCGTACGGGGCTGACCTGCTGTGGAGAGTCCGCAAAGATCTCGTACTGCCTGTGGTTGAACAACTCCCGGACGGC
>NZ_JBEXXQ010000217.1:0-1369 GCF_040630525.1 Streptomyces sp. NPDC005799
CAGGGACTTTGCGAGGTCGCGGATTGAGTGAGATCGCCCGGTGATGGGCTGTCATGTCACCTTGTGGGCCCGGATGCCGATGCAGGCACGGCTTCGGTGATCATGTAGGTGTCGAGTCCGCATGACCACAACCGAAGACCGTGCCTGCTGTCTCATCTTCTCCCATCCCCCCGGGCCTGGAGCAACTGGCCCGTACCCTCTGCCCGCAACCGCTGCCGGACGCAGTGTGCCTGGCCCGGTTTCTTGCTGGCCTGCCCGATCCACGCGACCGCCGCGGCCGACGGTTTCCGCTGGTGGCGATGGTGACGGCCGCCGCAGCCGGCGTGCTGGCCGGGGCGAGGTCCCTGACCGCGATCGCCGAGTGGATCAACGATGCGCCCCGCTGGGTGAGCATGGCCCTGGGCTTCGCCGTCGACCCGTTCACCAAGACGGTCGCGGTGCCCCACCCCACCACCGTGATGCGGCTGCTCACCCGCCTCGACGGCGATGCCCTGGACACCGCGGTAAGTGCGTTCCTGCAGGCCAGATCCACTGGCCGGGGCACGACGAAGCCACGGTGGCGGGCGGTCGCCGTCGACGGGAAACAGTTGCGCGGCTCCCGGGCGGCAGGCGGGAAGCCGGTATGGCTGCTGGCCGCGATGGACCACACCGGAACCGTTCTCGGGCAGCGACAGATCGAGGCGAAGAGCAACGAGACACCCGCATTCGTCCCGCTCCTGCAAGACCTCGGCCTGGAAAACACCGTGATCACTGCGGACGCGGCGCACACGCAGCACGCGAACGGCCGGTGGCTGTGTGAGCAAGGCGCCCACTACATCGCTGTCGTCAAGGGCAACCACCCTGGCCTGCTCAAGCAGTTGAGAACGCTGCCATGGGCCGACATCGCCCTGGACCACAAGGACCGAACCAGAGGCCGCGGCCGGCTCGAAGTCCGACACCTGAAGACGGTCACCTTCCGGCACCTCAGCTATCCCGGAGCCCGCCAGGCCCTGCGCGTCGTGCGCTGGCGCAAGGACCTGACCAGCGGCAAGACCACGATCGAGCGACTGTACTTCGTCACCAGCCTCCCACCCGGCGCGGTATCCGGCGCCCAGATCGCGGACTGGATCCGCGGTCACTGGAAGATCGAGAACCAGCTTCACCACGTGCGCGACACGACCTTCGCCGAGGACGCCTCCAGGATCCGCGTCGGCAGCCTGCCTCGTGTCATGGCCAGTCTGCGCAACCTCGCGATCAGCGTTTTCCGTCAGGACGACCACACGAACATCGCGGCCGCCTGCCGCTACACCGCCCGCGACCCACAACGACCCCTCACAGCCCTCGGAATCACGTGATCAACCGGACAGATCGACTACACGCAAAGTCCCTG
>NZ_JBEXXQ010000218.1:0-1363 GCF_040630525.1 Streptomyces sp. NPDC005799
CCGTGCCGGAGCCGTCGGCGCCCCGCCCGCCGGACCTGGTCGACCGCGACTTCACCGCCTCCCGGCCGGACCAGCTCGGGGTAGCGGACATGACGCAACGCCGGTAAGTTAACTGCCCTTTCGGGGGATTGACGGCATACAGGGGCCCCGGCAGGACTGGTTTTCGACCAAGAAGACCGCGTCCGTGCCGAGGCTCCCGTGTCTGCTCATCCTGTCACCGTTCCCGCTGCCCGAGTGAGGCTGAAGCCATCGGGCTCTCCTCATCCTTTAGATGATCTCGGTCTGGGAGCCCTACCACAGTTGCTGTCTCCCGAGCTCGTGGATCAGGTGATCGCCGACTGCGGGCGCCGGGAACGGCGGGTGCGTGCCCTGCCGGCCCGTGTGACGTTGTACTTCGTCCTCGCCCTGTGGCTATGCCCGGCCGCTGGCTATCCCGAGGTGCTGCGGATGCTGTTCCAGCAGCTCAAGGAGCAGCTGCGGGCCGGAGCGCGGCGGATCCCTTCGACCGCGGCCGCGGTCCAGGCCCGCCGTCGGCTCGGCCCTGCCCCGCTCAGGACGCTGTTTCGGCGTCTGCGCGGCCCTCATAGCGATCCCGGCGCTCCGGGGATGTCGGCCTTCGGATGCGACCTGGCACTGCTGAAGGTGTCGGTGGACGGCACCCGCCTGGACGTGGCCGACACCCCGGCCAACCGGAAGGCGTTCGGCGACCCGCCGCGCGGCCGCTTCGGCTCCGGACGGTATCCGCAGATCCGAGTGCTCATGCTGATCGCCAGTGGGACACGGGCCGTGCTCGAGGCGGTCTGGGGACCGTGGTCGGTCGGCGAACTGCCGCTGCTGGACAAGCTCATGCAGACCGGGGCCGTGCGCCGGGGCATGCTGGTGCTAGCCGACCGGTACTTCACCGGCTTTCCGCAGGTGTCGCAGATCGTTCGCACCGGCGCCCACCTGATCTTCCGCACCCCCTCCCGGCGCAGGCTGCCAGTGTTCACCGAACTCCCGGACGGCTCCTACCTGTCGGTCCTGCCCGGCCCGGTCTATTCGGTCAAGGGCGACTGGCGCCGCAGCGCCCGCGAACGCGGTCGGCGCCTAGGACTGCGGGCCCGCCAGAAGCAGGGCATCCGGATCCGCGTCATCGAGGCCGAAGTCACCCTCATCCCCGAGCACGGCGAGCCCCGCACCGAGTCCTACCGGCTGATCACCACTCTGCTCGATCCTGAGCAGGCCCCCGCCGAGCAGATCGCCCGGCTCTACGCGGAACGCTGGGAAGCCGAGATGTGTCAACCACAGTGCACTCATATAGGGGAACTGGCTGTTTGATCTCCGTGTTGGGCGGCGGTGGGTGGTTCGGTGTCGGTCCAGCGTA
>NZ_JBEXXQ010000219.1:0-1254 GCF_040630525.1 Streptomyces sp. NPDC005799
CTAGTAGCGTGTCGCTGCTTAGTTCTGGGTTGTTTAGTCGGGAGGCTGGTGTGTGGCAGATCCTTCTTCCGTTCTGCCGGACAGGGCTGGTGCGATGGGTTCGGAGAAGAAGAGGCCGGTGGTGCTGACCGCGGCTGATCGTGAAGAGTTGGTTCGGGTGACCACGACGGGGGTCCATCCGGCCTCGGTGATCAGGCGGGCGCGGGTGCTACTCGCGCTCGACACGTCTGCAGGCGAGATCGGCTCGCAGGAGGTGATCGCGGCTCGTCTTGGTGTCTCCGGTGAGACATTGCGGCTGGTCGCCAAGCGTTTCGCCGAGACCGGTGGCGATGTTCGGGCTACGGTCACACGGAAGAAGCGCGACCTTCCGCCGGTGCCCTCGCCGGTGACTGGTGAGGTCGAAGCCCGGCTGATCGCGATGGCGTGTTCACCGCCACCCCCGGGCTACACCCGGTGGTCGCTGCGGCTGCTGGAGAAGCACGTCGCGCTGGTGGAGGACATCCCTGATCTGGACCATTCCACCATCGGGCGGGTCTTAAAAAAACGGAACTGCGTCCTCACCTGAAGAAGTGCTGGACCATCCCGCCACGGGCGAACGCAGAGTTCGCGGCCCGGATGGAAGACGTGCTGGCCGTCTATGCCCGGCCCTACGACCCGGCCCGTCCGGTGGTGTGCATGGACGAGAAGCCCTGCCAGCTCCTCGCCGATGTCCGCGACCCGCTCCCGGCCCGGCCCGGTCACGACGCCCGCCAGGACAGCGAGTACATCCGCTGCGGCACGTGCTCCATCTTCGTATGGGTCGAACCCTTACGCGGATGGCGTCGAGTCCAGGCACTGTCCCAGCGGACCCGGATCGACTGGGCCGGCCAGGTCAAGCAGCTGCTGAGCGTGGACTACCCCGACGCCGAGGCCGTGGTACTGGTGATGGACAACCTCAACACCCACACCATCGCCTCGCTGTACGAGGCATTCGAACCGCAAGAGGCCTTCGCCCTGGCCCAACGCCTCGAGATCCACCACACGCCCAAGCACGGGTCATGGCTCAACATCGCCGAGATCGAACTGTCCGCGCTGACCCGGCAATGCCTCGGCCGCCGGATCACCGACCTCGACATCCTCAACACCGAACTCTCGGCCTGGCAGAACGCCACTAACGCCGGCCAACGTCAGGTGAACTGGCAGTTCACCACCCACGACGCACGCATCAAACTGCGCCACCTCTATCCCAAAAATTAGCCACGACAGTCTACTAGT
>NZ_JBEXXQ010000220.1:0-1232 GCF_040630525.1 Streptomyces sp. NPDC005799
GGCGGTTTCCAGTGATGGTTGCGAATCATCTGGATTGCAGTGCTATGCCCCAGTCTCGCATAGCCTCGTCCGGGGTGCGGTCGCCGAGGACCATTCGGGGTCGATCGTTGAGCTGACGGGTGACGTCCCTGAGGTTGCGGATATCGTGGACGGAAAGGTCGGAACCCTTGGGAAAGTACTGCCGCAGCAGGCCGTTGGTGTTCTCGTTCGTCCCACGCTGCCAGGGCGAATGAGGGTCGCAGAAGTAGATCCGGAAGCCCGTCAGCTCTTCTATCTCCTCATGCAGGACGAGTTCGCGACCCTGATCCCAGGTCAGCGTTCTGCGGGCTGCAGGAGGCAGGTCTGCGGTCTGCCCGGTCAGCGCATCGCGCATCTGCTGGGCTTTCCATCCGTCCGGCAGATGGATCAGGCGGACGAAGCGTGTCGCGCGGTCGACCAGCGTCCCGATCGCTGACCGCTGGCCGCGACCAATGATGAGATCGCCTTCCCAATCCCCTGGCCTGGTACGTTCGTTGACGACGACAGGCCGGTGATGGATCAATTTCATGTTCTTGATCTTGTTGGGTGAGGGGACGCCCCGCCGCTGCTTCTTCCGTCGCGTGCGCCCGGTGCGCAGCCGGCCCTGACGTCGCCCCAGGAGCCCGGCGAACAGCCCGCGATAGATCGTCTCCGGGCAGGCGTGCATCCGCGGCTCGTCGGGGTATTGACGCCGCAGATAGCGGGAAATCTGCTGCGGTGACCATCCATCGTCGAGCTTGTCGCGGACCACGCAGCGCAATCGAGCATGTCCTCGGATCTTCTCCGTCTTCGGGCGCTGCCTGCGCAGCAGTGCCTGGTTGTGCGCCCACCAGGGGTCGTAGCTGCCGTCGTCCTTCCCGCCCCGGGCGATCTCCCGGTAGACGGTGGACGTGCTCTTCCCGATCACGGCAGCAATCGCGGCGGGAGCGTTTCCGGCACGCAGGCCGTCGGCGACGGCGATGCGGTCCTCTTGAGTGAGGAAGCGTGGTGCCACGGAGGCATCTGGGATGATCATGCTTCCAGCTTCGATGAACCACTTGGATCCGCAGCTGGTGGATACGCCCACTTGGCGGGCGGATGCGGCCCCTTTCAGACCCTGGCGCACCAGCTCGAAGTACCGCTGTCTGGCCGCCGTCGGCTTGCGGTTGGCTCCTCCGCGAGGCATGCGAACGATCTCCTTCCTGAGCGTTCGCAACCATCGATGGAAATCAAGC
>NZ_JBEXXQ010000221.1:0-1203 GCF_040630525.1 Streptomyces sp. NPDC005799
GAACCCGACGGAATCCTCATCCTCGACGACACCGGCTTCCTCAAGAAGGGCACCACCTCGGCCGGCGTGCAACGCCAGTACTCCGGCACCGCCGGGGCCCGTATTGCAATAAGTGCTCGGCAGAGGGGTGTTGGTGGGAGTCTGAGATATGACCCCGTGTCTGTCAGGTCGCGTTGCTGCTCGTGTTCTGCGGGCCAAGTTCGATCAGATCCTGCCGCACCTTGATGAGCGCCGCCGTCGGTTGTACCTGGCCAGTGAGGCGACGGCCCTCGGCCGCGGCGGGATCGTCCGGGTCGCCGCCGCCTCCGGCACCAGCACTGCAACCATCGCGCGAGGCATGGCCGAGCTGGCAGGTTGCCCCTCACCGACCCTGCGGGTCCGGGCTCCAGGTGCGGGCCGCAAACGGCTGACAGACACCGACCCTGGTCTGCTGCCCGCGCTGGAGTCGCTGATCGAGCCGCACACCCGAGGCGACCCCGTCTCCCCGTTGCGGTGGACCACGCTGTCGTTACGGGCCCTGGCCTCGACCCTCACCGCACAGGGCCACCCGATCAGCGCTTCAACCGTCGGACACCTGCTGCACACCCTGGGCTACAGCCTGCAGGGAACCGCGAAGACAGCAGAGGGCATCAGCCATCCGGACCGCGATGCCCAGTTCACCCACCTCAATGCCACCGCCGCCGCGTTCCTCAACGATGCCCAGCCGGTGATCAGCGTCGACACCAAGGCCAAGGAATGGCTCGGCAACCGGGACCGGCCCGGTCGCACCTGGCGGCCGGCCAAGAACGCGATCACGGTGGACTGCCACACGTTCACCACCAATGACCAGCCCATGGCGATCCCCTATGGGATCTACGACATCGCCAACAACACCGGATGGGTCAACGTCGGCACCGACCACGACACCGCCCAGTTCGCGGTGGAGTCCATCCGACGCTGGTGGCAGCACCGCGGACGGGCCGACCACCCGAATGCCACCCGGCTCCTGATCACCGCGGACTCCGGCGGCTCCAACGACCCCCGCCGCTGGACCTGGAAAAGCAACCTGGCCACCTTCGCACGAGAGAGCGGGCTGGAGATCACGGTCTGTCACCTACCGCCGGGGACGCAATGCCGTTGCTTGAATTAGTGAACTATCGCCGGGTGCAGCGTGATGACCTTGGGGGCGACGCGCCGTGTCGGCTGCCGGTCGCGGGTGTTGAT
>NZ_JBEXXQ010000222.1:0-1175 GCF_040630525.1 Streptomyces sp. NPDC005799
ATGCCGATGCTCTCGCACCAGTACACCGTGTACGCCCTCGACCTGCCCGGGATGGGCTATTCCGAGATCGTGCCCGGCGCCTCCTACGACGAGCCGGCGCTGCGTGCGGGCGTCAAGCGGCTGCTGACCGAACTCGACCTGCACGACGTGACGTTGGTCGGCGAGTCCCTGGGAGCGGTGCTCGCCCTGACCACCGCGGCCGACCTCCCGGAACGGGTGCGCCGCGTCGTCTCGGTGAATGCGTACGACTACCGCGACGGAATCGCCCGCTCCAGCCTCCTCGCCCGCCTGGTGATCGGCGGGATCATCGCGCCAGGGGTGGGCAGTTTGATCGCCCAGCAGGAGCCCAGGCCCGTCCTGCGCAGAATCCTGCAGGGCGGCGTCGGCGACAAGACGGCGTTCCGGGAGGACTACCTGGACGAGCTCCTCCAGTCAGGAAGGCGCCCCGGCTTCCCGACCGTTGCCCGCGCCTTGTACCGGAACATGCCCACCCTCATAGCGGCCCGCTCGCGCTACCCCGACGTCAAGGCCCCCGTCCATCTCGTCTACGGCGAGAACGACTGGTCCCGGCCCTCGGACCGGGAGGCCAACAAGAAGCTGCTGCCCACCGCCGACTTCACCGAGGTGCCGGGAGCGGATCACTTCATCTCGCTGGAGAGGCCGGAGGTGGTGGCCAACCTGTTGAATGCCATGGCATGACCGGCGTGGCCACTGAACGCCACGCGGCGGACGGGGCAACTCCGGTCGTCGGGTTCACGGAACAGTCGTGATGTCCCGGCCTCCGAGGCCGCCCGGCCGACGGCACGATGCCGCCAACGCGGTCGTCTGGGCCTCCTCGGAGCGTGCCGCGCGCCGGGTCACCGGGCAGGTGTCGCGGTCAGCGGCGGGTACTCGATGCCTTGATCAGGGGCTGCCTGAGGCGGGAGGCCCGGCGCGCGGAGTGCGCGCCGGGTCTCGAAGGCGCGGTCCCGGTCAGGGGGCGCCGAGATGCTCGTAGCGCTCAGGCAGCGCGCGTTCGACGAGCTTGCCGGCGGGGTTGGGGGCAGCTCGGACGCGAAGTCCGCACTGCACAGCGACTGGTAGGGACGACGCACTCTCGGACGTGGTCCGTCAGGTAGTGGTAGCCGTCCTCGTCCAGACGGCCGGCGTCTTCGACCATGGCCAGCGTGCTGCTC
>NZ_JBEXXQ010000223.1:0-1161 GCF_040630525.1 Streptomyces sp. NPDC005799
TGATGCGGGTCGATCCGCTGCCTGTGACGGTGAGTCCAGCGGCGCTGACGTCGTGCAGGTCCAGGAACTCCAGCGCCCGGTCGGGGTCAGCCGTGGCCGACCAGCCGTACACGCCGAACTGCGGCTCGATGGACCGGTGGTCGAAGGTCGCGGGGTTCGGGATGTCCTGGGAGAACCGACTGGCGAACCGGCTGAGGCTCTCGGTGATCTCCTGTTCGAACATGGCGGGGGTGTGACATCCCCAGTTGTACGCCTTGAACACATGCGGGATGCTGAGAGAGGTGAGTCGGCTGTGCATGCTGTACGTCTCCGGACTGACGATGCCGGGCTCCACCACGCACCCCGCCACGGCTGCGGCGTCACTCACCTCGACGGTTCCCAGAACACTGTTCCCGGTGTAGAGCTGCACGTCGAGGCCGCCCAGGTTGCCTGCCAGGTCGGTGGGGTTGTGCCCGCGCCAGCGGATCTCCTGGATCACGCGCGGTCGTAGATCGAGTCCGGCGGGGCGAGGTCCAGTGCCGGGCTGAGCGAGAGGACGGCGGCTCCGGGGGCCGAGTTGCTGTCGGCCGCTCCGGAGAGGCTGGACGTCGCGGAGAACAGGTCCGGATGCCGGGCGGCGAGCATGAGGGCGCCGTAGCCGCCCACGGACTCACCGAGGATCACGCGGTTCGCGCGATCGGCCACGGTGCGGAAGTTCGCGTCGATCAGCGGCCTGAGCTGCTTGGTCACGAAGGTCTCGTACATCGGCGGACCGCCCGCGCCGTTGTTGTACCAGTCGCTCCAGTACCCGGAGTTTCCACCCGGGACGGTGTCGCCGGCGTTCACGACTCCCTGGAGCGGACTCGCGCTCGGTGACACCACGATCGACGGGTGGGAGGCGGTGAGGCTCTCGCCGTCGTCCAGCGTACGGAACATCGTCTGGTCGCCGTTGGTCCCGATCGTGAAGTACGTGACGTGCCACCGACGGGTCGGATCGGCCGCGTAGCCGGTCGGCAGCATGACCTCGACCTTGGCCGGCGTGGTGAACGACGGCGTCGCGACGGTCAGCGACACGGTTCGCTCGGTGACCCACTGCTCTCCGACGATCGTCGCGCCGGCGACCGGCACGGTCCCGGCCACCGGCGGCAGGTCCCCGCTCGCGGCCGACGCCGATCCCGGCGT
>NZ_JBEXXQ010000224.1:0-1155 GCF_040630525.1 Streptomyces sp. NPDC005799
TGATCAGACAACCCCACCCACGGATGCATGCCAGGCCCAACGACCACACTGCACTGATGTCACGAACTACTTGACAACTTCAAGCAACGGCATTGGCCGGGGACGTCGAAGTGGAACAAGATAGAGCACCGGATGTTCTGTCACATCACCGCGAACTGGCGGGGGCGACCGCTGACCAGCTACCAGGTTGTCCTTGAGACCATCGCCGCCACAACCACCAGGACCGGCCTGACCATCGGGGCCGAACTGGACACAGGCAGCTACGACCTCGGCATCAGCGTCACACCCGCCGAATTCCACGCCCTTGCGATCACACCCAGCGCCTTCCACGGTGACTGGAACTACACATTGTCTCCCCTTCCGCCGCGAGCGTCAGACGCGCCGGCAACGGCACACCGGACCGACCCGGCCCTGACCGCGATGCTCACCGATCCGGCCCTGACCGGCATGTCACGAACCGCCTTCGAGCATCTGGTGGCGGTCTCGGAGCCTTTCTGGGACGCCTTGGCCGAGACAGCATTCCAGCGACGCTTCCACCGCCCGCGCAGCTACCGCCACCCACAGACCAGCAGCGTGGACCACACCCACCGGCTCCTGGCAGCCATCCTGCGCCGCCGCAGAGCGGTGACCATGACGTTCCTGGCGCAACTACTGGGCGTCAACCGCACCAACCTGTCCATCCAGTACCAGGACGCAAAACGGCTCCTGGACCTGCACCGGATCCTCGTCACACCCATACCCGGATCGCCCGCCCGCACATTGGAACAGCTACAGGCCCGAACAACCCCCGCGGAACCCGTCGCTGACAGTTATTGAAATACGGGCCCCCGGCCGCACCGAAAACTGCCAGATCGGCGTGTTCGCCGCCTACGCCACCACCCGCGGACGCGCCCTGGTGGACCGGGAGTTGTATCTACCCAAGTCCTGGACCGATGACCGTGACCGCTGCCGCGCCGCCCATATCCCTGACGAGCGGGCCTTCGCCACCAAGCCCGACCTGGCCAAGGCCATGGTGCTGCGGGCGATCGCCTCGCCGCTGCCCATCGCCTGGGTGACCGCGGACGCCGCCTACGGCCAGGAGTGGCGGCTGCGCCGCATGCTGGAGGAGACCGGCCTGGGATACGTGCTCGCGGTCCCCAAGTCCCAGCAGGTGCC
>NZ_JBEXXQ010000225.1:0-1129 GCF_040630525.1 Streptomyces sp. NPDC005799
TTCATCGATGTCGACTCCACCCACAAACGCGTCTACGGCCGCACCAAGCAGGGCGCCGAGTACGGCCGCTTCAAGGGGATACGCACCCTGCACCCGCTGCTCGCCACGATCTGCACCCCCACCTCCCGGCCGGTGATCGCCACCGTGCGGATGCGACGCGGCAAGGCAGCCGACTCCCGCGGAGCCCCGAAGCTGGTCAGCGAGGCACTGACCACCGCGGTGGAAGCGGGCTGCACCGGCGTGCGCATCCTGCGGGCGGACTCGCAGTTCTACAACGCCGGGGTGATCGCCGCCTGCCGCCGGGCCGGCGCCCGTTTCTCGATCACCTGCGGCATGAACCCATCTGTCAAACGGGCCGTCCTCGCCATCCCCGACCAGGCATGGCAGCAGATCACGTATCCCACCGCCGTGCCCGACCCCGACACCGGTGAGCTCATCTCAGGCGCCGAGGTCGCGGAGATCCTCGCCTACACCGCGTTCGCCGGCCGTAAGAAGAGCGAGCAGGTCACCGCCCGGCTGATCGTGCGCCGGGTCCGCGACCTGGCCAAACCCGCCACCGTCGGCGAGCAGGGCGAACTCTTCCCCGCCTGGCGCTACCACCCGTTCTTCACCGACAATCCTGCCGAGGTGCTCCAGGCCGAGCGGGAACACCGCCACCACGCCGTCGTCGAGCAGGTCATCGCCGACGGCAAAGCCTCCGCCCTGGCCCACCTGCCCTCGGGGAAGTTCAACGCGAACGCGGCCTGGCTGACCCTGTGGGCGATGGCCTACAACCTGCTGCGAGCCGCAGGCAGCCTGACCTCCGCCTTCCATGCCAAGGCCACCACCGCCACCCTCCGAGCCCACCTCGTCCACGTCCCCGCCCGCATCGCCCGTTCCGCCCGCCGCCTCACCCTGCACCTACCGCAGCGATGGCCCTGGCAGAACGCCTGGACACAGCTGTTCGACACCCTCCACCGTCCACCCGAACAGGCCGGACGTCCCTGATCACCCCGCCCCGCCAGGGCCCAACCGGAGCGCAACTCGTGGAAAAGCTGGGCAGACCAGCGGACACCTCCTGCCCGCACACCAGCCGAAAGCCCAGAACCCGCCCTCGGAGAACTTCGAAATCCCGTCGGTGGATCAAGGC
>NZ_JBEXXQ010000226.1:0-1127 GCF_040630525.1 Streptomyces sp. NPDC005799
TCCCAGTCTTCGAGGACCACAGCCAGACCGGCAGCGGGTCCCCTCCTCCGGGCAGGTGGTCGACCTGGAGGCGAATCAACGTCCCCTCAAGGATGGGGAGTTCACCGTCATGCCCGATCCAGGCCGAACGGGTGGTGAGCCGCGGGTGGATCCGGTCCCAGGCCATCGTCTGTGCGGTGCCGTAGCGGGCGGTGACCTGGGTGGTGGCCGTGTCCGGCTCGCCCCAGGACTCCGGTTTGGCGAAGCGGAACTCCTTGCCGTGCTTCGGGGGCCGTCCGCCCTGCGGCGGTGAGATCCACGGCACGGGAACGGGCTTGCGCATCACCCGGTCCGACCGCAGTCGCCCCAGCACCTCGACGGGCAGCCCGTGAAGGAGGTGGGCCATGCGCGGGGCGTCGTAGCCGGCGTCGAAGACGATGAGGATGTCCGCGTCGCCCCGGTGCCACCGTCCGCCCGCGATCAGATCCTGAACCACGCGGCGGACCTGGACTGCGGTGACCTCGGCGACGTCGTCAGTGGGGCCGAGGCGGACCGCGTCCAGCAGCTGGCACCACGACGTGCGCCCGGATTCGAGCGCGGCGACGAACGAGTACGGCCAGCCTGGGATCATCAGGTGCTGGTCCTTACTACGGCCGTAGGTGTGGCAGAACAACCTGTCCGCGCTGCACTCGGCGTCCGGCCGCAGCCAGTTGGACACGTCCACGGCCAGGACGAGCCGGCCGTCGGCCGCCTCGGGCTGGGGCAGCGCGGCCAGCGTCCGTCGCAGGCGCCCGGTGTCGATCCGGCCACGGTTGAGAGCCCCGTACAAGGCGCCGTGTCCACGGCGGTGCTCGCCCAGCAGCGTCAGATCCACCGGCGTCCTCACCGGCCCATCCGCGCACAACAACGCGTCGGCGAGCTCGAACAGTTCGTCACGGCGGGCGGTCAGACACGCATAGAAGTCGTCCCGGAAGTGTGACGCCACAGCGAACGGCTCCCGCTGGGCATCGTGGTGCAGCAGACTCATTGCCCCACGGCCTTCGTACTGGTCAAGTGCCTCTTTGGTCGGAGCACAGGATCGGACGGAGGCCGTGTTCACGTCCGCGGAATCCCCGTACGAGCGATCACGTTCGGGGCATCGTTCGAGG
>NZ_JBEXXQ010000227.1:0-1104 GCF_040630525.1 Streptomyces sp. NPDC005799
TAAGGCGAGCTGGACACCCGATCGGGCGGGGCCACCGTCCCTGGCCTGCGGATTCCGGTGGCTTGATCCCCTACACCACCTGGCTGGACGCCATCGACCGTCCGGGCGTCCGTCACGGATGAAGCCCGAGTGGCGGCTCTGGCTGGCGGCGGAGCTTGAGAAGGGCCCGGTCGCGCATGGCTGGACGGAGGACCAGCGCTGGACGCTGGCCCGGGTGGCCACCGTGATCGCCCGGCGGTTCCATGTGCGCTTCAGCCCGGCCCAGACCTGGCGCATCCTGCGCCAGATGGGATGGACGGTGCAGGTGCCGGTACGGTGGGCTACCGAACGCGACGAGGAGGCCGTGGCCACGTGGATCAAGGAGACGTGGCCGCGGGTGGAAAGACGGTGAGGGACGAGGACGCCTGGCTGTGCTTCACGGACGAGGCAGGACAGCTGCTGCGGCCGCCGAAGGCGTGCACCTGGTCCCGCCGTGGCCGTCCGCCTTTGGTCAGGGTCCGCGCGGCCAGCTCGGGCCGCATCTCCCTGGCGGGTCTGGTCTGCCACAAGGTCGGCCGGCGCACCCGGCTGGACTTCCGGATGATGGTGCACCGCGGCCGCAAGGGCGAGAAGAAGGGCTTTCGGGAGAAGGACTTCGCCTCGCTGCTGGACGACGCCCACCAGCAGCTCGGCGGCAACATCGTGTTGGTGTGGGACAACTACAGCCACCACGTCGACGCCGCGATGCGCGAGCTGATCGGGAAGCGGCCATGGTTGACGGTCTTCCGCTTCCCGACCTACACCCCCGACCTCAACCCGGCCGAGGGCGTATGGGCACACCTGAAGAAGAGCCTGGGCAACCTCGCCCCGTGCAACATCGATGCCCTTGCCGGGCTCGTCCGCACCCGCCTCAAACGGATGCAGTACCGGCCTGACCTGCTCGACGGGTTCATCGCCGAAACCGGACTGATCACGCCTCCGCCATAACGTCACCCCGAACCGAAAACCTCAGTAGCGGCGGCCACATCCACCTCGCCAATGCAGCCCACGTCTCGGGTGCCCTCTACCGGCGGTGCTCGGTTGGGTGACGACGGAACGTGCCGGTAGACGGTGGGCGCCAGTATC
>NZ_JBEXXQ010000228.1:0-1102 GCF_040630525.1 Streptomyces sp. NPDC005799
GTGCCGCCACGGCCCGCCCATGGCGGCACGGAACACGAAGTCGTCCTTGGCTCGGCCGCTCGTGAGGCGACGGACCATCTCCACCTGAGCCGCCGTCAGCGCGATGCGCCGCCGCGCCTTCTTCGTCTTGGGCGGCCCAAGGTAGAACGCCTGGGGACTTCCCTTCTTCGCCTTCTTCCAGGCCCGCTGAACGGACGCTGTGGGCTTCTCGGCGGTCAGGTTGAAGTCCTTGACCTGAAGCGCCGTTGCCTCGCCCCAGCGCATCCCTGTGCCCACGAGCCAGTCGGCCAGGTCCCGGGCGTCAGGATCCGTGATCTCCAATGCGATCCGCGCGTACTCGTCCCGCTCGAGGAACGTCATCTCCTCTTCGACGTGATCGTCCGCGCGCGGGAGGCTCGTGTTCTTGCACGGGTTCGTGCCGCGCAGTTGCGGTGTCGCGTCGACGGCGGCCTGGAAGATGCAGTAGAGGAGGCCGTGGCGGTTCGCGATGGACTTCGGGTCTGCCTTCCGGCGCAGCCACTTCTCAGGGTCGGTGGGGTCTGGCTCGCCGGCTTCCTCGCGGCGCACCCAGTCGGTCACGTCGTCCTGCGTGACATTGCAGATGGTGGCCGGTATCTCGGTGCCGTCGGCCCGCAGGTGCACGATGTGGGAGAAGTGAAGGCGGATCTCGCGCCGGTAGTCCTCGCGGGTGCGGTCGTCGATGCCGGTCAGCCGGTCGACGTAGCGGTCGGCGTACGCGGTCAGCGGCACGTCGTCGGGGTTCTCGTCGGGCTCGACGAAGCCACGACCACGCACCCAGCCATACGGCCACTTGTTGCCGTGCGCCTCCACCAGCTTGCGGAACGCCTCCGCCTGATCCGGGTCCGCGAAGTTCTCGTCCTCCCACGAGCCGCCGCGCCCACCTTGGAGCCACCGGACTTGGTAGGTCGCCGTACCGTCCTTCTTCTTGCGCTCTCGGATGCTCGCCATGACGGGACAATAAGGGCGGTTTCAAGATCGTGTGTGGCCGTGGTTTGGCCAAAAAGATAAAAGAATCAAGGGGTTGGCCTGTTTTACCAGGTCAACCCCTTGATCATTCAGGGTGAGTGACGGGACTCGAACC
>NZ_JBEXXQ010000229.1:0-1069 GCF_040630525.1 Streptomyces sp. NPDC005799
GGAGACGTTTGCGGCGGAGGTGTTCGAGCCGTTCGCGCGCAAGGATCAGCGCCGCTGGGGGCAGGTGTATCTGCGGGGTCTGCTGACCGACGGGCAGCGTAAGTCGGTCGAGCCGATGGCCGCCCGGCTTGGGGAGGACGGCAACCGGCAGGCACTGGCCAACTTCATCACCACCAGCCCCTGGGATCCGGCCCACATCCGGGCCCAGCTCGCCTGGCGTATGGAGGAGGCGATCGGGCCCGAGGCCCTGGTCTTCGACGACACCGGGTTTTTGAAGGACGGGAGGGCCTCGGCATGCGTGTCGCGGCAGTACACCGGCACCGCCGGCAAGGTCACCAACTGCCAGGTCGGCGTCTCTCTCCACCTCGCATCCGACCACGCCTCGGCGGCGGTCAACTGGCGACTGTTCCTGCCCGAGACATGGGATCCCGCCTCGCCGAAGGCCGATGCGGACAAGGTTGCCCGCCGCGCCGCGTGCGGCATCCCGGACGATGTCGGGCACGTGGAGAAATGGCAGCTGGCCCTGGACATGCTCGACGAGACCCGCTCCTGGGGCCTGGAGGTGCCGCTGGCCATCGCGGACGCAGGATACGGCGACGCCGCCGCGTTCCGGCACGGACTGCAGGCCCGCGGCCTGAACTACGTGGTGGGGATCTCCACCACGCTCTCGGCCCAGCCCGCCGACGCGGTGCCGGTGACCGAACCGTACTCCGGGACCGGACGCCCGCCGGTGGCGAAGTATCCCGACAAGCCGCGCTCGGTGAAGGAACTGGTCATCGCGGCGGGCCGGAAGGCGGCCCGGCCGGTGCAGTGGCGTGAGGGTTCCCGGCCCGGAAGTGGCCGCTCGGGCCGCAAGCGGATGTACTCCCGCTTCGTGGCCTTGCGTATCCGGCCTGCCGGACGCGAGGTCCGCCAGCACGCCGACGGTCCGGAACTGCCCGTGTGCTGGCTGCTGGCCGAATGGCCCGCCGGTGAGAGTGAGCCGGTGCAGTACTGGCTGTCCGATCTGCCCTCCGGCATGCCCTTGACCACACTGGTCCGGCTCGCCAAGCTCCGCTGGCGCATCGAG
>NZ_JBEXXQ010000230.1:0-1061 GCF_040630525.1 Streptomyces sp. NPDC005799
GGAGGGCGTACCTTCCCGAATGATCCGTAAGGTCTCCGAGTGGGCCCGCGTTCGCAGCGCGGGTCGGGAAGGCACGCCCGTGCTCAGCGTAGTCACTGACGACGGCTCCACCCAGTCCGGCTCCCTGATCGACGAGATCGTGCGGGAAGGCGCCCGCCGGATGCTCGCCGCCGCACTGGAAGCGGAAGTTAACCAGTACATAGCCGAGTTGGCGGCCGAGACCGACGAGTACGGCCGGCGTCTCGTTGTCCGCAACGGCCACCACCGGTCCCGGACGGTGGTCACCGCGGCCGGGCCGGTCGAGGTCAAGGCCCCGCGGGTGAACGACCGCCGCGTCGACGACGAGACCGGCGAGCGCAAGCGGTTCTCCTCGAAGATCCTGCCGCCGTGGTGCCGCAAGGTCCCCGAAAATCTCGGAAGTGCTGCCGCTGCTCTACTTGCACGGCCTGTCGTCTGGCGACTTCGTCCCGGCGCTGGAGCAGTTCCTCGGCGGCACCGCCGGCCTGTCGGCCGCGACCGTGACACGACTGACCAGGCAGTGGGGCGAGGACCACGCTGCCTTCCAGAACCGGGACCTGTCGGATCGCGACTTCGTCTACGTGTGGGCTGACGGCGTGCACCCGAAGGTCCGGCTCGGCCAGGCCCGCTCGTGCGTCCTGGTCCTGCTCGGAGTCCGGCTGGACGGCACGAAGGAGCTGATCGCACTGGCCGAGGGCCTGCGGGAGTCGACCGAGTCGTGGGCCGACCTGCTGCGCGACTGCCGCCGACGCGGCATGCGCGACCCCGAGTTGGTCATCGGCGACGGTGCCATGGGCCTGTGGCGGGCGCTCGCCGAGGTCTTCCCGGCAGCTAGGCCGCAAAGGTGCTGGGTTCACAAAGCCCGCAACGTCACCAACTGCCTGCCCAAGTCCGCGCAGCCCGGCGCGACGAAGGCGATGCAGGAGATCTACAACGCCGAGGACCGGGCCCACGCCGAGAAGGCGATCGAAGCGTTCGTCCGCACCTACGGCGCCAAGTGGCCCAAGGCCGTCTCGAAGATCACCTACGATGCCGAGGAACTG
>NZ_JBEXXQ010000231.1:0-1042 GCF_040630525.1 Streptomyces sp. NPDC005799
GCGGTACCCGATCCGCGCTCGCGGCGGGGCCGCTGGTACTCGCTGGTCTCGATCCTGCTCGTCTGTGCGGCGGCAACCCTTGCGGGCGCCCGGAGCATCGATGAGCTCGCCGAGTTCGGTGCCCGTGCCGGCAGCGACCTGCTGGACATCCTGGGTGTGCGCCTCCACCTGTTGCGGTGGCGGCATGCCCCGTCCCGATCGGCGATCAGCCGGGTGCTGCAGCGCCTGGACGGCGACGCCCTGGACGCGGCCGTCGGCGCGTGGCTGGCCCAGCGCCACGCGCATCCGGCGCAAGACGGACATGCGCGGCGAGTGATCGCGGTGGACGGCAAGGCCCTGCGCGGCTCGGCTCACCGGGACCGACCCCGCCGCCACCTGTTGTCCGCGATCACCCACGGATACCCGCTCACCCTGGCCCAGGCCGAAGTCGGAGCCAAGACAAACGAGACGACGCACTTCCGGCCGCTGCTGGCCGGTCTCGGCCTCACCGAGACGGTGGTCACCTTCGATGCCCTGCACACCGTGCAGGCCAACGTGGCCTGGCTGGTCGAGACCAAGAAGGCCCACTATGTTGCGGTCATCAAGACCAACCAGCCCACCGCCTATGACCAGTTGGATGGCCTGGACCGGTCGGCGGTGGCTGTCCAGCACAGCGCCTCCAACGCCGGTCACGGCCGCCGCGAATCCCGCTCGGTCAAGACCCTCGGCATCGCCGGCAACCTCGGCGGCATCGCCTTCCCCCACGCGAAGCTCGCCATCCGCGTACACCGCCGCCGCCAGGAGAGCGGCAAGAAGCAGACCCGCGAGACTGTCTACGCCGTCACCAGCCTCGACACCCACCAGACCACCCCCGCCGACCTCGCCTCCTACCTGCGTGGACACGGGATCGTGCACTCCCCGCACCACATCAGAGACCGCACCTTCACCGAGGACGCCTCCACCGTGCACACCGGCACCGCCCCACGCGCCATGGCCACCCTCCGCAACCTCGCGATCGGCACTCTCAAAGCCGCAGGCGCCACCAACATCGCCAAGACCACCC
>NZ_JBEXXQ010000232.1:0-1021 GCF_040630525.1 Streptomyces sp. NPDC005799
TCAGAACCGGACGGGCTGTCAGTGGCGCTATCTGCCCCACGACTTGCCGGCCTGGTCGGCGGTGTTCTACTACTTCGGTCTGTGGCGCGAGGACGGGCTCGACCAGCGGATTCAGGAACTCCTGCGCTGCCAGGTGAGGGAGAGAGCCCGGCGATTAGAGGACCCGTCCCTCGTGATCATCGACACCCAGTCCGTCCGCGCGGCTGCCGGTGTCCCGAAGACCACGACGGGACTGGATGCCAACAAGAAGGTGTCGGGGCGCAAGCGGGGACTTGCCGTCGACGTGCTGGGGCTGATCATCGGCGTCGTCGTCCTGGCCGCATCCGCCCATGACAACGCCGCCGGCACCGCCCTGCTCGACCAGGCGGCCGAACGCTGCGGGATGCGGCTGGAGAAGGCCCTGGCGGACCAGGGCTTCAAGGACGAAGTCGTCATCCACGGCGCGTTGATGGACATCGACGTCGAGGTCGTCCGCCGCAACCCGGCCGACCAGGGCAAAGGCTTTGTCCCGCAGCCGAAGCGGTGGGTGGTGGAGCAGACGAACGGCACGCTGCTGCCGCACCGGCGTCGGGCCCGTGAGTACGGCCACCGGCCCGACACCTCCGTCTCGCGCGTCTACTGGGCCTCCACCGCGAACATGACCCGCCGCCTCACCACACCGAGTCCCACCTGGCGCGACACCCTCGGGCTGGCCGCGTGAACGCCACCGAACTCCTCGCCGGCCTCCAGGTCCAGCACGACGAAGTCACCGCCCGAGCCGCAGAACTACGCGGTCAGATCGAGCACTTGACCGCTGCCCTGGCCGAGACCCAGGCCCGACTCGCGGACCTGGACACCACCCGGAAGGTCATCGCGGAGGCCGCGCCGGCAGGAGCCGAACCCGGCCCTCCCGAGACCAGCACCGCCTACCAGGCCATCGTGAACGCCTTCAACCAGCACCCCGGCCAGGTGTTCAGAGCCCCTGAGCTGCACGAACTCCTCGGCATGCCCACCGACGAAGCGACCGTCAACATCACCCGCA